>JAYSXW010000500.1:0-8622 GCA_043716935.1 Pseudonocardia sp.
AGCAGCGGGGCGAGCTTGCGGGCGTCGCTGCCCCACAGGATGGCGACGAGCGGTCCGCCGTCGCGGTCGACCAGCGCCCGGATGGCCTGCTCGGTGACGGCCTCCCAGCCCTTCCCGCGGTGCGACCCCGGTTCCCCGGGTGAGACGGTGAGCACCCGGTTGAGCAGCAGCACCCCCTGATCGGCCCACGGCGTCAGATCGCCGGTGGAGGGCCGGGGGTGACCGAGATCCTCGCTGTACTCACGGAAGATGTTGGCGAGCGAACGCGGCACGGGCCGGGTCCCGGGGGCCACCGAGAACGACAGCCCGACGGCGTGCCCGGGCGTCGGGTACGGGTCCTGACCGACGATCAGCACCCGGACCGCGTCGAACGGGCACTGGAACGCGCGCAGCACGTTCGCCCCCGCCGGCAGGTAGCGCCGCCCCGCCGCCAGCTCGGCCCGCAGGAACTCCCCCATCTCCGCGATCACCGGCGCGACGGGCCCGAGCGCCCGCGCCCATCCCATTTCCACGACTTCCTCCAGGGGACGGCGCCGAGGACCGCCTCCTGTCTCGCCGGCGGGTCGGGGACCGCCTCCTGCGTCGGCGGCGGCCATCAGGGCAACCGCCGCAGCTCGCTACGGAACCGCTTCCCGCGCTCGACGTAGGACGTCACGGCGTAGGAGGTGGCGTCAGCGGGCACCTCGTGGCCCTCCCGCACCCGCGCCGGGATCCCGAGCGCCATCGTCCGCGGCGGGATCGTCGCGTTCGGCGAGACCACCGCCCCCGCGGCGACCACCGCGCCCTCCCCCACCGTCGCCCCGTTCAGCACGACCGAGCCGGACGAGATCAGCGCGCGGGCACCGATCGTCGCGCCCTCGATGTGGACGTTGTGGCCGACCGTCACCTCGTCACCGATGATCGTCGCCTGCCCGGCCGTGCAGTGGATGATCGAGCCGTCCTGCACGCTGGACCGCGCCCCGACCACGATGCTGCCGTCGTCGCCGCGCAGCACCGCGGTGGGCCAGACCGAGGCCTCCGCCCCGATCGTCACGTTGCCGATCACCACGGCGTCCGGGTGGACGTAGGCGTCGGGATGGATGTCGGGTTCGACGTCACCGAGCGCGTAGAGGGGCACCGATGAAGCGTTTCACAACGACCGACTCCCGTTCTCTCCTGGCCCGGACCGCAGGAGGTCCGGTGCCGGCTCTGGGAGGAGGCGTGCAGGTACAGGGCGTTGCCCCCGGTGTCGGTCACCAGGCTGAACACCCCGTCGTCACCACGGGGCGTGCCGGGCTCGACGACCCGGCCGCCGGCCCTGGTCACCCGGGCCAGGGCGTCGGCGAGCGGGGCGTCGACATGGAAGCAGGGCAGGGAGCCCTGCTCGGTGGGAACGGAGCCGGGGGTCTGGTTGAGCGACGCCGTCGGCTGTCCGTCGATGACGGTGACCTGCCGGTCGTCATCCTTGATCACCTCGGTCGGCCCCGGTCCGGCCCGCCGCTGAAGCCGCCGCCGGGCCCGTAGTGGCCCACGAACAGCAGGTACCGGGAGAACACGAGCACGGTCGGGAACAGCACGCGGGTGGTGAGCTCGAGCAGCAGGCTGGGGTCGCGGTGGTTGCGGCCCGTGCCGGGAAGGAACCAGTCCTCGTTCATCCGACCACGTCCTCCTCGTGCCGTGGGCTGCCCTGTCCGGCCTCCACGCCGGCCCGCCCGCGGTCGTAGCGGGTGGCCAGCACCAGGCTCGCCACGCCGGCGGCGGCGATGAACAGGACCCCGATCTCGCCGACGGTGTCCAGGGCCCGGAAAATCGACAACGATCGCGCCGGAGAGTCGGCGCAGGTCACGGGTGCCGGTGGCGTGGTCGATCGCGCCGACGGACAGGAACAGCGGCGCTCTGAACAGCCCGTGCGCGAGCAGCATCGCGATCCCGGCGAGCGTGGCGGTCGGCGTCCCGGTGCCCAGCAGGACCATCAGGAACCCGAGCTGGCTGACGGTGCCGAACGCGAGCACGCGCTTGAGGTCGGTCTCCCGCAGCGCCCGCCACCCGCCGAGGAGCATCGTGCCCACCCCGACCACGGCGATCGGCGCCCACCCGACCGCGGCGTCGGCGAAGCCCGGGGTCAGCCGCGCCACCAGGTACACGCCGGCCTCGACCATCGACGCCGCGTGCAGGTAGGCGCTCACCGGCGTGGGCGCCACCATCGCCGCGGGCAGCCACGGGTCGAACGGCAGCTCCGCCGACTTGATGAACGCGCCGAGCAGCACGAACCCCAGCAGCATCGCGAGCCCGCCCAGCACCGCCACCAGCAGCGCCTGCCCCGCGGCCCGTCGCTCCTCGCGCTGCTCGCCGCTCTGCCCGACGAGCAGGAATGAGGCGATCGAGGTCAGCTCCCAGAAGACGTGGAGCGTCAACAGGTCGTCAGCGAGGACCGGGCCGAGCATCGTGCCCGCGAACGCCAGCGGCAGCGCGGCGTTGCGGGAGGCGTCGGGCGGGTCGGCACCGAAGTAGCCCACGCAGTAGACCAGGATCACTACGCCGTAGCCCCGAGACCAGAACGATCATGGCCAGTGACAGCGCGTCGAGCCGGAAGGCGAACTCCAGCCCCAGGGTCGGTGCCCACGCGGTGACGGCGTCGACCCCGCCGTGCGGGGCCGGCGTCGCCTGCGTCAGGGCCCAGACGAGCGCGGCGGCGGGAAGCGTGGCGGCGACCACGAACGCGGCCCGCGGGTGTTGCGCGGAGAGGAGCGGCGGCAGCGCGGCGACCGCGAGATGCGCGACGACCAGCGCGAACACCGACACCTCCCTGACAGTTGCGCCGGCCCCAACTCGACGATCGTCCTCGGGCGTGCCCGGTGCGGCACGGGTACGACGCCCGTGAGCGGCCTCACCTGATCGTCTGGAACGATTCAGTGGACCGGTCCGCTGAAGAGGGGGTACGCCGACAACCGATCAGGAAGGACGACCCATGACCCGCCGTCTCCGCCGCGCCCTGCGCCGCCTCGACGACTGGACGCTCCTCGCGTTCAACCCGCGCCTCCCCCGCTGAGGCTCCGACCCCTCCGGACGTGCGTCACCGTCGACGCGCCTCCGTCGTCATCTCGGCCCTACTCCGCCGCATCCTCGGCGGCCGGCGGCTGCAACGGCCGCAACAGGGCCCACGTTATGAACAGCCCCCCGATGACGAGCATGGTCAGGCCCGTCCACAGGTTCATGTCGATGCCGCCGGACTTGGCGAGCTCCTCGGGCGAGTCGGACACGAACCCCATCACGGTCAGCACGGCGCCGTAGACCAGGAACAGGACCGCGATCACCGTGCGCAGGTCGAACAGCGCAGCGGACGCATTCGGCGCCGTCCCCACGGCTTCCTTGTCGGTCATGCGAATTCTCCTGTCAGATCACGATGTAGAGCACGACGACGAGCACGAGCACGAGCACGCCCAGCACGACGGGTGAGCGGTACCAGCCGCTGTCCTGACCGGTGGTGGTGTGGGAGCGGGACTCGCGCGAGGTCAGCGACCAGGTGAGGCCGACGAGTTCGGCGTCCGGCTTGGGCTGGGTCACCATCGACACCGCCACCGCCACGGTGACCCCGACGACGAACGCCGCTGCCGCGCCGACGAAGCTGCCGGCCTGACTGGACAGTGACAGCACCTTGGCCCGGGTCAGCAGGTCCACCGCGACCGCGGCGACGGTGCCCGCGACCAGTCCCGTCCATCCCGCGGGGCCCGTCATCCGCTTCCAGAACAGGCCCAGGATGAAGATCGCGAACAACGGTGCGTTGAAGAAGCTGAACAGGGACTGGATGTAGTCGGTGATGTTCGAGTAGCTGCCGGCGAGGAAGGCCGCGCCGATGGCCAGGACGCACCCCACCACCGTCACGAGCCGTCCGACCTGCAGGTAGTAGCGGTCGTCGCGGCCCGGGCGGATCCAGTCCTGCCACAGGTCGTAGGTGAACACGGTGTTGAGCGAGCTGATGTTGGCCGCCATGCCGGCCATGAACGAAGCCAGCAGGCCCGCCAGCGCGACGCCAAGCAGGCCGTTGGGCAACACCTCGTTCATCAGCAATGTCAACGAGTTGTTGTAGGTGACACCGCCGGAGTCCCCACCGGCCTTGAGCGCGGTGACCTGCGGGATCAGGACGCCCGCGACCATGCCGGGGATCACCACGACCAGTGGGATCAGTGCCTTCGGGAACGCAGCGATGATCGGGGTGCGCCGCGCGGCGGACATGTTGCGGGCCGAGAGCGCTCGCTGCACCTCGGCGAAGTTCGTCGTCCAGTAGCCGAACGACAGCACGAAGCCCAGGCCGAACACGATGCCGATCACCGACAGCGTCGGGTTCTCGATCTCGGTCAGCGCCGTGCCGGGCCACGCCGCGAGCTGGTCGGGCCCGCCGCCGGCCGCCGTCGCCACCTTTTCTTTGAGCCCGTCCCACCCGCCGACGCGGGCCAGCCCCGCCACGGTGAGCGGCACGAGCAGGGCCAGGATGACGAAGAACTGCAGCACCTCGTTGTAGATCGCCGCCGACAGCCCGCCCAGCACCGTGTAGGCCAACACCACCAGCGCCGCCACCGGAATCGCGAAGGCCAGTGACCAGCCCAGCAGGGCCTGCAGCACGATGCCGAGGGTGAACAGGTTGACCCCGGCGATCAGCACCGACGCCACCGCGAACGTCACCGCGTTGACGCGCTGGGTGGTCGCGTCGAACCGCTTGCGCAGGAACTCCGGCACGCTGCGGGCTTGGGAGCCGTAGTAGAAGGGCATCATCACGATGCCGAGGAACACCATCGCCGGCACGGCGCCGATCCAGTAGTAGTGCACCACCGGGAGGCCGTACTGGGCGCCGTTGGCCGACATGCCCACCAGCTCGAGTGCGCCCAGGTTCGCCGAGACGAACGCCAGGCCCGTCACCCAGGCCGGGAGGGATCGACCCGACAGCAGAAAGTCGAGGCTCGACGACACCGAGCGGCGCGCCACCACGCCGATCCCGAGCACCAGCACGAAGTAGAACGCCACCAGCACGTAGTCGATGGCGGTCGTGTTCAACCGCAGGTCCGCCTGTGCGAGCAACACCGTCGTAGCCCCCTTCTGCCGTTCCTCATGCGCGTACCGCGCGGATCATTCGCCTTCGCGCGGTTTCGCGCCAGGTGTGACCGCTCGCGGCTCCGCCTTCAGTGAGGGTGGAACAGGGCCGGCGCCCCGTTTTCCACTCACGAGGGGTTTCGCGAAGCAGCGGCTGCCGGGCTCCCGCCGGTAGATGCCGAACTTCGGCGCCGGTGTGTACCCACTGCTGAGGTAGAGCGCAATCGCTTCGGGCTGCGCGACGCCGGTCTCCAGCACGATCCGGCGCCGGCCCGCTTCGAGGGCGACACGCTCCAGCTCGGCGAGCACCCGCCGGGCGATCCCGAGGCCGCGCCGCTCAGGGACGACATACATACGCTTGAGCTCCGCGTCGCCGTCGGCGAGCACGGGGTCGTCGGCGTGGTCGCGGGCCCGCCAACCGCCACAGGCGACAGTGCCGCGCTCGTAGTACCCGACCAGGAAAAGGCCGCCCGGTGGGTCGAACTGGCGGGGATCGAGCGGCGTCAGGTCCTCGTCGCCGTAGATCCCCCGGTAGTAGCGCTGCACCCGGGCGGCGAGGTCACGGGAGTCGGGATGGTCGTAGGGCACCGGGCGCAGGGCGAGCACGCGGGCGACCCTACGCAGGCGCCCCCGGGGTGGCCGGGAGAAGGGCGAGCACGGCGTCCGCGACGGCGTCGGGCCGGTCGATCGGCACGAACGTCGACGCATCGTCGAGCCAGGTGACGGTGGTGCCGAGCAGGTCGGCGAGCCGCTCGGCGTCCCGGGCAGGGAAGACGCGGTCGCGACGGCCCCACACCACGCCGGCCCGCCCGTGGAATGCGCGGAGGCCGTCGACCGCGGCGAGCAGGTCCACCGGACTGATGCTCCGGAGGAACGCGGTGAGGTCGGCCCGCACACCGGGATCGGTCCGAGCCGGGTGCAGCAGGTTGCGTACCAGCGGGCGACCGAAGCCGCGTCGGCTGAGGATGTTGAGCGGGCCGGGGTCGGCGAGCAGGGCCAGGACGGCGAAGGTACGCAAGAACCCTTCCGCTCGGCGGCGGCGGTTTCGCGCGACTGGCTGGCGTGGACCGCGGCGCGCCTCGACCTCCCACCGCAGCAGCGCGCCGCCGCCGCCGCCGTGCTGGCGGTGCTCGACGGGCTGCTGCTCGTCCGATACGCGGCGGGCGACGCCGTCGCGGCGTCGGCCGCGGGGTGGCTGTGCGCGCGGCTGTCCGGGGACGAGCGCCCACCCCCGTGACGATCCGCGGCGGGTCGTGCGGATCCCGCTCTCAGCCGCGGGACTTCGCCTTCTGGCGCCAGGTGGTCAGCGCGCGCTCGGTGTAGCCGGCCGGTTCGGTGCGCCCGGAGAAGATCAGCTCCAGGGCCGCCTGGAACGACTCGTTGCCGTCGAGGTCGGCAGCCATCGGCCGGTATCCGGGCTCGCCGGCGTTCTGCTCGTCGACCAGCGCAGCCATCCGGGCGAAGGTCTCGCGCACCTGCTCCTGGTCCACCAGCCCGTGCCGGAGCCAGTTGGCGATGAGCTGGCTGGAGATGCGCAGCGTGGCGCGGTCCTCCATCAGCCCGACGCCGTCGAGGTCGGGCACCGTGGAGCAACCGATGCCCAGCCCCACCCAGCGCACGACGTAACCGAGGATCGACTGGGCGTCGGTCTCCAGCTCGTGACGCACCTCGTCGTCGGTGAGCGCCCGCGCCAGCACCGGAACCTGCAGCAGCAGCGCTCGGTCGGTGTCGCGGCCGGCCAACTCCTTCTGCCGGGCCGCGACGTCGGTGCGCAGGTAGTGCAGGGCGTGCAGCGTGGCGGCGGTCGGCGAGGGCACCCACGCGCAGCTGGCGCCGGCCTCGGGCTGGGCGCCCTTCTGCTCCAGCATCGCGGCCATCGCGGCCGGCTTCGCCCACATGCCCTTGCCGACCTGGGCGTGGCCGGGGAAGCCGGCGCGCAGCGCCACGTCGACGTTGCGGTTCTCGTAGCCGGTGAGCCACGGGGTGGCCTTCATGTCGTCCTTGCGGACGACCGGGCCGGCCTCGAAGTCGGTGTGGATCTCGTCACCGGTGCGGTCGAGGAACCCCGTGTTGACGAAGATCACCCGGTCCTGTGCGCGTTCCAGGCAGGCGTCGAGGGTGAGCGAGGTGCGCTTCTCCTCGTCCATGATCCCGATCTTGAGCGTGCGCGGCTCCAGTCCCAGCGCCTGTTCGACGGCCGCGAACAGCTCGACGGTGAGTGCCACCTCGTCCGGCCCGTGCTGCTTGGGCTTGACGATGTACACGCTGCCCGCGCGGGAGTTGGAGTACCGCCCCAGACCGCGCAGGTCGTGCAGCGCGGCGGTGGCGCAGACCAGTGCGTCGAGCACGCCCTCGGCCACCTCGGTGCCCTCGGCCGTGCGTACCGCGTTGGTCGTCATGTGGTGTCCGCAGGTGCGCACGAGCAACAGCGAGCGGCCGGGCAGCACCAGCTCCCCGCCGTCGGGGCCGACGTAGTGGCGGTCGCCGTGCACCGCCCGCTCGACGGTCCTGCCGCCCTTCTCGAACGACGCCGTCAGCCCTCCGGTCATCAGCCCGAGCCAGGTGCGGTACGCGGCGGCCTTGTCCTGTCCGTCGACCGTGGCGACCGAGTCCTCCAGGTCGACGATCGTGGTGACGGCCGATTCCAGCACCATGTCGGCGACGTCGGCGTGGTGCCGGCGCCCGACCCGGTGCTCGGGATCGATCGTCAGCTCGACGTGCAGGCCGTGACGGCGCAGCAGGACCGCGCCCGGTGCCGAGCCCGCGAACTGCGACGGATCGGCCAGCGGCCCGGCGCCCTCGACGACCAGCGCCCCGTCGGCGACGCGGTAGGCGGTGGCGTCGGCGTGGCTGCCGGTCGCGAGGGGGAACAGCTCGTCGAGGAGCCGGTCGGCCTCCGCGATCACCTGCGCACCGCGGCGCTCGTCGTACCCCGGCTCCAGCTGGTGATCCAGTGGCAGCGCGTCGGTGCCGTAGAGCGCATCGAACAGCGAGCCCCAGCGGGCGTTGGCGGCGTTGATCGCATACCGCGGCACCGTGGAGGGCACGACGAGCTGGGGGCCGGGGACGTGCGCGATCTCCGCGTCGACCCGGTCGACCGTCACCTGCGGCGACGCGGGCGGTGTCAGATAGCCGATGTCGGTGAGGAACGCCGCGTACGACGACGGATCGCCACCGCCGTGCTCGCGGTGCCACGCGTCGATCTGCACCTGGAACGTGGCCCGCTGCGCGAGTGCGTCGGCGATGCGCCCGGCGAACCGCTCCTGCAGGGAGGCGAGCGTCGCGAAGAACCGGTCGGCGTCGAGGTCCAGGCCCGGCAGCAGCTCGTCGACGACGAACGCGCGCAGGGCGGGATCGATCTGCAGCTCGGTGGCCATGCTGTCTTTCTACTACGCGGCGCAGCCGCCACCGACGTCAGCGGGCGGACGTGTGCTCAGATCGGGCCGAGGGTGCCCGTCATCGCGAGCAGGACGGCCAGTGCGGCCGTGATGACGAGTACGAGCTGGAGCGAACGGCGTGGTCCCACTTCTGCGGCCTCCGCGGGGAGTCGAGTGCTGA
>JAYSXW010000006.1:0-6573 GCA_043716935.1 Pseudonocardia sp.
GGACGGCAGGGATCGCTCAGCCGGCCGGCGCGACGTTCGTGGCCTGCGGGCCCTTCTGACCCTGCTCGACGTCGAAGGACACGCGCTGGCCCTCGTCGAGACTCTTGTAGCCGTTGGTCTGGATCGCCGAGTAGTGGACGAACACGTCCGCACCACCACCGTCGGGAGCGAGGAAGCCGTAGCCCTTCTCGCTGTTGAACCACTTGACGGTGCCCTCTGCCATGTCGTGCTCTCCTCGTGCCCGTGCGCCGGGGCTCTGGCCCCCGGCATCGCGCCGCCGGGGCGCGATGAGTCCGCGACCTGGTCGGGACGTCGCTCACGATCACCATCGAACTCGACGTCAGACGGAGCGTATCGCGAACGGGCCCCGCTGCCGAGCCCCAAACTCCTTGATGTTAGGGGACAGCTCCCCTGCGCGCCGCACGTCGTTCCATGGCGTCGCCCTGGTGTGGATGCCGGTGTCCTCGGCGTCAGGTCGGCCGGCCGACGACCACGAGAATCAGGGGCTTCGCCGGCGACCCCGACACGACCCGCGCCCGCATCGAGCGGTGGGACCTGCCGGGGCTGACGGATCCCGATCTCGCCGACGTGGGAGTCTCGTGATCCGCCAGCCCCGGTGCCCCGGTCAGGCCACCCCGGGGTCGCCCGTCTGCGGGCCGGCGGCCTGGGGATCGTCGATCCGGTACTTCCCGGCCGCCTCGGCCGCGGTCGCGCGGTCCACCTCGCCGCGTGTGGCGAGGCTGTGCAGCGCCGCCACCGTGATGCTCTCCGCGTCGACGTTGAAGTGCCGCCGTACGGCAGGACGGGTGTCGGACAGGCCGAAACCGTCGGTGCCCAGCGTGGTGTACGGCGCCGGCACCCACTGGCGGATCAGGTCGGGCACCGCACGCATCCAGTCCGAGACGGCGACGACGGGCGTGTCGTTCGCCCCGAGCGCCCGGCTGACGTAGGGCTGGGCGGCATCGTCGTCGAGGTGCAGGAGGTTGTGCTGCTCTGCGGCCACGCCGTCGCGACGCAGCTCTCCCCACGACGTCACCGACCACACCTCAGCGCCGACGTTCCACTGCTCGGCCAGCATGTCGCGGGCCTGCAAAGCCCACGGCACCGCGACCCCGGACGCGAGCAGTCGCACCTGCGGGCCGTCGTCCCGCGGGGACGCGGCGTAGCGGTGGATGCCGCGTAGGACGCCGTCGACGTCGAGGTCCGCGGGCTCGGCCGGCTGCACGTAGGGCTCGTTGTAGACCGTCAGGTAGTACATGACGTTCTCCCCGTGCAGCGTGCCCCCGCTGGGATCACCCGCGCCGCCGCCGTACATGCGGCGCAACCCGTCCTTGACGATGTGCGCCACCTCGAAGGAGAAGGCCGGGTCGTAGGCCAGTACCGCCGGGTTCGTGGCGGCGAGCAGCATCGAGTGGCCGTCGTTGTGCTGCAGGCCCTCGCCGGTGAGCGTGGTGCGTCCGGCCGTGGCGCCGACGAGGAACCCGCGGGCCATCTGGTCGGCCGCGGCCCAGATCGAGTCGCCGGTGCGCTGGAAGCCGAACATCGAGTAGAAGACGTAGACGGGGATCATCGTCTGCGCGTGGGTGGCATACGCCGTACCTGCGGCCGTGAACGAGCCCACCGAGCCCGCCTCGTTGATGCCCTCGTGCAACAGCTGTCCCTGCTCGGACTCGCGGTAGGCGAGCATCAGGGAGGCGTCGACGGAGGTGTACTGCTGCCCGTTCGGGTTGTAGATCTTCTGCGTCGGGAACATCGAGTCCATCCCGAACGTGCGCGCCTCGTCGGGGATGATCGGGACGAACCGGCTGCCGATCTCCGGGTCCTTGATCAGCTCGCGCAGCAGCCGGACGAAGGCCATCGTCGTGGCCACCTCCTGCTTGCCCGAGCCTCTGCGGATGACGTCGTAGACCTTGTCGCCCGGCAGCACCAGCGGCTTCGCCGTCACTCGCCGCGACGGCACCGGGCCGCCCAGCGCCCGGCGTCGCTCCTGCATGTACTGCAGCTCGGGCGCGTCGTTGCCGGGGTGGTAGTACGGCGGCAGGTACGGGTCGGCCTCGAGCTGGGCGTCGGTGATCGGGATGCGCTGGGAGTCGCGGAACTCCTTGAGGTCGGGCAGCGTCAGCTTCTTCATCTGGTGCGTGGCGTTGCGGCCGGCGAAGTGCGAGCCCAGGCCGTAACCCTTGATCGTCTTGGCCAGGATGACGGTCGGCTGGCCGCTGTTCTCCAGCGCCGCCGCGTACGCCGCGTAGACCTTGCGGTAGTCGTGCCCGCCGCGCTTGAGGTTCCAGATCTCGTCGTCGGTCAGCGGCGTGACCAGCTCCTTCGTGCGGGGGTCACGCCCGAAGAAGTGCTCGCGGACGAACGCGCCGTCGTTGGCCTTGTAGGTCTGGTAATCGCCGTCGGGGGTCTGGTTCATCAGGTTGATCAGCGCCCCGTCGCGGTCGGCGTGCAGCAGCGCGTCCCACTCCCGGCCCCAGATCACCTTGATGACGTTCCAGCCCGCGCCGCGGAAGAACGATTCGAGCTCCTGAATGATCTTGCCGTTCCCGCGGACCGGGCCGTCTAGGCGCTGCAGGTTGCAGTTGACGACGAACGTGAGGTTGTCCAGGCCCTCGGTCGCGGCGATGTGGATCAGCCCACGGCTCTCCGGCTCGTCCATCTCACCGTCGCCGAGGAACGCCCAGACGTGCTGATCGCCCGTGGACTCGCCCTTGTCGTCGTGGAAGCCACGCGCGTCGAGGTAGCGGTTGAACCGGGCCTGCATGATCGCGTTCATCGGGCCAAGACCCATGGAGACGGTCGGGAACTCCCAGAAGTCCGGCATCAGCCGCGGGTGCGGGTAGGAGGGCAGCCCGTGGCCCGGCCCGCCGTGCGACAGCTCCTGGCGGAACCCGTCGAGCCTGTCCTCGGTGAGGCGCCCCTCCAGGTAGGCGCGCGCGTAGATGCCGGGGGAGGCGTGGCCCTGGATGAAGACCTGGTCGCCCCCGCCCGGGTGTTCCTTCCCCCGGAAGAAGTGGTTGAAGCCGACCTCGTAGAGCGTGGCCGAGGAGGCGTAGGTGGAGATGTGGCCGCCCACGCCGATGCCGGGGCGCTGCGCGCGGTGCACCGTCATCGCCGCGTTCCAGCGCACCCAGCGCCGGTAGGCCCGTTCCGCCTCCTCGTCGCCGGGGAACCACGGCTCCCGGTCGGTGGCGATCGTGTTGACGTAGTCGGTGCTGGTCAAGGCGGGAACGCCGACATGACGTTCGCGGGCGCGCTGCAACATCCGCAGCATCAGGTAGCGGGCACGCTGCTGGCCCGCGGCGTCGAGCACCGCGTCGAAGGAGTCCAGCCACTCGGCGGTCTCCTCCGGGTCGATGTCCGGGAGGTGGGCGGCGAGGCCGTCGCGGATGACGTTCACACGCCGCGGTGGGGTGATCTGGCCGGTCAAGGGATCTCCCTGCGATGCTCGGCTGGATGGAGCGGGCGTGACCCGGTGTCGGGGCCATCCCCTATCGTGCCCCGTGACGTGTGATGTCGTCACAAGAGGTTCATTCGGCGACGGTTGTACGGCAGTGCTTGCGTGTCGGGGCGGGTCGTGTTCGGATTCCGCCACCGATCGGCAGGTTCGGGCAACCGCCCGGGCCTGGCTCCAGGGATTCAGGAACGAGGGGTACACACACGTGGTCGCCGCGGAAGATGCCGGACGCACGTCCGACATCGCGGGCAAGCTCGGCGTCGAGCCGGGCATGGTCGTCCAGGAACTCGGTTGGGACTCCGACGTCGACGAGGCGGTGCGCGACGCCGTCGAGGAGAGAGCCGGCGACGAACTGCTCGCCGAGGGCGCCGACGAGGTGGTCGACCTCGTCCTGATGTGGTGGCGCGAGGGCGACGGCGATCTCGTCGACGCCCTGGTCGACGCCATTGGCCCGCTCGCCGACAATGGCGTGATCTGGGTGCTGACCCCCAAGACGGGTCGCTCCGGGCACGTCGAGCCCAGCGAGATCGCCGAGGCCGCCCCCACGGCGGGCCTGTCGCAGACCTCCAACGCCACCATCAGCGACGGCTGGGCCGGCTCCCGGCTGGTGGCGCCCAAGGCAGCGAAGCAGCGACGGTAGCCAGTCGGTACCGATGCTGGTACCACCTGCGGACGGCCATGAATCGACTGGTCGTTCCACGGGAGAACACGGCGTCGGCCGTTCCGGCGTACGTGTCTGTGTCGACAGCAGTGCCGTGCTCGAACGGGTGATCCTCGAGCGGGAGTCGGCCGCCCTCGTGGAGCAGATCGACCGCCGCGTCGCAACGGGTGACCTGCTCCTGTCGTCGACGCTGGCCTGGATCGAGGTCGCGAGGGCTCTGCGTATCCGGCTCGGCCGCGATCATGCCCGGGTTGCCGCCGAGGTCGGCGCGGCGCCGTCGGGGATCGCCGAGCACCCCCTCGGAGCGGATGTCGTCAGCCTCGCCCGCCGGGTCGACCCGAGCGCCCTGCACCCGCTCGACGCCATCCACCTCGCCACTGCAGTCCTGGTGGACGCCCACGTGATGCTGACCTACGACGAACGCTGGGCGCGGGCCGCCGTGACAACGGGCTGTCGGTCGACGCGCCGGCCTGACCCACGAGGGCGTTCCGGCGCCGCTCACCCGCACCAGGCGTGCCGACTAGGCTTGTCGCGACGCCATCATCCCAGTTCCGTCTTGCGAAGCCGAGGAGAATCCGCACATGGCCCCCGAGGTCGGCACCCAGGCCCCTGACTTCACCCTGAAGGACCAGAACAACCAGGACGTCACACTGTCGTCGTTCCGTGGCGACCGGGCCGCCCTCGTGGTTTTCTACCCGTTCGCGTTCTCCGGCATCTGCACCGGCGAGCTGTGCGCGGTGCGCGACGAGCTGTCCACGTTCCAGAACGACGACGTGCAGATCCTCGCGTTGTCGGTCGACCATCCCTTCACGCTCAAGGCCTGGGCGGACGCCCAGGGCTACCAGTTCCCGCTGCTGGCCGACTTCTGGCCGCACGGCGAGGTCGCCAAGGCCTACGGCGTGTTCAACGACGGCGCCGGCTTCGCCCTGCGCGGCACGTTCCTGGTGGACAAGACCGGTACCGTGCAGTTCGCCGAGGTCAACGGTCCCGGCGAGGCCCGCGACCAGGACGCCTGGAAGAAGGCCCTCGCGGTGCTGTGATCTCAGCGCGCCGGGGGCTCGTAGAGGTCCGGCGCGTCGGGCGCGTAGCTCAGCGGAAGAGCTCTCGGTTTACACCCGAGCGGTCGCAGGTTCGAACCCTGCCGCGCCCACCGGTTGACCTGCGGAAACATCTGACAGGTCCCTGGGGATCTTCACTGTGGTCTCTCCAGATGTCGGAATCTCGCACCACGCCGAAGATCTTTTGACGTAGCGAGGCAACACGAGTCGACCGGAGTGGCCAGGGAGACCCCGCGCAGCGGGCCAGCATCGGTGCACGAGCCAGGCCTTGCGAAGACTTCTGAAGAAGTGGCGGCCGGTCATCTCAACCCGCTGAAACCAGGTGATCTACGGGCGGTCACGGCCGAGTTCGAGGCGGTGTTGCGTGCTCTGGCCCGACGCAACGTCAGATGGGGTCGGGTGGCTGCGGTGTCGGTGGCGGGGCTGGTCGTGGGCGTGGCGTCGATGGATGTCGCGGCCCCGGTGATCGCCGCGGGCGTCGGCGTTGCCCTGGGTCTGAGCAGTGCGGCCGCGACCTCGGCTGGTCTGGCCGCGCTCGACGGCGGGTCGTTGGCAGCGGGCGGGTTCGGTATGGCCGGCGGTACCGTCCTGCTGTCGGGGTTGGGTGCGCTCGGCGGAGCGGGCGCCGGGGCCAGCCACTCCTCACTATGACCGACAACTGGCTCATGTCGCTCCTCATCGGAGCTCTCGTGGTGACACCCGACCTGCGGTTCGGCGGCCGCGTCCAGTCGTTGCTCACCACGCCGCGCCGCGGCCGGCTGATGGCCGCAGCACTTCTCACCGCGCTCGGGGCCGGCCTCGTGGTCGCGCTGTCCTCGGCGGCCGTCTCCTTCGCCGTCGGGGTGCCGATGCTGGCCGGTCACGGGGTGGACCTCGGCAGCGCCTTCGCCGATCCCGTGTTCTGGGGGCGCGCCGCCACCGCCGTCGCGGCGGCCTCCCTGACGGCGGTGGCCGGCGCAGCCCTCGGGTTGTTGCTGCACAGCCTGGCCGCCACGATCATCGTCTTCGTCGGGATGCTGGTCGTCGAGGTCTTCGGGGTGGCGCTGCTCAACGTGCCGTGGTTCGCGACGGCCGTCGACTGGTCCTGGCTGCACGCCACGGGGACGTTCTCTGCCGGCCCCGCCCGGCCCGACGCGACGATGCCGTTCTGGGTGGGTGGGCTCGTCCTGCTGGGCTGGATCGCCGCCGTGACGGTCGGTGCTGCGGCCCGCACTTTCCGCGAGGACGCCACGTGAGGGCGCGCCGTGCCGCAGCCATCGCGCTGGGCGGCGCGCTGTTCGCGGGCGGGTGCGGCGCCGGCGTGCCGGACCGGCCGCCCGGCGCGTTGGACTGGCACGCGTGCGGAGCGTTCCGGTGCGCCCGGTTGGCGGTGCCGTTGGACCACGCGGATCCCGCCG
>JAYSXW010000051.1:0-2080 GCA_043716935.1 Pseudonocardia sp.
GCAGACCGGAGCCGGGACCGAGTACCCGGCCGGGGTGCGGGCCGCGCTGGCGGACCTGCCGCCGGCAGAGGTCGACGAGATCCTCGAGGACGTCGCGGGTCATCTCGCGGACGTCGAGGCCGACCTGGACACCGAGTGTCTGGGCGTTGCGGGTCTGGGCGTTGCGGGTCGGGACGCTGGGGGTCGGGACGCTGGGGGCCGGGACGCTGGGGGCCGCAGCCCCGAGGGGCGGGACGCCGCCGACGCCGGTGGGCACGACCGGGGCGGGGCCGGAGGTGGGGGCGGGGCCGGGAGCGTGGCCGGAGGTGGGGACGGGGCCGGGAGCGGGAGCGGGAGCGGGGGCGGGGGCGACGAACGGGGCTCGGGCCGGGACCTGGCGCGGCTCACCGCCCGGCTCGGTCCGCCGGCGACCTACGCGGCCGAGCTGCGGGCCGCCGCGGGCTATCCGCCGCCCGGACCGGTGATTCTCGCGGCGCGCCGGCCCGACGAGGTGGGACGGCTCGCGTTGATCGGGCTCGCCGGTTCGACCCTGCTGCTGCCCCTGGCGCCGAGCTCGGGGGGCGAGGGCGCCGTGCTGCTCGCGCTGCTGATCGCCCTGGTGGCGCTGCCGGCACTGCTCACCGGTGGCCCCCGCGTCACCCCCGTCGCGGGGCTGCCGGAGGTCCAGCGGCTGTCGCGCCTTCGTCCCGATCCCGCGACGGCGGTCGGGCGCGTCGCCGGGTTCGCGGTGAGCCTGCAAACGGCGTGGTGGATGCTGCGCGCGCTCGCGGCGGCGGCCGTGTGTTCGGCGCCTACGGCGGGACGGCGCTGCTGGCCGTCGTCGTGGTGTCCCTGGTCGCGGTGCCGGTGTCGATCTGGTTGGGCCACCTCTCCCGCCGTGACCGGCGGTTGCTGTGGCTCGTCGTGCCGCTCAATGCCCTGGTCGCGTCGCTGCTGCTCACGGGCGTTCTCACGTGGGGAGAGGGCAACCCGACCAGCTACCCCGCCCCGCCGCTGCGGCCCGGCCTCTGGCAGGACGGGGACCATCCGATCCTCGACGTCCGGCCGTTCGACTCGGCCGGCGCGCCCCTGACCGGGATCTACCTGTTCGACCAGTACGGCAGGCCGCTCGACGTCCGCACCGACTGCCCGGAGACCGGCGGCGACGACCCCGGCACGGCGGTGGTGCCGGCGAAGCCCTATCCGCGGGGCGTCGAGCGCTTCGACGACCTGACCGGACGCTGCGTCCTCGACCCACCCGCCCCGCTCGCGGTCGTCCTCCCGCCGGCGTCCGGTCCCACACCATCGCCCAGCCCGCCCCCGCCCGCCGCCACCCCGCCCGCCTCGCCGATGGGTCCGCTCCCACCACCACCCCGGGCTGACCGTCACCCGCCGGCCCGCCCCGCCGCCGTCGGAGGCAGCAGCCGGTCGGGGCCCGTCGCCCGTCCGGGTGGAGGTCCTCAGGTTCACCCGGCGGGCCGGGAACCGGCGTTCCGCGCAGGAACCCGTCACGCGCCGCTGGCATCCCGCGCCCGATCGGGACGCGGCGTCGCCGCCGACGGGTGACGGCGGCCACCGACGCGTCAAGACGGCGTCAACACCGACGACCGACACCGTCAACGGGCCGTTGGCGGGGTGGATCGCCGGGCCGGGTGCGGCGATGCTCCCGCTTCGGCCGGTCGCTGCGGCGGGCCGTACTCGTGGAGGAGGAACAATGGCCGACCTGGCCTACGCGCTGCTACTCGTCGGCGGTTTCGCGCTGCTGGTCCTGACGCTGCGAGGGCTGGACTCCCTGTGAGCCGCACCCACCGCCACCGCGCACCTGCACCCGGGGCGACGTCGTGATCACCAACATCGTGGGCGGCCTCGTCGCGCTGGGCCTGCTGATCTACCTGTTCGTGGCCCTGTTGCGTCCGGAGAGGTTCTGATGACCGGCGACGCACCTGCTTCAGCGGAGACGCGATTGTGCGCGTCGACGTCTTCTGCCCCGTGGAGGCGCGATCATGCCTGACAACGTCGCCGGCCTCCTCCAGGTCGCCGCGCTGATCCTCCTGCTCGCGCTGGTGTACGTCCCGTTCGGCGACTACATGGCCCGGGTCTT
>JAYSXW010000501.1:0-26503 GCA_043716935.1 Pseudonocardia sp.
CGGACCGCGGGTTCGGCGACGACGTCGATGCGCTCATCGACTGGCTGCGCGGGAACGCGGTCACGGTCGCCTACCTGGACCCGCCGATCCTGCGCGCGATGACCGCGCGGACGCCCGTGCCGATGCTGCCCGACCTGACCTGCGTGGTGGTCGACAACGCCGGTGACCTCCTCCCCCACGACGTCGAGGCGGCCCGGGAACTCGCTCCCGGCTGCCGGTTCGTCGGGGTGCACCGGATGACGGCCGACGGGCGCCCGCTCGCGGCCCATGAGGCCCCGGCCGGCACGGCCGTGCGGGACGCGCCGCTGCGGGTCCCGCTGGGCCGGCCGCTGCCCGGGATGGGGGTGTCGCTGCGGCACCCGTCGAGGCAGCCGGCGGGCGTCGGCGAGCTGGCCGAGATCTGGCACGGCGACGAGCGGACCGGCGACCTGGGCCGCCTGCGGCCGGACGGGGTGCTGGAGTACGCGGGCGAGGCGGGCGTGCCCCCGGGCCGCGACCTGCTCGACACCGTCTCCGTGCTGCGCGACGTGCCCGGCGTGCGCGACGCGCTCGTCGTCGAGCAGCCCGGTCCCGACGGGACGACGACGCTGACCGCCTACCTCGCCGGCCCCGACCCCGCGCTCTCCACGGAGGCGGTGCACAGCCGGGTCCGGACGCGCCTGCCCGACTACCTGGTGCCCGACCGGCTCGTCGCGCTGCCCGCCCTCCCCCGCACCTCGTGGGGCGAGTACGACCTGCGGGCGCTGCCCCGCCCGACCGGCGACGGCGCCCCCGACGACCACACCGCGCCGAGGACGCCGATGGAGCAGCGGCTGACCTCGATGATCGAGGAGCTGCTGGCGATCCCCCGGGTCGGCGTCTATGACAGCTTCTTCGAGCTCGGCGGTTTCTCGATGCTCGCGACCCGGCTGCTCACCCGCGTCCGGGACGCGTTCGGGGTGCAGCTCGCGGTGCGGGACGTGTTCGAGTCGCCGACGGTCGACGAGCTGGCCCGGCTCATCGTCCGCACCCAGGGCGAGCTGGCCGGCCGGGACGACTTCGAGGCGCTGCTCAGCGAGATCGAGCAGGCGGAGAGCTGAGCCACCGGCCTCAGCCGGCGAGGAACGACCGCAGGCAGGAGACGTGCTCGGCCGAGGCCCGGAAGGCGTCCAGGTGCGTCCCGGAGCCGTGGGGCGAGGTCACCAGGCGCGCACCCGGCACGAGCTCGGCGAGGCGCCGCGACCCGGCCGGGTGCGTGGTGGCGACGTCCTCGGAGGTGACCACCAGGCACCGCCGGCCGGCCAGCGCGGCCGCGGCCCGCCGGGAGTCCTGCCGCATCCCCGCCGTGGTGAGCCGGGCGTACCGGTAGAACAGCTCGGGCGTGGCGTACGGGCGCACCACCAGCGGCCCGACCTCCTCGGGCACGCCGGTCATCGGGCCGCTGGTGAGCCTGCCGCGCAGCCAGGCGGCCGTGTCGCGCGACTCGCCCGCCACGTCGAGCACGGCCCGCAGGTTCTCCTGCTGGTCGCTCTTCGGCACGTCCGCGCCCAGCTCCAGGTCCGCGTGCCACGCGCTCACCGACCCGACGAGGTCAGGTCGCGCCGCGGCCGCCTGCAGCGCCACGGCGACGCCGCCGCACAGGCCCATGAGGTGCACCGCCCCGCCGGCCAGCTCCGCCGCCACCGCGAGCAGGTCCTCCACCTGGCTGTCCAGGCCGGTCCCGCGCCGGTCGAAGTCCTCGGGGTCGGTGATCGGCTCGCTGGTGCCGCGGGTCTCCAGGACCGCGCAGTGCAGGTCGCCGCCCAGCGCGCGCAGCCACGGCAGGGACAGCCGGTGGTCCAGCCCCGGCGGGGCCGAGATCAGCACGCATGGGGCGCCGGGCGGACCGGCCGCGACGGCGGTGAGCACGGTGCCGTCCGGACGGCGCACCGCGTGCTCACGCAGGCCCGCGCGGCCCTCGTCGCGGATCCGCCGGGCGGTGGCCGCCGCCTCGGCGGAGGTGAGGCGGGCCAGCTCGGGCGCCCGCTGCGCGCGCCGGATCCGCGACGCCAGGGCCGTGACCGCGTGGTCGGGTCCGTCGCCGGGGGCGTCGAAGCGCAGCGGCACCTCCAGCGCCCCGCACACGGCCGCGACCAGCTCCGGGGCACGGTCGACGGCGGCGGCGCCGAGCGCGAACGCGCCGACCTGCCGGGTAAGGCCCTCCAGCTGGGAGACGGCGTCGACGAGATCGGCGAGGGCGGAGACCGGGCGGGTGGAGGACGACACCGTCACGGCGCCACCCGGCCCGTCGGACGCGCCACCGCGGCGAGCGCCCGGGCCGTGGCCGGGCCGGTGAGGTCGCGCGGGTCGATGTCGAGACCGAGGTCCCGGGCGGCCACGGCGATGATCCGGACGAGGGACAGCGACGTGGCGCCGTGCAGGGCGAGCACGTCGTCCGCGGCGACGGGCCGGCCGGGCAGGACCTCGCGCACGATCGCCAGGATCCCCTCGTCCGCGGTCCCCGGCGGGGTCCCGGGCTCCACGCCGCTCACGCCCCGGCCTGGTCCCGGCCCGGCGTGAGGACGAGGTGCTCGCCGATCGCGAGGACGTCCATGTCCGACCGCGCGAAGGTCGCGACGGCGTCGGCGGGGGTGCGCACGATCGGCTGGCCGCGCAGGTTGAACGAGGTGTTGAGCACCATGCCCATCCCGGTCCGCGCCCCGACGGCGGTGAGCAGCCGGGCGAACAGCGGAGCCTCGTCCGGGACCACGACCTGCACCCGCGCCGACCCGTCGACGTGCGTGACGGCCGGGAGCCCGGCGCGGTGGGCGGGGCGCACGGGCGCGGTGACCAGCATGTGGCGGAACGCCGGCAGCCAGTGCTCGTCGATGTCGAACCAGGTGCCCGCCTCCTGCGCGAGGACGGCGGGGGCGAACGGGCGGAACTCCTCCCGCTGCTTGATCACGCTGTTGAGGTGCCCGCGCATCGTCGGCGACCGGGGGTCGGCCAGGATGCTGCGGTTGCCCAGCGCGCGCGGCCCGAACTCCATCCGCCCCTGGAACCAGCAGACCACCCGGCCCGCGACGATCCGGTCGGCGACGGCGTCGACGAGCGCGCCCTCGCCCAGGCGGGTGGTGGCGCAGCCGTCCGGGAGCGTCCGCAGCGCCGCCTCCACGTCCGCGGGGTCGCAGCCCTCGCCCCAGTACGGCATGGCCATCCGGGTCGGCGGGGCCGGGTGCGTGCGGCGGGCCGCCACGAGCGCCGCGCCCAGCGCCGTGCCGTCGTCGCCCGCCGCGGGCTGCACGAACAGGTCGTCGACGAGGCCGCTGCGCAGGACCGCCCCGTTCACCGTGCAGTTCAGCGCGACGCCGCCGGCCAGGCACAGCCGGCGCGGGCGCGGGCCGTCGAGGTGGGCGGCGAGCAGGTGCAGCACGGCCTCCTCGAGCCGCCGCTGCAGCGCCGCGGCGGTGTCGAGGTGGCGCTGCTCGATCGGCTCGTCGGGCCGCCGCGGGGGCCCGAGCAGCGAGGTGAGCACGGACAACACGCCGCCGTGCGTCTCCCGCTCGGCGGGGGTGCGGTCGGCGTAGAGCACCGGGATGCTCACCGCGCCGTCCGGGCCGAGCCGGACCAGGCCGCGGAACGCCGGGGCGCGGGCGGGCGGGTCGCCGTACGGCGCCAGCCCCATGACCTTGTACTCGTCCATGGCGAACTGGAAGCCGAGGTGGTGGGTCACCGCCCCGTAGAGGATGCCGAGCGAGCTGCCGATCGGGTGGCTGCGGCGCGGGGTGAGCCGCCCGCCGGCCCCGTCGAAGACCGAGATGGCCTCGGTCTCCCCCGCCCCGTCCAGCACGACGACGAGCGCGTCGTCGAAGCCGCTCAGGTAGTAGGCGCTGGCCGCGTGCGCGAGGTGGTGCCGCACGGGCACCAGCGGGGTGTCGCGGAGCTTCGGGACGGCGTCGGTGAGCAGGGCCCGCTGCACGTCGTAGGCGTAGACCCCGCGGTACCAGCCCGCCGCGTGGGGGTCGTCCGTCCCGCTGCGCGGCGGCACGTGGTCGAACCCGTGGGCCACCACGTCGACGTCGCCCGGCTCGGCCCCGGCCGCGCGCAGGCAGGCCTCGACGGCGTCGACCGGGAACGCGCCGGTGCCCTTGTCCCCGTCGTGGCGCTCCTGCGCGGAGGCGACGATCCGACCGTCGTCGTCGATCAGCGCGGCGGCGGAGTCGAGCCCCTGGCGCATCCGCAGCGTGCGGGGGTCGGCGCCGGGGAGGACGCGAAGCTTGTACCCCAGGCCCGCACCGAGCCCGCTGAAGCCGAGAACGGTCACCCGGTCCCCTCCTCGTCACCGCGCTCCTCATCACCGCGCGGGCGTCCAGCATCCCCACCCGCCCCGGCGCGGCCAGGTCACCCGTTCCCGGGACGGCGCCGCGACCAGCCCGGGAGGGTGTCGGCGGAACCGGGGACAGGTCCGGGCGGCCGGGGCGCGGGATCGTTCGCACGACGGTCACGCGCTCGCAGCCCGAGCCCACAGCACGAGGGGACGCCATGGCAGCACCCGCCCCGGAGTCGGCCCCGCCCCGCTCGTACGACCCGTTCGACTTCGGCCTGCACGAGGACCCCTACCCCACCTACGCCTGGATGCGCGAGCACGCGCCGGTCTACCGCAACGACGAGCGCGGGTTCTGGGCGCTGTCCCGGTACGCCGACGTGTCGGCCGCCCTGCGCAACCCCGGCCTGTTCTCCAGCCGCAACGGCATCTCGATCGAGCCGGAGCTGTGGGGGCCGCACGCGGTGCAGACCAGCTTCTTCCTGGCCATGGACCCGCCGCAGCACGGCGTCCACCGCAGCGTGGTCTCCACCGCCTTCACCCCGCGGCGGGTGGCCCGGCTGGAGCAGCGGATGCGGGAGCTGGCCCGGGCCCGCCTCGAGCCGCTGCGCGACCTGCGCCGCTTCGACTTCGCCGCCGACTACGCCGCGGCGCTCCCCAACGACGTCGTCTGCGAGATGCTCGGGGTGCCCGCCGAGGACTGGGACCAGCTGCGGGCCGACGCCGACCTGCTCAACCAGCGCGACGACCAGTCCGACGAGCGCGGCCCCAGCTCGACGGCGGCGGCCCTGCGCCTGGCGTCCTACTTCACCGACCACGTCCGCGACATGGGCCGGCGCCCCGGTGACGACCTGACCTCGCTGATGATCGAGGCCGACGTCGGCGGCACCCGGCACACCGAGATGGAGCTGGTGGCGTTCCTGTTCCTCGTCGTCACCGCGGGCAACGAGTCGACGGGCAAGACGATCGGCAACGCCTGGTACCACGGGTGGCGCGATCCCGACGTGCGGTGGGCGGGGCTGCACGGGCGCGCCGGGGACTGGGCGGCCGAGACCCTGCGCTACGACTCGGCCAGCCAGATGACCTCCCGGACCCTCACCCGGCCCGCCGTCCTGCACGACGTCGAGATCCCCGAGGACGCGCAGGTGCTGGTGCTGCCCGCCTCGGCCAACCGCGACGACCGGGTCTTCCCCGACCCCGACCGCTTCGACCTCGACCGCGACACCACCTCGACGTTCAGCTTCGGCGCGGGGCCCCACTACTGCCTCGGCGCGGCGCTCGCCCGGATCACCATGCGGATCGCGCTGGCCGAGATGGCCGCGCTGATCTGCGACTACGAGGTCGACCCGGCGGGCGCCCGCCGCGTCCACTCGCCCCACCAGCGCGGCTTCGCCACCCTGCCGACCGAGGTCGTCCACCGGGACCGGCCCGTCCGGACGGACGCCTGACCCGCTCGCACGCCGCACGCCGCACGCCGCTGGAGGACCCCGAGGTGACCGCGACCGACGCGCCACCGGTCTACGACCCGTTCAACTACCGGATGCACGAGGACCCCTACCCGACCAACACCTGGATGCGGGACCACGCGCCGCTCTACCGCAACGAGGAGCGCGACTTCTGGGCGCTGAGCCGCTACTCCGACGTGGAGTGGGCGCTGGGCCGGTCCGCGCTGTTCTCCATCCGCAACGGCATCTCGCTCGAACCCGACCTGTGGGGGCCCGGGGCGGCCGAGCGGATCCTCTTCCACGCGATGGACCGCCCGAGCACGACACCTACCGCCGGCTGGCGGCGAGCGCGTTCACCCCGCGGCACGTGGCCGGCCTGGAACCGCGGATCCGCGAGCTGGCCCGCGCCCGGCTGGAGCCGCTGCTCGACCAGCGGACCTTCGACTTCGCCACCGCGCTGCCCAACGACGTCGTCTGCGAGATGGTCGGCCTCCCGGTCGAGGACTGGGACCAGATCCGCAGCGACACCGACTGCCTCAACGAGCGCCGCGACGGCTCCGACCAGCGCGGCGGGGAGTCGGTGGCGGCGGCGATCCGCCTCGCCGACCGCTTCGTGGCGCTGATCTCCGAGCTGCGCAGGCGGCCGCGGGAGGACCTGACCTCGCAGATGGTCCAGGCTCGTGTCGACGGCGTGCCGCTCACCGACGCCGAGATCGTCGCGTTCCTGTTCCTCGTCATCAGCGCGGGCAACGAGTCGACCGGCAAGACGATCGGCAACGCCTGGTACCACGGCGCGCTGCAGCCGGAGATCCAGCGCGCGGGCCTCGACGGCCGCGCCGACGACTGGGCCATGGAGACGCTCCGGTACGACTCGGACAACCAGCTCACCGTCCGCGCCCTCTCCGAGGACCACGTCATCCACGGGACCGCGCTGCCCGCCGGCGCCCGGATCGCGGTCCTGCCCGGGTCGGTCAACCGGGACGAGCGGGTCTTACCCGACCCCGACGTGTTCGACCTCGACCGCGACGGGGGCCGGACCATCAGCTTCGGCCGCGGCCCGCACCACTGCCTCGGCGCCCCGCTGGCCCGGGTGGAGATGCGGATCGCGCTGGAGGAGGCGGGCGCGGTGTTCTCCGCCTACGAGGTCGACCCGGCGAGGGCCCGGCGGGTGCGCTCCCCGAACCAGCGCGGCTTCGCGTCGCTGCCCTGCACGGTCACCCGCCGCTGATCGCGCGGCCGTCGCGCACACCTTCCGTCCCCCGCGCAGCCGTTGCATCGGATGCGCGGGGTGCGCAACGGCTGCGTCGGCGGTGGCGCGGCCTACAGCCGGCTGAGCAGGGCGTCCAGCTGCTCCTGGTCGATGTGAGCCAGCGGGAAGTCCGACGGCGCGGGCGCCCCCGCCGGGCCGCGCCCGAGCTCGGCCATCGCGCGTAGCTCGGCGGCGTACCGCTCGGCCACGCGGGCGACGGTGGCCTCGTGGTGCCGGGCCCGGCCGTAGGTCCACCGGGTTACCAGTTCGTCGTCCACCACGCGGACCTCGACCTCCAGGGCGCGGCGCCGCAGGTTGCGCGGGCTGTCGTCGCCGTCGAGCGCGTTGAGCGGCGGCCCGTCCGGGTGGGCGAACGCGAGGTCGACCGGCGCGTCCGGCACCGGGTCGGCGTCCTGGCGCAGCAGCTCCCAGCCGACGCCGTCCCCGGGCACGTCGCGCAGGTGCCCGGCGACGGCGCGGACCGCGGCGTCGGCGGGCCCGTCCGCGGCGACGTCGAGGACGACCGGGTGGACGTGGCCGAACGGGCCGACCGTGCGGGAGAGGTCGACCTCGTCGAACAGCCGCACCCGGTCGTGGCGCACGAGGTCGACGACGTGCCGGTCGTGCCCGGTCCAGGAGGCGAGGGCACGGCCGAGCGCGGCCAGCAGCACGTCGGGCAGCGCGCAGCCGAGCGCGTCCGGGAGACGCAGCAGCTCCGCGGTCGCGGCGGCGTCCAGCGACGCGGTCACGCTCGCGGCGGTGGCCACCGTGTCCTCTGTCGGCGCGGTCGCCGTGTCGGCGGGTACGCGGCCCGCCGGGGCGGTCGCCAGGTCGGTCCAGTGCGCCCGCTCCGCCTGCACCGCGTCGCCGCGGCCGTGGCGCACGAGCCGGCGGACCCACGACTGCCACGACGTCGTCTTCGTGGGGAGCTGCGCGGGCTGCCCGGTGCGCATCCGGTCCAGCAGGGACACCAGGTCCTCGACGACGATGCGCAGCGACCCCTCGTCGGCGACCAGCCGGTGGACCACCACCGCCAGCCGATCCGGCCCGCCGGCGGACCGCAGCAGCGCCACGCGCAGCAGCGGCCCGATCGCGGGGTCGAGCCCGGTCTGCAGCGCGTCGGTGAGCTCCCGGGCGGTCGGGCCGGGCTCGTCGGACCCGCCGAGGTCGTGCACCTCGAACGGGGTGGCGTCGCCCCGCGGGGCGACGCGCACGCGGGTGGACGGGCCCGCCACCAGGATCCGCTGCCGCAGGCCGTCGTGGTGGGCGAGGAGCCGCTCCACCGCGTCGCGCACGTGGTCGGGATCGACCGGCTCGGGCAGGTCGAGCACCGCGGAGAGGTTCGAGTGGTGCGGGTCGGCGACCCCGGCCCTGCACAGCCAGCGCTGCGACGGCGCGAGCGGCACCGGGCCGGACACGTCGCCCTGCTCGGCGTCGACGACCGGGCCCGCCGCCGCGATGTCGGCCAGCCCGGCCACCGTGGGGTGGGCGAACACGTCGAACGGCGAGAGCGTCAGCCCGCGCTCCTGCGCGTGCGCGACGAGCTGGATGGCCAGGATCGAGTCGCCGCCGATCTCGAAGAAGTTGTCGTGGACACCGACCCGCTGCACCCGCAGGATCTCCGCCACCGCGTCGGCCAGCATCCGCTCGGCCGGTGTCCGCGGCGTCACGTACTCCTCGTCCTGCTCCGGGCGGGAGCCGTCGGGGGCGGGCAGCGCGCTGCGGTCGATCTTGCCGGTGGTGCTGAGCGGCAGCGCGTCCAGCTCGACGAACGCCGACGGCACCAGGTGGGCGGGCAGCTCGCCGTCGAGGAAGCGCCGCAGCTCGGCGACGCTCAGCGACTCCCCCGGTTGCGCCACGACCCAGGCCGCGAGCCGCCGGTCGCCGGGAGCGGGCTCCCACGCCGCCACGACCGACTCCGCGACCTGCGGGAACCGGTCGATGGCCGACTCGATCCCGGTCGGTTCGATGCGGTACCCGCGGATCTTGATCTGCGTGTCGACGCGGGCGAGGAACTCCAGGTTCCCGTCCGCGCGGCGGCGGACCAGGTCACCGGTGCGGTAGAGCCGCCCGCCGCCCCCGGCCGGGTCGGCGACGAACCGCGCCGCGGTGAGCCCCGGCTGTCCCAGGTAGCCGCGGGCGAGGCTGACCCCGCCGATGTAGACCTCCCCCGCGGCGCCCGCGGGCACCGGCCGCAGCCGCTCGTCGAGCACCCGCAGCTCGGCCGAGGGCACCGGTGTCCCGATCGGCAGGTTCGGCCAGTCGGTGACCGGGTCGGCCGGGTCGAGGCGGAAGAACGCCGACGTCACGGTGGTCTCGGTCAGCCCGTAGCAGTTCACCAGCGGTGTGGCGGTGCGGCTGCGCCACAGCGCGATCCGCTCGGGCAGCGCGCGCTCGCCACCGATGATCACCATGCGCAGGGAGTCGGACGGGGTGCGGTCGCGGCGGTCCAGCTCGCGCACCCACTCGTGCCAGAACGCGGTGGGCAGCTCCACCACGGTGAGCCGCTCGCGCTCGACCAGCTCGGTCAGGTCACCGCCGCCGGTCACCAGCGGACGGCCGGGGAACACCACGGCGCCGCCGGCGAGCCAGACCGGGAACAGCTCCTCGGCCAGCACGTCGAAGGCGGGCGAGGCGAACTGCAGGAACCGGTCGCCGGAGCCGAGCCCCAGCCGGTCGCGCACGTCCAGGGCGTAGGTCACGAGCGACCCGTGCTCGATCATCGCCCCCTTCGGCCGCCCGGTCGAGCCGGACGTGTGGACGACGTAGGCGAGCGAGGCGGGGTCCGGCAGGTCGGGCAGGTCGGTGTCGGCGTCCGCGGTGTCGGCCGCAGGGCCGTCGAGCAGCACCACCTCGTCCGGGCTCGCGAGCCCGGCGTCGGCGAACACCGAGCCGTGGCGCTCCTGGGTGACGAGCACGCGCACGCCCGCGTCGGTGAGCACGTCCGCGCTGCGGGCGGGTGCGTGGCCGGTGTCGAGCGGGACGTACAGGCCCCCGACCTTGAGCACGCCGAGGATCGCCGTGGCCAGCTGGGGCGTGCGGTCCACCAAGACTCCGACCGGCGTCTCCGGGCCCACGCCCGCGGCGCGCAGCCGACGGGCCAGCCGGTTCGCGGCCCGGTTGAGCTCGCCGTAGGTCGTGACGACCCCGTCGCGCACCGCGGCCGCCGCGTGCGGGGCCTGGGCGACCCGGCGCTGGAACAGCTCGACGAACGTCGCCGCGGCCCGCGGCCCGGCCGGGGCGCTCGACACGGGCTCGACGGCCAGGCCGACCCGGTCGACCGCCGTGTCGGGTGCGGCGACGATGCCGCGCAGGATCCGTTCGAACTGCTCGGCCAGCACGACGACCGTCGCGTGGTCGAACAGCTCCGCCATGTAGAGCCACTCCAGGCTCAGGGTGGCGGCGTCGGGGTCCACGCCCAGCTGCAGCGGGCTCGGCGCCAGGCTCACGGGCATCGGCTCCGGGACGATCTGCAGGCCGGGCACCTCCAGCCGCGTCGGCGGCGTGCGGACGTCCAGCCACAGGTCGATCAGTGAGCCTACCGAGACGTCCGGCCCGAGGCCGAGCTGGTCGAGCATGGCGTCGACCGGCAGGTCCTGGTGGCCGTACGCGGTGACCGTCGTGACCCGCGCCCGCTGCACGACCTCGCGCAGGGTCAGCTCGCCCGACACCCGCACCCGCAGCGGGAGGGCGCCGACGAAGCAGCCGATGGTCCCCTCGATCTCGGCCCGGTTGCGGCCGAAGAGGATCTCGCCGACCACGATGTCGGGGCGCCCCGTGTAGCGGTGCAGCAGCACGGCCGCGGCCGCGCTGAGCACCACGCCGATCGAGGCCCGCTCGGCGTCGGCGAAGCGCCGCAGGCCCGCGGTGAGGTCGGCGGGCAGGGCGCTCCGGTGCACGCCGCCCGCGAACGCCGGCGCCACCGGGTAGGGGCGGTCGGTCGGCAGCGCCAGGCCCGGGGCGACGCCGTCGAGCGTCTCGCGCCAGTGCTCGCGCTCCGCGTCGATCCGCTGCTCCTCCACCGCGCGCTGCCAGACCGCGAAGTCGCCGTACTGGACCTCCGGCGGCAGCAACGCGCCGCCGCCCTCGCGGCGCAGCACGTACAGCGCCGCGAACTCCTGGACGAGGAAGTTCATCGAGGCCAGGTCGCCCGCGGCGTGGTCGGTGGTGATGAGGACGACGTGGCGCGCGGGGCCCAGGTGCAGCAGCGAGATCCGCAGCCGCAGCGCGGTCGGGGCGAACGGAGTGTCGACCTCGCGCTCCCAGCGGCGGCGGATCTCGGCCCGCTGCTCGTGCTCGGTCAGGTGGGAGAGGTCCTCGACGGGCACCGGGACCGGCGACACCGGGGAGACCACCTGCACCCGGGTGCCGTCGGGCTGCTGCTCGACGGTGGAGCGCAGGACCTCGTGCCGCTCGGTGACGTCGGTGAGCGCGCGACCCAGCAGCTCCCGGTCGACCTCGCCCTGCACCCGGAAGGCCCCGATGATGTTGTTGGCCCCGCGGAAGTGCCCGAACGCCCACTCGCGCTGCTGCTGGATCGACAGCGAGGTGGGCTGCGACCGGTCGCGGGGCGTGATCCGCTCCTGCCCGGGGCCGCGGGGCGCGGCGCGCTCGGCGAGCCGCCGCTCCAGCACCTCGCGCTGCTGCGGCGACAGCGCCGCGATGCGGCTCTCCAGGTCGGTCATGGTCCGAATCACCTTCCTGGAGGCGGGCGCGAGCGGCACCGACGCTAACGGCGGGCCGTCGGGCCGGGCTGTCGCACGAAGCCGGGACGGCGGGCCGTCGTCGCCGCCGTCAGCGCGGTCGTCCTCGGTTCACGGGACAGCGCCCGCCGCAGCGGGGTCGTTAGCGTCGGGCACCGTTCGACGAGGTGGGGAGCACCGGTGGGCACGACCGACGTGGACGACATCTATGAGCTCTCCCCGCTGCAGCAGGGCATGCTGCTGCACACGGTGCACGACGGCGCGTCCGACATGTACCTCGGCCAGCACGTCTACGTCGTCGAGGGCCGCCTGGACGCCGACGCGCTGGTGCGGGCCTGGCGGCGGGTGTTCGCGGCCCACCCCGCGCTGCGGACCTCGTTCCACTGGGAGGGGCTGGACAAGCCCCTGCAGGTCGTCCACCGCGACGTCACGCCGCCCGCGCACCGCGAGGACTGGTCCGACCTCGGCGAGGAGCTGCAGCACGAACGGCTCGACGAGCTGCTGGCCGACGACCGCGGTGCCGGCTTCGACCTCACCGCGGCGCCGCTGCAGCGGCTGTACCTGGTCCGGCTCGGCGACGACCGGCACGCGCTGGCCTGGACCCACCACCACCTGCTGCTCGACGGCTGGTCGGTCCCGGTCTTCATGAACGAGGTCATGACCCACTACCGAGCGCTGACCGCCGGCGGGCCCCCACCGCCGCCCGCACCGCCGTTCCGCGACTACATCGCCTGGCTGCAGCGCCAGGACACCGACGCGGCCCGGGCGTTCTGGACCGAGACCCTCGGCGGGGTCGTCCCGCGCCGGCCCGCGGCCCTGCGCCCCGCCGATCCCCGCGGGGCCACCGGGGAGCCGGAGCGGCACACCGTCGGCATCGCGGGCGGGCGGGAGGAGGCGCTGCGCGCGGCCGCGGCCCGGCACCGGGTCACGCTCGGCACCGTGCTGCAGGCCGCGTGGGCCGTGGTGCTCAGCCGGCTCACGGGCTCCGCGGACGTGGTGTTCGGCTCCGTCAGCTCCGGCCGTCCGCCGGAGCTGCCCGACGTCGACCGCATGATCGGCATGTTCATCACCACCCTCCCGGTCCCGGTCGCCGTGCCCGCGGCCGGCGCGACGGGGCCGTGGCTGCGCGGCCTGCAGGCCCGCTACGCCGCGATCCGCCGCTACGAGTCCAGCTCGCTGTCGGACATCAAGAGGTGGAGCGGCGTCCCGGGGCAGCAGCTGTACGACAGCCTGGTCGTGATCGGCAACTACTCCTTCGCCGTCGAGGGGGGCGGGACGGGCGGGCTGGCGGTGCGCTCGCAGACGACGTTCGACAAGGTCAGCGTGCCGCTGTCGGTGATCGTGACGCCCGCGCCGGTCTCGGAGCTGCAGCTGCTGCTGCACCCGGACCGCTTCGACCCCGGCTTCGCCGAGGACGTCCTCGACCGCCTGCTCGCCGTCCTGGACGCGCTCACCCGGGCCGACGACGTCGGGCAGGTGGTGGCGGCCGCGGGCCCCCTGGTCGAGCCGGTGCCCTCGGACGCGGCGGGCCGCGCGGCCCCGCCCGTGCCGGGCGCGCCGGTGCAGGGGCCGGAGACGCCCGAGGAGGAGGCGATCGCGGCGGTCTACCGCGAGCTGCTGGAGCTGGACGAGGTCGACGTCACGACGAGCTTCTTCGACCTGGGCGGCGACTCGTTCGGCGCCGTCCGCGCGGTCGGCCGGATCGAGGGCGCGACGGTGACGATGCTCGCGCTGAACCCCAGCGTGCGCGGCCTCGCCGCCGCGCTCGCGGCGGCGGGCCCGGGCGTCGACGACGACCTGGACGCCGAGATCGCGGAGCTGGAGCGGCAGCTCGCCGAGAACGCCGAGCGGATCGAGCGGGCCCGGCGAGGCGAGGCGGTCGAGGAGGAGGAGCGCGCCGACTCCGGGCACGGCGTGCTGGAGTTCGAGCGGACGCAGGAGATCCTGCTGCGCCACCTCCCCCCGGCCCCCGCCGTGGTCGCCGACATCGGCGGCGGCCTGGGCCGCTTCGCGCTCTGGCTGGCCGGGCTCGGCTACCGGGTGGAGCACCGCGACATCGTCGCGGCGCACGTGGAGCACGTCCGCGGGGCCGCGGCCGGGGCGGGCGCCGACGTGGGCACGGCGGTGGGCGACGCGCGCGAGCTCGACCTGGACGACGAGAGCGTCGACGCGGTGCTGCTGCTCGGGCCGCTCCACCACCTGCCGTCGGCGGCCGACCGGCTCCAGGTGCTGCGGGAGGCGCGGCGCGTGGTCAGGCCCGGCGGGACCGTGTTCGCGGCGGCGGTGTCGCGCCGGGGGGCGCGGCTCGACGGCGTCCTGCGCGCGGAGTTCGGGGCCGCCGGCCTCGTCGTGGCCGACCTGGTGATCGTGGAGGGCGCGGCGTTCCTGCTCGACGACCTCGGCGAGCGGACGGCCGACCCCCGGGCGCGCGAGGCGGTCCTGCAGGGCGCGCGGGCGCACGAGCTGCTGGGCGTCGGCCCGCACCTGATCGCGACGGGACGGCGGCCGTGACCGGCGTCGGCGGGCCGACCCCGTCGTCCACGGTGGCGCCGGGCGACGGCGACCGCCGGTGGTTCAAGCGGTTCGGCGGCCGCGCCGCCCCGGGTGCGGTGCGGCTGCTGTGCTTCCACCACGCGGGCGGCGCCGCCGGCGCCTACCGGCTGTGGCCGCGCCTGCTCCCCCCGGAGATCGACGTGGTCGCGGTGCAGCTGCCCGGGCGGGCCGACCGGTTCTCCGAGGAGCCGTACGACCGGATGACCGACCTCGTCGACGGCCTCCTGGAGGTGCTCCCGCCGCTGCTGGAGGGCCCGTTCGCCTGCTACGGCGCGAGCATGGGGTCGCGCGTGGCGTGGACGCTGACCCACGCGCTGCGCGAGCGGTCCCTGCCGATGCCCACCCGGCTCTACCTCGCCTGCGACGGCGCGCCGGAGCACGACGGCGCCTGGGCGTGGGAGGGCCGCCCCGACGGTCTCGAGGGCTACCTGCGCGAGATGGGCGGCACCCCGCCGGAGGTGCTGGCCGAGCCGGACCTGATGCGCGCGCTCCTGCCGACCGTGCGGGCCGACCTGCGGGTCCTGAGTACGCACGGGTTCCACCCCGCCACGCCGCTCGACCTGCCGATCCACGCGTTCGCGGGCGCGCAGGACCCGAGCACGCCCCCGGACCGGATGGCCTCGTGGCGCCACGAGACGACCGGGCCGTTCGCCGTCGACGTGCTCGCGAGCGGGCACTTCCTCGACGCGGACGCCGAGCGCCGCGTGACCGGGACGATCGGCCGTGACCTGACTCGTCCGTCCGATCCCTCGTTCCGACGACCCGACGGTTCCGCGATCCGCTGACGTGCGGTGCGGCGTCGGCGCTGCTCGACCTGATGCCGCTGGACGACCCGCGACCTCCTACCTCGCCGTGCCGATCACCCGGTCGGGACGGGCGAGCTCGGTGGCGATCGTCGTGAAGTACTCCTCGACCAGCTCGCCGACCCACTCGGCGTCGAGCAGCTCGGGGATGTAGTCGACGAGCAGGTCGAGCCGACCGTCGTCGAACTCGTTGACGGTCCAGGCGATGTAGTCGCGGTACGACGGGGCCGGCGGCGGGGTCGGGCCGCCGACGGTGATCGCGGCGTAGTGGGCCATCACCTCGTTCATGAACACCGGGACCGACCAGCCGTCGAGCAGCAGGTGATGGTGCGACCAGGCCAGGAGGTGGCGGTCGTCGCCGGTGCGGACGAGGTGGAGGCGCTGGAGCGGGGGTGTGGCCAGGTCGAAGCCGCCTGCGCGATCGTCGGCCAGCAGCTCGCCGAGTCGAGCACGTCGCTCGGGCTCGACGATGTGGGACCAGTCCCCGCGACGGGCTGCGGGCAGGACGTCGCTGTGCACGACCTGCAGCGGCTTCTCCAGGCCCTCCCAGTGGAACGACGTGCGCAGCGCGGGGTGGGCGGCGAAGACCCGCCGCCACGCGCGTTCGAGGGCGTCGGTGTCCAGCGGGCCGTCGACGGCGAAGACGTGCTGGCCCGTGTATACGTCGGTGTCGCCGTCGTACGCGGCGTGCAGCAGCATGCCCCGCTGCAGTGGACAGAGCTCGTAGATGTCCTCGACACCACTCGCGGCCACCTCGGCACCCAGGGCGGCCACCAGGTGGTGGCGCGTCGCCGGAACCGGGGGCCGGACCGGTCCGCGCGACGGTGTCAGAGGAATCGGGGACAGGGTCGGCGGTCCGGTGGTCCAGCAGTGTGGACCCGCGGTCCGAGGGTCGACCCAGGAGGAGGTGCCATGACGGCGACTGTGCCGTGGCGGCGAGGTTTCTTGATCTACTGGTTGGGGCAGTTCGGCGCGCTCACCGGGCTCGGGCTGGCGATGTTCTCGATAGGCGTCTACACCTACCGGCTGTACGAGTCGCCGGTGGCGCTCGGCCTGGCGCTCGCGCTGTCGATCGCTCCGTTCGTCGTCGCGTCGCCGGTCGCGGGCGCGTTGGTCGACCGGTGGGGGCCGAAGCGGGCGCTGGTCGTCAGCAACGCACTGGGGATGGTGAACGTCCTCGTGTTCGCGGTGCTGTTCACCGTCGACCTGCTCGCGGACTGGCGCGTGCTGATCTTCCTGTGGCTGGCGGCCGCCTTCAAGGCGATGCACCTGGCCGCGTTCGAGACCGCCATCCCGTTGATCGTGCCCAAGCGGCATCTGGGCCGGGTCAACGGCACGCGGATGTTCCTCACCGCCGCCAGCGCCGTGCTCGGCCCCGTGCTCGCCGGGCCGCTGCTCGGCACGGCGGGCGTCTACGGCGTCGTGGTGACCAGTTGCATCACGTTCGTGCTGGCGCTGGTGTCGCTGCGCACGACGACGATCCCGGAGATCGGGCGCTCGACCGATGACGGCCTGCTGCGCGGGTTCTGGCGGGTGTGGCGACACATCGCGGCCCGGCGCGGTCTGCTGGCTCTGCTCGGCTGTCTGGCCGCGGTGAACGTCGGGATCGGCGGGGCCGAGCTGCTGTTCTCCCAGCTGACGCTGTCGTTCGCCACGCAAGAGTCGCTGCAGGCGATCCTGCTGGCCGGGGCGGCGGGCCTGACCGCCATGACGGTGGCGATGGTGTTCTGGGGCGGGCCGAAGAGGTTGGCCGCGGGATTCCTCTGGTTCTCGGTACTGCTCGGCGCGGCCATGGTGGTCGGAGCGCTGCGGCCGAGCGTGCCACTGCTGGCGGTGGCCGCGTTCGTGTTCCTCGGCGGCACGCCGGTCGTGCTCGGCACGGCGCAGACCATCTGGCACCTGAAGGTCGAGCCGGAGTTCCTGGGCCGCGCGTCAGCGCTGAAGAACCTGTTCGTCGACTTCCCCTACGCACTGACGCAGCTCCTCCTGGGTGTGGCGACGAGCCTGCTGTTCGTGCCGCTGGTCGGCGACCGCGAGGTCGGGTCCACGTTCGTCGCCGCGCTGGTCGGCGACGGGCCGGGCCGCGGTTTCGCCTTCGCGATGATGGCGATCGGCGTGATGATCGCGGCGTACGTGGCGCTCGCCTACCGGTTCTCGGGCCTGAGCTCGGTCGAGCGATCGCTGCCGGACGTGGCCTACGCCGACCCCGAGCGGCGCCTGCTGACCGGCGATGTTCGTTGATCCCGCGCGGCGACCGAGTCGATCGGCGCGGTGATCGGAGGCGCGAGCCGCACGTCGGCTACGTCCTCGCGGCGTGCGGGCGGCCGTCCCACCACCCGAGGACACGCGTGCCGATCAGCGTCAGCCAGCGTGACGGCTCGCCGTCGGGAGCGTCCACGTCGAACCAGACCCGGCCCGGGAGCACACCGTTCTGCAGCCACGTGCCGTCGGACCGGCGGGCGGCCCGGATCATCTCCATCGCGTCGCTCAGGCGCGGGTCCGGTTCCACGCCGTCGAACGTCGTCGACTCGCGGAAGTGGTCGGCGGCGTTCAGCACGCTGTAGCGCCAGCGGAACGGGTAGGCGAACCGGCCGGTCCAGTCGGCGACGGGCCTGCCGGTCGACAGTCTGCGGAACAGGCCGCGGCGCAACAGGTACTCCTCGCCCCGGCCCCGCGCGGCGCACGTCTCCGGCGTGCCGCCGGTGGCGGCGTCGACAGCGAGGAGTCCCTTCAGGGCGTTCAAGGTGGAGTGGAACGACGAGTGCTCGGATCCGTCGACCCACTCGCAGTTCCAGCCGCCGTCGGACAGCTGGTGCTCGAGGAGCCAGTCGACGATCCCCTCGACGTCAGCGCCGAGCCACAGACCGTTGGCGACGGTCCACGCGTTGACGCACACGTCGACCTCGCCGTGCCAGTAGGACAGGCCGTTGTAGTCCCACCTGCTGTTCTCCGCCAGCAACTCCGCTGTCCGCCGCTCGCGCAGCACCGTCCCGTCGACGCCCCACTCCCGCAGGGAGTTGAGGGTCCACGTGGTGGCCGTCCAGGGTTGCGCGCCGCCGGCCGCCTCCTCGCCCTGGAAGTCGAAGTCGGCGGGCATGAACGACCCGCCGGCCCACTGCCCGTCGAGGTCCTGCAGCGCGAGCAACCGCGCGCCGAAGCCCTCCGCCGCCACGCGCGCCCGGGTCTGCTCCCACACCTCGCGCGCGGCGCCGACGACGTCCCGCTCGACCTGCCAGCGGAGCGCGGGATCTGCGTCCAGCAGCCAGTTCGCGAGGCCCCCATCGGTCGTCACAGCTGGACCTCGATCGACTCGGTGATGCGCGGGGACAGCTCGGTGGCGGCAGCGACGTGGCCGGGGCGCGGTGCGCCGACCTTCCCACACGCGCTCGGGTGAGCGACCTCGACCGCTGCGGAACGGGCACCTGGTGAGTCGACCGCAACAGCCTCGTGCGCTCTACCGACCTGGACCACGTCTCACCGATCACCGCTCACGAGCGTCCCCGTACGGCCGAGAACCCGCCCCCGGTTCCTGCGACACGACGCCGTGGAACCGGCCTCGTAGCGTGGCGCCGTGGCTACCAGCAACCTCGACGGCGTTCGTGAGCTCTGCCCGCCACGTGGGGTCGACCTTGCCACCTCGCTCGTGATCGGGCGGGCGGGCGGTGGCTGCGTGCCGTCCGAGCCGGACCTTCCCGAGGGACGCCCGGCGTTCCCGACGCCGACGCCGACCCGGTCGTCCTCGTGACCCTCACCCGGTCCGCCACCTCCTCCGCCGCCACGGCGTACGTCGATGGTGGAGGGGCGGGCACCGCGGCGGATCCGACGACGCAGCGGACGAGGAACAGCCTGCGGATCGCGGTCGTCGCACCGCCCTGGTACGAGCTGCCACCACGGGGCTACGGCGGCGTGGAGGCGGTGGTCGCCCACCTCGTCGACCAGATGGTCCTCCGGGGCCACCACGTGACGCTGGTGGCGTCCGGCGCACCCGGCACGCTCGCGCAGAAGATCCACAGCGTCTACGACGCCGCGCCGTCAGACCGGTTGGGGAACCGGGAGCCCGAGGTGGCGCAGGCCGCGGCAGCGGCGGCCCTGATCGACGATCTCGACGTCGACCTCGTCCACGACCACAGCCTGGCCGGCCCGCTCAGCGCGCGTGGGCGGGCGGTCCCCACCGTGGTGACCGTGCACGTGCGGCCGACCGGCGACTACAGGCGCTACTACCGGTGGCTGGACCGGACGGTCGACCTCGTCGCCGTCTCCGAGGCGCAGCGCGCGCTCCTGCCCGGGGTCAACTGGGCCGGCACGGTGCACAACGCGATCGACGTGCCCTCCTACCCGGTGCGCGAGGACAAGGACGACTACGTCCTGTGGGTCGGCCGGTTCGTCGAGATGAAAGCCCCGCACCTGGCGATCGACGTCGCCCGTGCGGCGGGCCGGCGGATCGTCCTGGCCGGCAAGTGCAGCGAGCCGAGCGAGAAGGCGTTCTTCGAGGCCGAGGTCGCCCCGCGCCTGGGACCCGACGTCGAGTACGTGGGTGAGGCCGGCGCCGACCTCAAGCGAGAGCTGTACGCCGGCGCGCGGTGCCTGGTCTTCCCGCTGCAGTGGGAAGAGCCGTTCGGACTGGTGATGGTCGAGGCGATGGCGTGCGGGACACCGGTGGTCGCCCTGCGACGCGGGGCCGTGCCCGAACTCGTACCGCACGGTGAGGGCGGTCTGGTGGTCGACGAGCTCGACGACATGGCTGAGGCGGTCGTCGAGGCGGACGGTCTCGATCCGCTCGTCTGCCGCCGGATCGCCGAGGAGCGCTTCGATCTGCCCGTCATGGCAGCCGGCTACGAGCAGCTCTATGAGGACGTGCTGGGCACGCGGATCCCTCGCGAACGCCTGCGCGGCGGGCGACCGAGGCCGACGTGACACGCAGCGCGGATCAGCCGGTCCCGGTGCCCGACGACGAGATCACGGAGCTCGAACGGCAGGTGCGGGTTCGCATCGAACTGGAACGGCGGCTCGCCGAGAAGAAGGCAGCGAAGAAGCAGCAGACGTCGGTCCGCGACATCGTCCCCGCACCGCGGAACGGGCCGGCGATCTGTTCGTACCAGCAGGAGGCCACCTGGCTGGAGATGGTGCGAGACCCCCGGAACGTCTCGACGCGCCACATCGCGTTCGCGCTACGAGTCCACGGCGACCTGGACGTGACGGCGCTCGAAGGTGCCCTCCACGCGCTGGTGGTTCGCCACGAGGGGCTGCGCACCCGCTTCGTGGAGGAGGACGGTCAGCCCCTCCAGCTCGTCGACCCACCGCCATCGACCTATCCGTTGGCCGTCAGGGACATCGCCGTCGAGGCGGTCGAGGCGTGGGTCGCCGCCGAGGTCCGCAGACCGACCGATCTGACCGTGGGACCCCTCTTCCGCGTCAGCGTGGCTCGCGTCGCCGCACGCGAGCACGTCCTCGTGCTGGTCGTCCACCACATCGTCGCCGACGGCTGGTCGGTCCGGATCCTCGCCGGCGAACTGTCCCAGGTGTACGCGGCCCGGATCGACGGCACGGCGATCGTGCTGCCGGACCCACCCGTCCAACCGACCGACTACGCCGTGTGGCAGCGCGACCGGCTGAGCGGACCGGAGCTGGACGACCGGCTCGGCTACTGGCGCGAGCGCCTCGCACATCTGCGGACGATGGACTTCCCGACGGATCGGCCGTACACGGCCCTGAAGACCGGCGCCGGTGCGGTCGTCGGTCACCGCTTCCCGGACGATCTGGCGGACGCCGTCCGGACGTACGCCCGAGCCGACCGGGTGTCGACGCTGTCCGTCCTGCACGCGGCGCTCCTCACCGTCCTGCACCGCTGCACCGGCCAGACGGACCTGACGATCCTGTCCAACTTCTCCGGACGGACCCGGCCACAGCTCGAGTCCCTCGTCAGCAACCTGACGAACGTGGTCGCGCTCCGCACGAGTGTCGATGACGGCGCCACGTTCGCCACGCTCGTCCGACGCTGCCACGAGACGATCCTGGATGCCAGCGCCCACCAGGAGGTTCCGTTCCACCTCATCGCGGACGCGCTCGAGCCGGACTGCACGGCCCGGACTTCCGCGCTCTTCCCGATCGGGCTCGCGCTGAACCCGAAGGACGTGTTGCCGATCTCCCCGGTTCTGGGCGACACAGCCGTGGAGATGCTCGACGTCTCCGGGGACTACGCCTGCGACAATGTCAACTTCTCGATGTACGAGGGCGACGGCGGTGCGATGGATCTGCTGGTCGAGTACCCCGTCGAACTCTTCGACGCCAACCGGATGGACCGGCTCCTCGGACACTGCCTGACCGCTCTCGCCGAAGGACTGGCCGATGCGGATCACCGGTAGGAGTCGCTGCATGCGCGAGGAAGAGCGCTACCTCTTCGACCTGAACGGCTACCTCGTCATCCGAGATGTGCTGACCCCGGAGGAGGTGCGCGCGCTCCGCTCGGAGGTGCGCACCGCCGGCATCGAGGAGACTCTCGACACCCAGAAGTACCTGCATGTCGGCATTCCACGCGAGTACCAGGCCGATCCCGAATGGACCGGTCCGGATGGCTTCCGCTACCTGCCGGACTCCTTCATCCTCGACTGGGGGCCGGCGATACGGTCGTTGGTGGCGCATGCGGAGCTGGCGGTGTACCTGACCGCCATGCTCGGACCGGCCTATCGGCTCGATCACTCCTACGGCGTCTTCTCCCGAGGTCGCACCTCACCGCACGGGCTGCACAACGGGGCGACACCTTTCGATCCCACGGAGATGTACCTGTACCGCGACGGGAGGATGCACAACTCGATGGTCGTCGTGCAGTTCGCCCTGACCGAGGTCGGCCCGGACGACGGCGGCTTCTGCTGCCTCCCCGGTAGCCACAAGGCGAACTTCCGACTGCCGCCGGGCATGCCGCCTCTCGACGCGCTGGACGACGAGTGGGATGCGCACGTGCGGCGAGTGGCGATGAGGCCCGGCGATGTCCTGGTCTTCACGGAGGCGGTGACGCACGGGGCGATGGCGTGGCGGGGCGAGGAGGATCGCATGGCGTTGTTGTTCAAGTACTGCCAGGGCGCGCTGCAGTGGGAGAAGAGGTCGCCGCTCGTCTCCGGCGAACACTCGTGGAGTCCTACCGAGAGCCGCGTCCTGACCGGTCCGTACACGGGAGGCCGACCGCCGGTGCTGGCCGAGGACGAGTAGTTCGTGGAGGAGCTGTGCCATGATCGTGGACTCTCAGCAGGACGTCGACGAGCCGAGCACGAGGTTTGCGATCGGCGGTGAGCTGTCCGTGCGGCGGTTGGGGTTCGGCGCGATGCGGCTGCCGGGCCCGGACGTGTGGGGTCCGCCGACCGACCCTGACGCGGCGGTGGCGGTGCTGCGACGCGCCGTCGACCTCGGCGTCGAGTTGTTCGACACTGCGGACGCGTACGGGCCTGGGGTGAGCGAGGAGTTGATCGCCGAAGCACTGGCCCCGTACCCGGACGAGGTGGTCGTCACTACGAAGGGTGGGCTGACCCGCCCGTCGTGTGACCAGTGGCGACCCGACGGGCGTCCGAAGCACCTGCGGGACGCGTGCGAGGCCAGCCTGCGGCGGCTGCGAGTCGAGACAATCGACCTCTACCAGCTGCACAGCCCGGATCCGCGGGTGCCGTTCGCCGACTCCGTGGGGGCGCTGGCGGAACTGAAGGCGTCGGGCAAGATCCGCCACGTAGGTCTGTCGAACGTGTCGGTGGCCCAGCTGCGGGAGGCGCAGGCGATCACCCCGATTGCGACGGTGCAGAACCGGTACAACCTCGCCGACCGCACCAGCGAGGACGTGCTGGACGTGTGCGAGACCGAGCGGATCGGATTCCTGCCCTGGTACCCACTGGCCGCCGGTGAGCTCGTGTGCCGGCGTGGGTCACTGTCGGAGCTGGCCGTGACGCGCGGTCTGTCGGCGTCGCAGATCGCGCTGGCCTGGCTGCTGGCCCGCTCCCCGGTCATGCTGCCGATCCCGGGCACATCGTCGGTCGAGCACCTGCAGGACAATGTTGCCGCGGCTGGGCTGCGGCTTGGCGCGGACGAGGTCGCCGCCCTTTCCGCTCAGGCTGCGTGACCACCGGGGTCACCCGGGAGCCCGCAACGTCGGCATCGGCCGTCCCGCCGGCGAGCGCGAGAGGCGGTGGGTCCTCGTCGTCGCCGTGGTGGTTCCCGCGTCGTGGGCGTTCCCTACCGACGGTCTGATCATCTCGAGTCGACACGACCGAGCACGATCATGCGGTGGCTGTACTACGCCCGGGACAGCCGCGCCGAGAAGATCACGATGTGCAGCCGGAGCACCAGGAGCCATCCGCTCGAAGTGTCGTGTCACACGAGCAGGGACGACGCGTCGTGGCCCCGGCCGCCCCACCGGCGTGCGTCCCCGGATCTCGCGACAGGACCGTGCGGCCGGCCGTGCCTAGCGTCGGTGCCGGCTGTTCGTTCAGCGGCTCGACCAGTACGCGGAGGAACCGACCATGCCCGCCGTGGCTCCCCCGCCGTTGCCGGCGGACATGCTCCTGCACTTCCTGCTGAGCCTGCTCGTCCTGCTCGCGCTGGCCCGGTTGCTGGGCGCGCTCGCCGAGCGGGTCGGCCTGCCTGCCATCGTCGGCGAGCTCCTGACCGGTGTCCTGCTCGGCCCGTCGCTGCTGGGCTGGCTCGCGCCCGGCGCCGCCGGATGGCTGCTGCCCGCGGAGCCCGCGCAGATGCACCTGCTCGACGGGGTCGGCCAGATCGGTCTGCTGCTGCTGGTCGCGCTCACCGGTACCCACCTCGACCTGCGCTCGGTCCGCCGACGGGGCCTCACCGCCGTCACCGTGAGCCTCGGCGGCCTGCTGATCCCGCTCGGCTCCGGCATCGCGCTCGGGTTCGCCCTCGCCGGCGCGCTGGCCGCCGACAGCCCGACGGCTACGGCGGTGTTCCCGCTGTTCCTGGGCGTGGCCATGTGCGTGACGGCGATCCCGGTGATCGCGAAGACGCTGACCGACATGGGTCTGCTGCACCGCAACATCGGCCAGCTCACCCTGGCCGCGGGCATGGTCGACGACGCCGTGGGCTGGCTGCTGCTCTCCGTCGTCTCCGCTGCGGCGACTGTCGGCATGTCCACCGGCCAGATCACGCTCTCGGTGGCGTACATGATCGGGTTCGTGCTGCTCGCCGCCGTCGTCGGGCGCCCCGTCGTGCGGTGGGTGATGGCCCGCACCACCCGGAGCGCCTCACCCGGCCCGACCGTGGCCGCCGCGACGGTGGTGGTGCTGGCCGGGGCCGCCCTCACCCACGCCCTGCACATGGAGGCGATCTTCGGGGCGTTCGTCGCCGGGATCGTGCTGGCCACCGCGGGGTCCGAGGTGCAGGAGCGGCTCGCCCCGCTGCGCACCGTCACCCTGTCGGTCCTCGCCCCGATCTTCCTGGCGACGGCCGGGCTGCGGATGGACCTCACCGCGCTGACCCGTCCCGACGTCCTCCTCGCCGCCCTCGCCGTGCTGGGGGTGGCGATCGTGGGCAAGTTCGCCGGCGCCTACCTGGGTGCGCGGATCTCGAAGCTCACGCCGTGGGAGGGCCTCGCCCTGGGCGCGGGGATGAACGCCCGCGGCGTGGTCGAGGTCATCGTCGCCCTCGCCGGCCTGCGGCTCGGCGTGCTCGACACCGCCGGCTACACCGTGATCGTGCTCGTCGCCGTCGTCACCTCGCTCATGGCGCCCCCGCTGCTGCGTTACGCGATGAACCGGGTGGGGCAGGACGAGGAGGAGCGCCTCCGGGAGATCGACCACGCGGCCTGGGCCGGGCGCACGCCGCTGCCCGGCGCCGACGTCGCCGACGGCGACGCCCCGCGCCACTGACCTCGAGTATTCATAGTGATCTTGAGATTTGCGTGTCCCGACAGAGAAAAGTGCCCCTGAGCTGCAAGAATGCGTTTTGTTGAGGACGCAGATCGCCGAGTTCGAGGGGAACTTTTCAGGTGGAGCTCAACGCGTGGTCGGACGATCTGAGCGTGGAAGTCGGTGGGCACGGTGTCGTGTCGCATGTCGCATGCCGGGTCCGCGGTGCTGCGGCTGCTCGCTGACAACACCGGCCTGACCGTGGCATTGTCGAAGGCGCTACGTCGGCGCCGGTCCACCCCTGTGCACGACCGCGGCCGGGTCCTGGTCGGCACTGCGGTGTGCATCGCGGATGGCGGTCGGGTGCTGTCGGACCTGGCGGTGCTGCGCGATCAGGCCGAGTTGTTCGGGTCGGGGGCCTCGGACCGCACCCTGTGGCGGGCGCTGGAGGAGATCGGCGAGGATCAACGCGAACGGATCGCGACCGCGCGGGCCAAGGTCCGCCGCCACGTGTGGGCGTTGATCGAGGGCCGCCACGGCCAGATCCCGCCGTCGCGGGTGGCCGATGTCGACCTCGGGAAGACGGTCGTGATTTGGATGGACGCCACGATCGAAGATCGCGCACCCGCCCAAGCAGGGGGCAGCGGGCACGTTCAAGGGCTCCTGGGGCCATCACCCGTTGACTGCGTGGTGTGACGACACCGGTGAGTCTTTGGCGTTGCGGCTGCGACCCGGCAACGCCGGGTCCCAACACCGCAAGCGATCACATCGAGGTCCTCGCCGAGGCGATCGCCCAGGTCCCGGCGTCGCACCGCCGCGATCTGTTGGTCACCGTGGACGGTGCCGGCGCCACCTTGGACCTGATCCGTCACATCACCGCCCGCAACACCGCGCCGGGGCGCCGCGTGCACTACTCGGTCGGGTTCGACCTCGACACCCGGGCCCGCACCGCGATCGGGAAGGTGCCCGACACGATGTGGGACACGTCTGGGACCGCGACGGAGCACCCCGCGACCTCGACGCCGCCGGGGTGGTCGAGCTGACCGGGCTGCTACGCACCTCCCACGGCGGCGACGAGCTCGAGCAACTGGCCCGCCGACATGCGGATCATCTGCCGACGGGAACGACCCGGCTCCGGGGCCCGGCTGTGCGCGCTGGAGGAGACCGACGGCTGGCGCTACCGACTCACCGCCACCAACACCCCCGGCAAGCAGTTGGCGTTCCTGGAGGCCCGTCGCCGAGTCCACGCCCGCGTCGAGGACCGCATCCGTTGCGGGAGGGCCACCGGCCTTGATCATCTCCCCTCCACCGACCTAGAGATCAACAAGGCGTGGTGTGTCGCCGCCGCCATCGCCTCGGACCTGCCGAGCTGGCTACGGCTGCTCTGCCTCGAAGGCGCCCTGGCCGACACCGAGCCCAAGTCGCTGCGCTACCGCTTCCTGCACACCGCCGTCCGGATCGCCCGCGGCCGACGCCGACGGAAGATCAAAATCCCGGACACCTGGCCCAGGGCCCGGGAACTGGAAACCGTGTTCCTCGCCGCATTCGCCCTCGCCCCGACCTGACTCTCCGGGCACCGCCCGCTCGCCCCGACCCGACCCGAGGAACCCAGCCGGCCAGTTGAACCGG
>JAYSXW010000502.1:0-8600 GCA_043716935.1 Pseudonocardia sp.
CTACCCGGAGGTGGAGTCGCGGAGGATCTGGCGGGACCACAGCTTTGCGCCGCCGGCGCTCGCGTAGTCAGGGCTGGTCCAGCCGGTCGATCTCGTCGAGCGTGCGCAGCGCCTGTGCCGCCGATTCGCGGGCCGGCTCGCCGACCGTCGGCCCGGTCGATGCCGCCACGGTGCCCAACGCGCTCCGGGCCGCGTCGGTGCCGATGCTGGAGAGGACGGGCACGAGATCGTCGGGTGAGCCGCCCTCGAGCAGCGCCTCGGCCACCAGCGGCACCGACCGGTCGCCGGCCCGCACCAGCATGATTCCGGCGACGGTCCGCTCCGTCTCGTCGTCGCGGGCGAGGGCGGCGACCAGGGCCCTGCCCGCGGGCCGGGCCCCGGCGATCCGCCATGCCGCACCCGCGGTGAGCAGTCGCGCGGCTCCGATGGCGCTCACGTGTGCAGGCTAGGCCCGGTCAGAGCGCGGCGGGCAGACCGAACTGCTGCCAGTAGCCGGGCTCATGCGTCGTGCTGTGGATGAACCACCCATTGACGTGTGAGGTCACCTTCGCGGCGTCCGCAGGCGGCGGCGTGAACGTCTGCCCGCCGCGGTCGGCGAGGATCACCAGGTCCAGGTGCAGCCGCACGTCGATGATCCGCTGCACGTTCGCGAAGTTCGGGAACCACTCCTCGTGGACCGGCCAGCTCAGCAGGACGAGCCGGTTGATCACGAGGCCGAGACCGGTGGCGAGGTTCGCGACCGTGCCGCCGTGGCTGTGCGCGAGGACATCCGGTTGCTGCAGGTTCTGGTCCGTGACCCACGCGACCATCTGCTGCGCGGCGAGCCGGCGCGCGCCGTCGGAGTAGTCGCCCGTCCACCCGAAACTCGGGTTGTGCACGCGCAGGGGCGGGGCGAGTGCGTCCAGATAGACGTAGAAGTCGCCGCCGGGCTGCCACCACTTCGATCCGGACCCCCAGGTGCCGTGGGTGAGGAACGCGGTGTGGGAGGGCCGGTCGTTCCCGGTGAGCGGGGAGGGGCTGCCGACGACGTTGCGGAGCGCGGGGTGGCTGGGCTCGACCCGGCTGAGGCCGATGCGGCCGATCTCCTGCTCCGTACCGCGGCCCTTGGTCGCGCCGTCGACGAGTTGGGCCACGATGTCGTCGCGGGGCCCGGTGGTGTCGAGCGCCGCCACCGCGGCGGCGGTGCGCACCAGCCGGGTCCCGCCGTGCAGGCCGGCCTCGACGAGCGCGGCCGCCGTCACCGGGTCGGGTCGGGCGACGAGCCGTTCCGCGAGCGCGGCCCGGATGGTCGGCGCGACGTCCGCCTGCCGGGCGACGTGCTCGTCTACGCCGATGCCCAGCGGCGCCACCGCCTCCGCGAGGGGGATCGGCTCCCGGCGGCCGAGCGAGGCGAGGTCGGTGGGGAGACCGATGTCGGTGGGGCGGTCGACGCGCTCCGCCTCGCCCGCGGCGACCGCCCCGATCGACAGGAGCACCGCCGCCTGGCTCAGCCGGGCGTCGCGGTCCTGCCGTGCGAACGCCCCCGTGGCCACGACGGGAGCAGGTTCATAATGGCGTGCCATGGTTACCGATCGAAGTCGGCCTGCGGCGGGCGGTCAATACGCATCCCTGGGTACACACCTGGCGGTCACTGGTGCGGACGCGCTCGCGGCAGCCCGAACCGGGGAGGCACACCGTGATGGCCTGCTTCCGGCCGGGTGGCTGGTTCGCCCGCTCGGGGGGCGCGGACGTCGAGAAGGTAGGCCGAGATCGAGTTCGGGGAGGCACGGGCAACCGGGGCCTCCTGCTGGGCCGGCGGACCGACGAGTGGTTCGCCGCACGGTGGGCATCGCGCAAGGGCGAGTGGGTGGACCGGATGAACAGCCTGCCCACGTACATCGTGTCCTCGACCCTCGTGGAACCCCGCTGGAGCAACGCGATCGTGCTGAAGGGCGACGTGGTGAACGAGGTGTCGAGGCTCAAGCAGGAGTTGGACGGCGACATCGTCGTCTACGCCAGTTACCAGCTCGGGCGGACGCTGATCGAGCACGACCTGGTCGATGAGCTGCGGTTGTTCGTCTTCCCGGTCGTTCCCGCCGCGGGTGGTTGACGAGGTCGTCGCAGCTCAGGGGCGTACCGAGCAGCGGTCGCGGCTGTTGCCGGCGCGGTTGGTCGTGTATCACGCGTTGGCGTTGGCGTTGGTCGCCTCCGACGGCTACGAGGAGGTGATGCGCCGGCTCGCAAGCGGGAAGCAGCTTTCGTTCACTGGCGCGGGCGCCTCCGGGAGCCAGGCCTGCCCTTCGATCCTTCCCGGCGGGATCCAATTCAGCCAGGGCGGACCAGTCACTCAAGCACTGACACCGTAGTTCTTCGATGTGTGCCGGGCACCCGTGAACATTCAGCCCCGTGGATCGTGCCTGGTCGGGACGGTGGGCGTGTCGGTCACCATGTGATCGGCCGGTGTACGGTTTGATCTTGTGGTGTCTGGGCTGGAGGAGATGTCGCGCGACGAGTTGATCGTCGTGGTGCGCCGCCAGGCCGTGCAGATCGCCGCGCAGGCCGTGCAGATCTCCGGGCTGATCGAGGCCAACGAGTCGCTCGCGGACCGGTTGGCGAGGCTGGAGCATCTGTTGTCGCGGAACTCGGGGAACTCCTCGAACCCGCCCTCCCGTGACGACGATCCTGGTAAGCCGGCACTGCCGGAGAAGCGGCGCGGACGGGGTGGGCCGGCGCGGAAGCGCGGTAAGCAGCCCGGGACGCCGGGGACGCATCTGGCCTGGACCGATGACCCCGATGAGCAGCGGGACCGGTTCCCCAAGGGCCGTTGTGACTGCGGTAGCGATCTGGGCGGTGCCCGGGACCTCGGTGCCGTGGACCGGTACCAGCAGCACGAGATCCCGCAGGTCACCGTCGCGGTCACCCAGTAGGACCAGCACCGGGTGCAGTGCGGCTGCGGGCGCCGCCACACCGCCACCCGACCGGACGGGGCGCGGTCGGGCCCGGTCGGGTACGGACCCAACCTGGCCGCGTTCGCCGTCTACCTGATGGTGGTCCACTTCGTGCCCGCGCACCGGGTCGTGGCGCTGCTGGAGTCCTTGACCGGCACGGCCCCGTCGGTGGGTTTCGTGCACGGCATGATCAACCGTAGGGCCGGGCTGCTCGAGGAGGTCCATCAGCGGATCCGGGCGTTGATCACCCTGGCGTATGCGGTGTGCTGCGACGAGACCCCGCTGCGAGTCGGCCCCAAGCAGGCACCGGTCGGGAAGAAGAAGGCCGAACGCCATCTGCTGGTCGCCGCCACCACCCTTTACACCCACTACCTGCTCGGGGACCGGTCGCTGGCCACGTTCACCGCGTTCGTCGTCAAGGACCTGGCCGCGTCCGGGTCGGTGATCGTCCACGACCGCCACCAGTACTACGACTCCGCCGCGCTCGGCCCGCTGGTCCATCAACTCTGCACCGCCCACTTGCTACGTGACCTCGACGACGCCGCGCAGGTCTATCCCGACACGGTGTGGCCGACCCAGATCGCCGACGCGCTACGCGAGCTGATCGGCGCCGCCAACTCCAGGGCCTGGCCGCGATCCCGGGCGAGCACCGTGACGTGCTGCTGCGCCGGCTGCGCAACGGGAGGTTGGTCGGGCTGTCCGACACCCTCTCCCATGGCACCCGCCCCGGGGAACGCAAGGCCCGGCTACTGCTGGAGGTCCTACGCGAGCGCGAGGGCGACGTGCTGCGCTTCGCCCACGACCTGAACGTGCCCGACCTTGACGCCCGTTTCTTCCTCGACCTCTCGCACTGCCGCATCGGCCACGGACTCGCCGAGGTCCATGCCGCCGCCTGGCAGGGCCCACAGGTCATTGTCGATTTTGTGGATCATGAGGACGCGCCCTGACGCGTCGCGCACGGCAGCCGTCACGGACGGAACCAGGCTGTTCGGCGGTGGCGCGGCGGGATGATGGTGGTGGTCGACTCGTCCCATGGAGCCAGCATGGCGCATGTGGCCGGGATGGTCAGGCCTTGCCGACCGTTCGGGCGGGCCTCGATGTGGCCGCGGGAGCGCCGACGCGGAGCTGCCATGCAGGTCAGCGTAGCGCGGCTCATTCCCCGAGCCATTCCCAACGACTCGCGGTCGAGAAGTGGTGAGTTGTGTAAGCGCTGGTGAAAGGTGGTGCCCCCGGCCCGGCTCGTACAGCATCTACACAGGCGGCGTTGGTGGCCGGGCAGCGGTTGTCCGGCGCCGTCATCTTATGCGTCGGTGAAGCGGAGATCAGCCACATCCTCACCGGCTGGGCACAAGTTGCGATACTCGCCCGCCTCGAAGGGCGGACGCTGCCGGCGATCGTGGCCCGGAGGCGCGACAGCTCGCGGTCGTTGCGATCCTCGTCCGTCCCGAAGCGTCCGCGCAGCCCGAACACGTTCGCCGGGATCGTGCCGACGGCACCGCGAACGGCACTCTCGCGCGATTGGTTCGTGTGAACGTGTCATTCCCGCCGCCGGTCGGGAGGGGGAGGGGGTGAGAAAGGTCTTGCGGGTGTGGCCGTGCGGGCTGCCGTCCACTACTGCGGCGCGCCTCGCTGGTCTCGGCTGTGCGGAACGCGATACCGGCTGTGCTCAGTGTTGAGCAGACCCGATATGTGAATGTAGCAAGCCTCGCGGTATGGACTCGGCCACCCAGCCCGCCTCGTATCCGATGAGCCGTGCCTGTCCGCTCGACCCGCCGGCCGAGTACCGGACGTTGCGGGCCGAGGAGCCGATACGCAGGGTGCGACTGGACTTCGACGGCAGTTCCGTCTGGCTGGTGACCCGCTACGCGGATGCCCGCGCCGTTCTGGACGACGTCCGGTTCAGCTCGGACTTCTCCACTCCCGGGTTCCCCGCGAGGTTGACCTCCCAGCCACCCGGTCCGGGGACCTTCATCCGGATGGATCCGCCCGACCAGCTCCGGCTGCGGAAGCTGGTGGGCCGCGAGTTCAGCAAGAAGCGCGCCGAGGAAATGCGTCCCGCGGTCCAGAGAATCGTCGACGAGCTCATCGACCGGATGATCGCTGGCCCGCCCCCGGCGGACCTGATCGCGGAACTCGCCCTCCCGCTGCCATCGCGGGTGATCACCGAGCTGCTCGGCGTGCCCTACAGCGACCAGGAATTCTTCCACAAGGCCACCACCGTGATGGGTGATCAGAAGACGCCTCCGGAACGGCGGCTCCAGGTGCGCAACGAGCTCAAGTCCTATCTGGACGAACTGGTCGCGCGCAAGGAGAAGGAACCAGCCGACGACCTGCTCAGCCGGATGGCGGCCGGCCGGGAGGCAGCCGATGTGAGCCATGAGGAGGTCGTGGGCATCGCCACCCTGCTGATGGTGGCCGGGTACGAGACGGTCGCCAACCAGATCGGTGTTGGCACGGTGGCGTTGTGGCAGCAGCCCGAGAAGGTCTCCGAGCTCAGGGAGCACGCCGACCGCGTGCCCGTCGCCGTCGAGGAGATCGTGCGTCACCAGACCGTGATCGACTACGGGGCCCGTCGGGCCGCCACCGAGGACGTGCAGGTCGGCGGCCAGCTCATCCGGGCAGGCGACGGCCTCGTGGTCGTGCTGGCATCGGCCAACCGCGACGACGCGGTCTTCGACCGGTCCGATGAGCTGGACTTCGGCCGCGATCACAACGAACACCTGTCGTTCGGGTACGGCTTCCATGGGTGCGTCGGACAGTTCCTGGCGAGGGTGCAGCTGCAGGTCACGTGGTCGACGTTGATCCGCCGGATCCCGACGTTGCGCCTGGCGGTGCCGCTGGAGGAGATCCCGTTCCGATTCGACATGTTCGTCTACGGCGTCCACCGACTGCCGGTGACCTGGTGACCACGGCGTCCGGAGCCGTAGTGGCGCCCGCGGCGACAGCCGCCCGATCGACCGCTGCGGTCCCGATGGCCCGGCTGGACGACCTGTTCGAGCCGGGCACGACGACCGTGCTGCCCGGCGACGACGGGTCCGGTGTGGTCAGCGCCCGCGGCCGGCTCGAGGGGACCGCGGCGATCGCGTTCGCCACCGATCCGGAGCGGATGGGCGGTGCGATGGGTGTCAGCGGATGCGCGAGGATCGTCGCGGCTATCGACGTGGCGCGGACCGAAGGGGTGCCCGTCGTCGGGATCTGGCACTCCGGTGGCGCCCGGCTCGACGAAGGTGTGGAGGCGCTGCACGCGGTCGGCGAGGTCTTTGCCGCCATGGTCCGTGCGTCCGGCCGGGTTCCGCAGATTTCGGTGGTGCTCGGGCCGGCTGCCGGAGGCGCCGCCTACGGACCTGCGTTGACCGACATCGTCATCATGAGCGACAGCGGCCGGATCTTCGTGACCGGTCCGAGGGTGGTGCGCAGCGTCACCGGCGAGCAGGTCGGAATGGAGAGCCTCGGCGGCCCCGAACCGCACAGCCGGCGCAGCGGCGTCGCCCATCTGACGCTGCCTGACGAGGCCGGTGCCTTGCGCGCCGCCGGCCGGCTTGCGGGGCTGCTCGGCGACCAGGGGCAGTTCGAGATCGGGAACCTCCCGGACCGTGCCGACCCCGGCAGCTGCCTCCCCGCCCGGGCCAACCGGGCCTACGACGTCAAGCCGCTGGTGGCCCTGTTGCTGGACGGACCGGACGGCTCAGATCCTGCGGTTATGGGCGAGGAAGCCACCGTGGAGCTGCAGCCCCGATGGGCACCCAACATGGTCACGGCGCTGGGGCGACTGGCCGGGCGCACCGTGGGTGTCCTGGCGAACAACCCGCTGCGACTGTGCGGGTGTCTCGACGCAGCCAGTGCCGACAAGGGCGCGCGGTTCGTCCGCCTCTGCGATGCGCTCGGCGTGCCGCTCGTTGTGGTCGTCGATGTGCCTGGCTATCTGCCGGGCGTGGCCCAGGAGTGGGACGGCGTCGTGCGTCGGGGGGCGAAGCTGTTGCACGCCTTCGCCGAGTCGGTGGTCCCGAGTGTGACGGTGGTCACCCGAAAAGCGTACGGTGGGGCGTTCATCGCGATGAACTCCCGGTCACTTGGCGCCGCCGCGGTGTTCACGTGGCCCACCGCAGCCGTCGGAGTGATGGGCGCCGGCTCCGCGGTCGACATCCTGCACCGGCGGACTCTCGAGGGGACCCCCACTGACGAGCGCCCGGCGCTGCACGATCGACTCGTCGAGGAACACGAGCATCACGTGGACGGGGTGCGCTGTGGCCTCGCGGCCGGCGTCCTCGACGAGGTGATCGCGCCGGCGACGACCCGCACCCGTTTGGCCAGGACGTTGGCTGAGGCGCCAGCGGGGCGGGGCCGGCACACCAACATTCCGCTCTGACGTGACTGACCAACCGAATCCACGAGAACGTGAACGGAGAGCCACGATGACAGACGGCACACCGGCGATTCCGCCGGCCCAGCATCAGACCTCGGTACCCGTGGAGCAGCAGCTCACCTCGGCGAATGCCGGCGTGATCGTCGAGCGCACCGCCCAGCTGAAGAACGGCTTTCACTCGGCCGGCCGAAAATTCGCTCGTGGACTCGCTGAAGTGCTCAACACGAAACAGGCTGGTGTCGCCACGGTCTTCGTCTACGAGGAGACGTTCGGCACCAAGGACCGGATGCACTTTTTGATCCATCTGGCGTCACTCGACGCGTACGAGGCGATGGTGCAGATGGGAAGCTCGGACGAGGAGTACCGCGACACGGTCAGCCAGGATCGAGGTCCCACGGAGCAGGAAACCGATACCTGGGATAAGATCTTCGTCGACGGAAGCATGCATGAGACCGTTCTGCTGCCGCAGTTCTGGGGAATGTACGGCACCGCGGTCGATGGTGCCCGGGAACGGCAGAGTGCGGTGTACCAGCAGCAGGGACCGATCACCGGACTGCCCGGGGCGAGGGAGCAGGTGGCCCTGCCCGCCGACCAGATTCTGCATTCCGGAAACGCCGGCCTCCTCCTGCACCGGACGGCCCAGCTCGAGTACAACTTCCGTTCGGAGGGGCGGGTGTTCGCTCGCGAAGTGGCGGAGTCGATCAACGAGAACCTGCTGGGCGAAGCAACGGTCTTCGTCTACGAGGAGGGGTTCGGTACCGCCGACCGGCTTCACTGGCTGATCCAGCTGAAGTCCATCACGACCTACTACCGGCTCCTTGAGTTGCACGTCAAGAACGAGAAGGTGCGCAACCTCTACTTCGAGGAGAAGATATCCCCCGAGAAGGGCGGCGGCACCTGGGCCAGGATGTTCGTGCCTGGCAGCATGGTTGACGTGGCGCTCACCCCGCAGCACTGGGGCATGTACGGAACCTGATGTCCTGACGAACAGCGAGACGGCCCCGGTGCGCACCATGCGTACCGGGGCCGTCCCGAGACCGAAGGGGGTCAGCCGAGGTTGTAGTTCAGCCTGACGTCGCCGATCATCTCGGAGTCGGTCTCGAAGCCGCCTTTACCGGAAAGGCCCTTGAGCTTGCCGGTGCCGGAGTTCGGCACGACGCTCCAATCGGCCTTCACGAGCCCGTTCTCGAACGTCCCGTCGAGCTGGAGCACAAAAGCGCCCTGCTCTCCGCGGAGGCTGCCCGTGATGCGCTGCAGCCCGACGAACGTGGCGGTGTCGGCCGTGGGATAGGCCATGAGGTACTCGGCGA
>JAYSXW010000503.1:0-2873 GCA_043716935.1 Pseudonocardia sp.
GCTGCCCCGCGACGGCGGCGACCGCCCGGTACCAGTCGGCGTCGCTCTCGATGCGGTACTCGCTGTTCCGCAGCGCCGCGAGCGCCTCGGCACCGGGTCCAGCCACGTGGTCGATGACGCCGGCCCGCCGCGGATCCGGTGGGATGTTCTCGAGGCGGGTCGAGGACCGCAGGAACACGTGGTCCGGGCCGGGCCACTTGATGTCCGACCAGAGCCTCTCGGACGGGCTGGTCGCGGTCTCCGCACCGGGGGCGCCCAGCCGGCCGTCGAGCAGCCCGTGCTCCGCCGCCGCGGACCTGATCAGCCCCCGCAGCCGGTCGAGGTCGTCGAGTATCCCGGGCAGGCCGAAGATCACTCCCTGCTCGTCGTCGGGCAACCGAAGGAACAGCGCGGAATCGACCGGGCCGAGCCTGGACACCGCCTCGCGGCCATCGAGCTCGTCGACGTGCGGGGGGATCCGCAGGCGGTCGGCGTTCACCGGAGCCGCGAGGTCCACGCCCGGTCCCGGCGGTGCCCACTCGGCCCGGTTGCGGTCCCCGGAGAGGTCCCGGTCCAGGGCGCCACGCTGCCGGTCTCCGCGGTGGTCGGGGTCATGCTGCGCTCGTGTGGGACGACCCGCCAGATCGGTCGGAGACCTGTCGTTGTGGTGATCGTGCAGGATCCGGTCCTGAACCTCAGTGGGCAGCGTCCGCAAGACCTGCTGATCGTCCGGCACGTCCCCGGTGGCAGCAACGAGGACGTCGGCCGACTCGATGGGTCCGAACCCGTCCTGCGGCAGGACGGGGTTCACCGGCACTCCGGAGGACACCGATCCGCCCGTCGACACCGCCACCGGTCCATCAGTCCCAGAAAGGTCCGACAGGCCGCGGGGCGCCGCGCCAGGGGACCTGCAGACGAGGACCCGGTTGCCGCTGAGGCCGTGATCGGTACCGCGGATGTCAGAGGTGTCGTCAAGGGGACAGGCGTCGAGGACCGGCTCCAGCGGCAGGGCCGGCGACACCACCGCGCCCTCGTCACCCAGAGCAGCCATGCCCTCGGTCGGCACCGGCCGGGTGGTGAACACACTGGCCGCTACGACGTCCGTACCGCCCACGGCGTCGGCCGCGGTCCCGGTCGGGGCCGAGGTGGTGGGCGGCACTGCGGACGCCCGCTCGGGCGGCGGATCGCCGTGGAGCAGGCCGACATCTCCCTCCGGGTCCACGAGCAGTTGCCCGGCTTTCGCCTCGCGATGATCCACGAGTTGGTCCCGGTACTCCGGACCGGGTTGTACGCCACCACCGATCGGCTCGCCGGCAGATGCCGGCGACGCTCCCAGCACCACCAGCCCCGCTGCCCCCACCAGCAGCGTCCCGACCGCCACCGCCGAGACGACAGCGAACTCGGCTGGCTCCTCCCGCACCGCGAAAGGGTTGATCAGAACCGGCCGCCGAGATCGCCGCCGAGAATGGACTGCCACTACACACCTCACCCCCAGTCGTAGCCGGCGCCCGATCGACTCACCGGCGAACGCCGAACCTGCCCCCACTGCAAGCAGTTCCACCACGCCGAAGATCGGCGCACATCAATCCATTCAAACCGAGGAATTAGCCCCTGCTGGGCGAACCCGGTATGTCGGTGCTCTGCGCCGCCCATGGCCCGCTGGCCATGGGTCGCGTCCATGTCGCCCGCCGGCATGCTCGAACCCGCAGCGCTGGTGGACGTGCCCGCGGCTACACCCCGGGTGGCCGACCTCCTGGCGGCGGAGTTCGCGCAGCGCCTCGCCTACGAGCAGGACCCCGAGGCGAATCCGAAGCCGAGTGAGACCCTCGGCGATCTGGCCACCCGGACGGGCCTGCAGCCGGGAGCGATGTTCCTCGCTTTCGATGACTACAGATTGAGCCGGCAGGGGTCCGGTAGCAACCCTCGCGCGGAGCGGGCCGCGCTCGTGCGGGAGCTCCTGGAGGAGCAACTGGCGGCCACCGGCGGCACGGCGAACCTCACCCGGGCCGCCGCCGACCTCAACACCCACTACACGACGGCGACGCGGATCCGAGATGAGTGGCTGGCCAGAACCGGAACCGTCCCAGCGACGTCCCGGAACGTCAACAAGCCGGTTCGGGCAGCCCTCGAGGAGGCGTTCGTCCAGGCCCTGGCGGACGGGACGCCGCTTGACACGGGGCCCTTCCGCGACCTGGTGAACGTCAGCACCCTGACGAACTGGCTCGCCGCCCTCGGGAGGAAGTACGGCGAGCGACCGGCACCGATGCCGAAGGCGAGCCCGGTGACGAGCGCGCTGGAGGCGAGGCTCCCGAACATCCTGCAGGACCGCGCAGCCGGACACACCTTCCAGCAGATCGCGGACAAGCACGGGCTCAGCATGACGACCGCGTTTAGGGCGATCAAGGGGGCCCGCGACGCGAACACGGGGGTGACGGCCGACGTCGGCGCGGCGGAACCGACCGATGTTCCTGCCGGGCAGGACGCCGGGCCGGAGTCGGGATCGGAACCCGGGGACGCGGAGTCGGCCGGCGGCGGCGGCCAGGTGGTGGCCCCGGAAAGTACGCAGGTGTCGGGTCTGGAGCCCGGTCCGGGTTCACGGTCGTGGGAGGGAGTGCCGATGCCTCCTCCCGGACTCTCCCCGCCCCGGGCCGAGCGGTGGGAGCCCCCGCCGCTGGAGGAACCGCTGGTCCCAGCGATGCGGAACCACACCGGTCACGATCGGGTCGGGGATGACCTGGAGATGCCGGAGACCCGGTTCCCGTTACACCGGGAAGGGGATCAACTGCTGACCCAGGGCCCCGGCAAGGTCGCGATAAGTGGACGCTGACCTGCGGCGACACGCGGGTGTAGGTACGAGTGCGGGCACAGGCTCGACGTGATCATGAGGATGTCGA
>JAYSXW010000504.1:0-2866 GCA_043716935.1 Pseudonocardia sp.
CTGGAGACGGAGCTGCTGCTCGAGTGGGGTCTGCGCGCGATCGCGGACGTTACGAGACCGCTGGTGGTGGACCTCTGCACCGGCACCGCCGTGCTCGCGCTGGCCGTCGCCCACAGCCGTCCGGACGCACGGGTGCACGCCGTCGAGGTCGATCCGGTCGCCCTGACCTGGGCCCGGCGCAACATTTCCGACGCCGGCTCCCCGGTCACCCTGCACGCCGCGGACGTGGGTGATCCGGACCTGCTCGTCGAGCACGAGGCCCGCGTCGACCTGGTGCTGTGCAACCCGCCCTACGTCCCCGACGGCACGGTGTTGCCTCCTGAGGTCACCGAGTGGGACCCGCCCGGCGCCGTCTTCGGCGGGCCGGACGGCCTCGACGTCATCCGCGCGGTGATCGCGACGTCGGCGGGCCTGCTCCGGCACGGCGGCCGGCTCGCGATCGAGCACGACGACACCCACGGCGAGGCTGCGCCGGCGCTGCTGCGCCGGCGCCGGGTGCTCGCCGACGTCGAGGAGCACGACGACCTCAACGGGCGGCCGCGGTTCGTGACCGCCCGCCGGGTCGCGCTCCCCGCCTCGTAGGCTCCCGCCCGTGGCCTCGACCTACGACTGCTCCGATCCCGACGCGCGCGCTGACGGCCTCGCGGCCGCGGCCCGCGCCGTGCGCGCCGGACGGCTGGTGGTGCTGCCCACCGATACCGTCTACGGCTTGGGCTGTGACGCGTTCTCCGGCTCCGCGGTGCGCGGGCTGCTCGCGGCGAAGAACCGCGGCCCGGACATGCCCGTCCCCGTCCTCGTCGGCTCGTGGTCGACGATCGACGGCCTGGTCATGGGTGTCCCGAGGGCCGCGCGCGATCTCGTCGAGGCGTTCTGGCCCGGTGGGCTGTCGATCGTGCTGCCGCATGCGCCGTCGTTGTCGTGGGACCTGGGGGAGTCGTTGGGCACGGTGATGCTCCGGATGCCGCTGCACCCGGTGGCGCTGGAGCTGCTGCGCGACGTCGGGCCCATGGCGGTGAGCAGCGCGAACATCTCCGGATCACCGCCCGCCACCACCAGTGCCGAGGCCGAGGTGCAGCTGGGCGACGCCGTCGCGGTGTACCTCGACGGCGGTGAGAGCGGCGAGCCGGTGGCGTCCACGATCGTCGACCTGACCGGTGACGCTCCCCGCATCCTCCGTGAGGGTGCGGTGACGGCCGCGGAGGTCGGCGAGGTCCTGGGCGTGCCGGTCTGATCGGACTACCGTCACGTGTCATGCAGGTGACGCAGCTGTGGCGCTATCCCGTCAAGTCGTTGCAGGGTGAGCAGGTCGACGCGATCGAGCTCGGCCCGCAGGGACTGGCCGGCGACCGCCAGTGGGCGATCTTCGACCCGGCGAACGGGCTCGGGCTGACGGCCCGTCGCGTCCCCGAGTTGTTGCTCGCCTCCGCGCGGCTGCGCGAGGACGGTGTCGAGATCGTCCTGCCCGACGGCAGCGTGGCGGCCGAGGACGACGCCCTGTCGGCGTGGCTGGGCCGGCGCGTGGAACTCAGGGTGACCGCGGACGTCGCCACCCGCCGCTACGAGAACCCCGACGACATCGAAACCGAGGCCGAGGAGTCCTGGGCGCCGTTCGAAGGCTCGGACCAGGCGTTCCACGACGGGTTCACCGTCACGCTGCTGTCCGCCGCGACGGTCGGGGACCGGCCGCTGCGTCGGTTCCGGCCAAACATCGTGGTCGGCGGCGGTGAGGTCGACGGCGGTGAGGACGGCGGCGGTGAGGACGGCGGCGGTGAGGACGCGCTGGTGGGTGCGACGGTCCGGATAGGCCGCGCCGCGATGGTCGAGGTCGCCGAGCAGGTGCCGCGCTGCGTGATGGTCACCCGACCACAGCCAGGCGGCATCGACACGGACCGCGACGTGCTGCGGTGGATCCACCGCGAGCGCGCCGGGCTGCTCGCCGTCGGCGGGCCCGTGGTGCGCCCCGGCGCGCTGCGCCTCGGCGACGAGATCGCGGTGGTCGGCTGAGCGGTGGGTCGGCTGGGCGGTGGGTCGGCTGAGCGGTGGGTCGGCTGGGCGGTGGGTCGGCTGGGTTGGCTGCGCCGCTACGGCAGGCCCACCAACCCGGCCAGCCGCGTGACGGCGTCGTGGAAGAACGCCTCGTGCTGCACCACGACGTTGTGCGTGTGGCCGTACAGCTCGAAGCTGATCATGCCGAACACCGCGGTCCAGCCGAGGATCGTGCGGGCGGCGAGCGACGAGCCCGGGTCCCCCGGCAGCATCATCCACTCGGAGATGTCGGGCGCGAGGGCGGCGTCGGCGCCGGTGGCGTCGGCCGCGGGATCGATCGTGCCCGCCGCCAGGCCGTCGACGATGATTCGGCTCATGGTCTCGGCCACGCGCGCCGCGGGCCCGATCGTGGTCTCCGGCGCGGCGTATCCGGGCACCGGCGAGCCGTAGATCAGCGCGTACTCGTGCGGATGGGCTACGGCCCAGGCCCGCGCGCCGCGACAGACGGCGCTCCAGCGACCGCGCAGGTCGGCGCGGGGAAGGGCGGCGTCGGCACGTTCAGCGGTGTCGCCGAGGGCGTCGTAGGCGTCGACGATCAGGGCGGTGAGCAGGTCGTCGCGGCTGGGGAAGTAGCGGTAGACGGCCGAGGACGCCATGCCCAGCTCCCGGGCGACCGCGCGCACCGACAACTCTGGGGCGCCGTGGGTGGCGAGGTGACGCCGGGCGACGTCGACGATCTCGCGGGTCAGCTCGGCGCGTACCCGGGCCCGGGCTCCGACGGCAGTCATGGACCCAGTGTAGTTGGAGCACCGGCAGAAAACGAGAGCGCTGCTCTTGACGTCCGCGCTCACCAGATGAACACTGTGCCGGGTAGAGAGCA
>JAYSXW010000505.1:0-2862 GCA_043716935.1 Pseudonocardia sp.
TCCTGGCGCTTGCGCGGCTCGGTGTGCAGGAACTCCGCGAACTCGCCCTGCGGCAGCACCACGCACGTCGTGAAGTCGCCGAAGGGCAGGCCCAGCAGCTCCTCGACGGCCCGCGTGGTGGGGCCGGCGCCGTCCGCGATCGTCTCGGTCTCCTCGTCCACCCCGCCGGTGCCCGCCGCGTCCCGCAGCCTCTCCAGCCGGGCGCTGCGCACCGACACCCCGCCGCTCGCGGCCCGCCGCAGCTCGCGGGCCACGACGTACCGCGCTCCGGACACGTCGAACACGAACCGGACGGTGCCCCGTCCGACCGTGGGGGCCAGAGCCAGCGCGACGGCCCGCCGGTCGTCCCAGCGCGCGACCGCGCCGTAGAGCGCGAAGGTCAGCGCGTCGATGACCGTGGACTTGCCCGAGCCGGTGGGCCCGACCAGCGCGAAGTACTCGGCGTCGCGGAAGTCGACGATGGTGGGCGCGCGGAACGACGCGAACCCGTGCATCTGCAGCAGCACCGGGCGCATCTACGTCGCCTGGTCGTGCAGGCGCCGGAACAGCTCCTCGACGCGGCGGTCATCGACCCCGCGCGCGCCCAGGTACTCGGAGAACAGCTCCGCCGGACTCCGCCCCACCCCACCGCCCGAGGGCCGTGAGACGGTGAGCGGCGCGGCGAACTCCGGGTCGATCCGCACCTCCAACGCGCCGGGCAGCATCGCCGTCACCTCCTCCCGCATGCCGGCGCGTGCGGGCTCCTTGACCCAGACGCGCAACCAGTCACCTCCGAGCGTAGGAGCGAGCACCGACAGTTCCGCGACGGTGCCGCGCACGGTGCGCAGTCGGGTCGCGGTGGTGATCGGCACCTCGGTCACGGCGGCGGGCGTGCCGGGGGCGGCGTCGACGATGAGCACCACCGGCGTGTTCTCCTGCTCCCCGAAGTCCACGGCCAGGGGCGCGCCGCAGTAGTGCACCGGGCAGGGGGCGTCCATCCGCTGGCGGCGGTGCAGGTGACCGAGCGCCACGTAGTGCGACTCGACGGGGAAGATCGTCGCCGGCACCGCGTACTCGAAGATCGACTGGGCGGACCGTTCCCCGCCGCCGAAGACGCCGTCGATCACGGTCAGGTGGGCCATCACGATGTTCACGGCGTCGTCCCGAAAGCCGGCCGTGAGGCTGGCCAGGATGCTGCGCAGCTGCTGGTCGTAGGCGCTCGTGTTCTCGCCCGGCGTGTTGGTCACCAGCTCCGCGGCCCGCACGGCGAAGCGCTGCGAGAGGAACGGCAGCACCGCGACCGTCACCGGCTCGCCTGTCGAGCGCGCCGCGAACGCGATCACGCCGCCACCGTCGGCGGTGCGGACCTGCCCGACCAGGGTGATCCCGGCGGCGTCCGCGAGCCCGCGGTAGGCGTCGATCGTCGCCGCGTGGTCGTGGTTGCCCGCGATCGCGATCACCGGGACGCCGTCGCGCGCCAACCCCAGCAGCGTGCGGATCACGAGCTTCTGGGCCTCGGCCGACGGGGCCGCCGTGTCGTACAGGTCGCCGGCGACCAGCACCGCGTCCACCTCGTGCTCCCGGGAGATTCCGACGATCTCCCGCAGCACCCGCTCCTGCTCGTCGAGCCGGCTGTGCCCCTTGAGCGTCTTGCCGACGTGCCAGTCGGACGTGTGCAGGAAGCGCATAGAGCGACCATGATAAGCGCTGGGCGCGTTCGGCGGTCCGAGCCGGTCGCCGCGCTGTCGTGGAGCGAACTCCACGAAAGGTGGGCGCGTCGGACGGGCGAGCCGGACAGCCATGATCGGCCCGAGACGGGGCGACGGGTGGCGTCACCGACCTCTCGGGCCGATCTTGACGGGCCGCTCAGTCCGTCGCCAGCCCGGAGGTGCCGAAGGTCGGGGTCCCGATCGCGGTGCCCGGGGCGGTCAGTGAGCAGTCGGCCCCCCACCTCGAAGGAGTTGATCTCTCCGCCGCGCACCCGGACGTGCAGCGAACAGCTGTCCGGGCTCAGCGACGCCTCGGCGGGGCCTGCGCCGGTCGGGCCGGCAGCAGGGTGAGGTGGCCGTCGGCGGACACGGAGCAGGACGACACCGTCCCGCTGCCGGTGTTCATGACGAAGGCGAACCGCCCGTCCCGGCTGACGACGAGCCAGCAGGCGGCGGCCTGCGTGTCCGGAACGGCCGAGCTGACGACCCGGAATCCGCGTCGATCCAGCGAATAGGATGACGCCGACGCCGTTCCTGCCTCGAAGACCAACAGATCGCCGCGCAGGTCGAATTGGAACCCGAACGGTGTCTGCCCCCGGCCGCGGAATGCGATTCCGCCGCGCCGGCCCGACCGAACCGCACGGCGAAGGTGTCGATGGTGTTCGAAACCTTCTCCGTGACGACGAGGGTGTCACCGTCGGGGCTGAAGGCGACCTCCGCGGCGTCGCTCACGCCGCCGGCCGGGTTGGCCGTCAGCGGCCGGGTGGAGCCCGGGATCGCGACGAGCCGGCCGGCGGACCCGATCCGGAGGCCACTGATCGTGTCGCTGCCGTGGTTGAGGACGCGTACCACCCCGCCGTGCACGGTGACACTGACCGGGCGGGTGCCGCCCGATGCCGTGGTGCCGCGCACGACGAGCCCACCACGGGTGACGGCCAGCGTCGACACGGTGTTGTCGCCACCGTTGACGACGAACGGGAGGTTGCCCTGCGTCGACGTCGATGTTCTCGATGGCGCGACTGAACACCTTGTCGCCCCGGAAATCGCGATCTGTCGGCAGGGCGTAACACTACGGACGGGGTCTCGTTCTTATCGCCCTGGCGCGTTACGACACATGGCCGAACCCGGCACCGGGCCGGGTTCGGGCGTTCTCGATAGGGTGTCGAGGTGACCA
>JAYSXW010000506.1:0-8480 GCA_043716935.1 Pseudonocardia sp.
CGGTGCACGGTGGTGGTGCCGTTGCCGAACTCGGCGGTGCCGACGGCGAGGTCGAACCGCCCGTCGGCCAGCAGCGAGACCGTGACGTCCGCGACGTGCCCGCCCGGCGGGCCGGTGGCGATCATCGAGAGGGCGGCGCCGTCGCCGACGAGCCACCCCGGCGGCACCGGCGGTGCCGGTCGTGTCCGCGCGGCCCGGACGACGTCGAGGCACTGGTCGAGGCCGTAGCTGGCGACCGACAGGTCCTCGTCGTGGCCCGCTGGAGTGATCAGCGGGTCGCCGGCCCGGATTATGTTGCGCTCCCGGACGGCGAGCGGGTCGAGCCCGAGGCGCCGGGCCAGCTCGTCGATCGCCGACTCGACGGCGAACACGACCTGCCCCAGCCCGTAGCCGCGGTACGCCCCCGCCGGAACGGTGTGGGTGTAGACGGCGTAGCCCTCCGCGCGCTTGTTCGCACACCGGTACACCGCGAGCGACTCGCCGAGGGAGTGGAGCAGCACGGCGGCCGCGTGGTTGCCGTAGGCCCCGGTGTCGGAGACCGCGTGGACGTCCAGCGCGGTCAGCGTGCCGTCGCGGCGGGCCCCGGCCCGGACCCGGACGGTGAACGCGTGCCGGGTCGTCGAGGCGAGGAACTGCTCGGTGCGGGTGAACTCCAGCTGAACCGGGCGTCGCAGGCGCAGCACCGCCAGCGCGACGACGTCCTCGACGAGCATCTCCTGTTTGCCGCCGAACCCGCCACCGACCCGGCCCGCGACCACCCGCACCCGCCGCTCGGGCAGGTCGAACAGGTCGCACAGCGCGCGGCGGGTGAGGAACGGCACCTGGGTGCTGGAGCGCACGACGAGCCGGTCGGCGCCGTCGTCGGTGGGCTCCAGCCAGGCCACCGCACAGTGGGTCTCCAGGCTGGCGTGCTGCACTCGCGGGACGCGGAACGTCTCCTCGACCACCGCGTCGGATTGGGCCAACCCCGCCTCGACGTCGCCGATCTCGCCGTGGACCTCGCCGGCGATGTTCCGCTCGGGCGCCGCGATGCGTGAGGTGAGCGCGTCCTTGGCGTGGACGACCGGCGCCCCCGGCGCCGTCGCCGCCGCCGGATCGAGCACGGCCGGCAACACCTCGTAGGTGACGACCACCCGACGCGCGCCCTCCTCCGCCGCCGACACGGTGTCGCCCACCACCGCCGCCACCCGCTGCCCGGCGAAGCGGACGACGTCGTCGAACAAGCGGGTGTCGGCCGGATCGTCGGACGGGTGCTCGTGGCGGCCGCTGGAGTAGAGCCGAGCGGGCGCGTCGACGTGGCTGAACACCGCATGCACGCCCGGAACGGCCAAAGCGGCCGTTGTGTCGATCGTGGTGATCCGGGCGTGCGCGTGCGGGGACCGGAGCAACGTCATGTGCAGTACGCCGGGCACGTCGACGTCGACGGTGTAGCGCGCGGTGCCGGTGACGACCTCGGGCCCGGCGGGGGCGGCCAGGTTCGCCCCGACCGCGGCCCCCGGCTCGGGCTCCTCGACGTGCCGGACGCCGCGCACCGCGTCCTCGATGGCGCGGTAACCGGTGCAGCGACACAGGTTGCCCTTGAAGGCTCGCGGCAGGTCGGCGTCGGGTTCGAGCGCGACAGCCGTCATGAGGAAGCCCGCGGTGCAGAATCCGCACTGGAAGCCCTGCGCGTCGAGGAACCGCTGCTGGACCGGGTGCAGCTCGCCGTCGCGCGCCAGGCCCTCGACGGTGGTCACCGCGTGCCCGTCCGCACGCCGCGCGGGGTAGAGGCAGCTGTGCACCGGTGCGCCGTCGACGTGCACGGTGCACGCGCCGCAGTCGCCGGCGTCGCACCCCTTCTTGACCCCGTGCAGGCCCCGTTCCCGCAGCCAGCTGCGCAGGCACTGCCCGGGCCGCGGCTCGTGGGCCTGCGGGTGACCGTTGACGTGCACGACGAAGTTCACGACGCACCCGCCAGCTCGACCCGGACCTGCTCGGCGAGGCGGAACGTCATGTGCCGGCGCCATACGGGCGTGCCGTGCACGTCGTCGAACCAGCCCTGCGCGGGGACGGTCGCCTCGATGCCGGCCGCCAGCTCGTCCGCGGTCGGAGGCGCCGGGAACCGGACGGTGTAGGGGCGCGTGGTGGACGCGGTGACCGTGTAGGCCTGGCCGATGCCGATCACCAGCGCCGCCGAGCGGCCCAGTGCGTACAGCGACGCCTGCCGCATCGCCGCGGGTCGGTCCAGCGCGGCTTTCGGGAGGGACACCGAACGCAGCAGCTCGCCCGGGGTCAGCGCGGTCGTCCCGTCGCCCGTCACGAACTCCGCAACCGGCAGCGTCCGCCGGGTGCCGTCGGGGGCGACGAGCAGGCACCAGCCGTCGAGGGCGGCAGTGAGGGAGATCATCGGCCCGGCCGGCAGCGCCGTGCAGAGGTTGCCCCCGACCGTCGCCACACTCCGCACCTTCGACGACGCCAGGAACGCCTCCGCGCACGCCGCGAACAGTGGATGCGGGTATGCGGCCAGCCGCTCGATCGTGGCTGTGGCGGCGATCTCCAGACCCCCGTCGGCGGTGGGGAGCAACGGCTCCCAGCCGAGCGTGGTGAGGTCGACGAGCCGCCGCAGGTGGGGTTGCGGCTCGGAGAACAGCCAGGTGCCGCCGGCCAACCACGCGTCCCCGGGGCGCCAGTCGTGCGGTGAGCGCGCGTCCCGCAACTCCTGCACCGTGTTCAGGTCCATGGCGGCCTCCCGTCGTCGATCATCGGTGACGACCCCGATGTCGACGCCCCAGCAGCGTCGCCGATGGGGCGCCGGCCGGCAAACCCGTCCGGCCGGAACCGCTGTCCCGCCGCCCGGCCGAGCGGTCGGCCCGACCGACGACTACTCATTCCGCCCGACCCCCGCCAGCGCCCCGAAGCGTTCGGGATGGTCGTCGACGTCGAGGGGGGAGTCGGGACGCCGGCCGGGGATGTGCACCAGCCCCGGCTCGACCGGCGACCACCCGTCGAGCTGCGCCATCAGCTCCTCGCGGGACCGCAGGGAGATCGGGGTGCCGGTGCAGGCCGAGAGCTTCTGACCCTCGATGACCTCCGGTGGCTGGTCCTCGTGGGTGACGTTGACGAGCGCGACGAAGCTCCCGGGCGAGACGGCGTCCCGCAGTCGGGCGACGATCCGCGCGGGGTCGTCGGGGATGACGTGCAGCACGCCCGACAGGAGCACCGCGACGGGCCGGTCGAGGTCGAGCAGCCGGGTCGTCTCCGGCCAGTTGCCGGTCGACGGCGAAGTTGTGGGCGCCACCAGGAAGTAGTCGTAGACCCGGGCTCCGCTGGGCCGGTCCGGGTCGATGTCCTGCGGTGCCCAGCTCGGCCGATCCATCGCATCCCCCGTCGCATCATCACCCTGGCGGGTGGTGATGATACGTCCTTCGACCCGAGTACGACGGCGAGACGTATGCTACGGCCGGTGACGGACGGCCGGAAAGCACCGGAGATCGTCGCTCTGGCGTCGGGGTGGGCGCAGGACCTGGCCCGGGCCGTGTGCCTTCCACTGACCCGGGCCGAGCTGACCAGTTTCCTGATCGACGCCGCAGCCGCACTGGCGCAGGCACTCGCGGTGGATCCGCCCGATCTCGACGCCGCGCGCCAGGTGGGAATCTCACTGGTCGATGCCGACCTCGTCGCCCCGGACGTCCTGCCCGCCACGGTGGAAGCACTGGGCCGGCACCTGCTGAGGCCGGCCGGGTCGCCGGACGTCACGCTCGCGGTACAGCGGGCCGTCGTCGACGGCTACGCGACGCGGTTGCGGCGGCGCATCCTCGACGAGCAGGAGACGCTGCGGGAGGCCGAGGTCCAGGCCCGCACCGAGACGGAGGACGCACTCCGCGCCAGTGAGGCACAGTTCCGGGCCATTTTCGCCAACGCCGGGCTCGGGATCGGGATCGCCGACATGCAGGGCCGGATGGTCGAGGTCAACACCTCGTTCGCCTCGATGCTCGGCTACAGCGTGGAGGAGTTCGGCCGGCTGACGGTCGACGACTTCGTCGAACCCGTCGACGCCGCCGGGATGTGGTACCTCTACGCCGAGATCATCGAGGGCAAGCGGGACGTCGCGCGGGTCGAGAAGCGTTACCGCCACCGCGACGGCCACTACGTCTGGACCGACCTCACCGCGTCGCTCATCCGTGACGCCACCGGTGCCCCGCTCTACACCGTGGCCATGGCCGAGGACATCACCGTCCGCCGTCAGCTGCAGGAACGGCTGCGTCACCAGGCCCTGCACGACCCGTTGACGCTGCTGCCCAACCGGGCGCTGTTCCAGGACCGGCTGACCGCGGCGTTCACCCGCCCGGGCGGCCGAGTCGGAATCTGCTACCTGGACCTGGACCGGTTCAAGGTCGTCAACGACCGCCACGGTCACGACGTCGGTGACGCCCTGCTGGTCGAGGTGGCGGCGAGGCTCGATCGGTGTGTGTCCATCCGGGGGCACCTCGTCGCGCGGATGGGCGGCGACGAATTCGTCGTCCTCCTCGAAGAGCCGCCTACGGGCGAGCTCGCCCTCGTAGCCGACCGGGTCCTCGCGGAGCTGGCCGAACCGATCCGGGTCGGCCGACACCGGTTCACCGTGAGCGCGAGCATCGGCGTCGTGGAGTCGGGCGTGGGTGACACGACCCCAGCCGATGTGCTGAGGGCTGCGGACGTCACCCTCTACTGGGCGAAGTCCGACGGCCGCAACCGCTGGGCCCGGTTCGACGCCGAACGCAACGCGCACGACATGGACCGCTACCTGCTGTCGGAATCGCTGCTCCCGGGCCTGGAACGCGACGAGTTCCGCGTCGAGTACCAGCCGATCGTGCATCTCCACGACGGCTCGACCTGCGGCGTCGAGGCGCTCGTCCGCTGGCAGCACCCGACGCTGGGCCGGCTGGGACCCGACCTGTTCATCGACCTGGCCGAGGAGAGCGGGGCCATCGTCGGCCTGGGCCGACGCGTGCTGACCCGCGCGTGCGAGCGCGGCGCCGCCTGGAACGCCGCGCATCCCGGGGCCGACCTGTTCATAAGCGTCAATCTCGCCGTGCGGCAGGCCCAGGAACCCGACCTCGTCGACGATGTCGCCCAGATCCTGGCCTCCTCGGGCCTGCCCGCGTCGCTGCTGCAGCTGGAGCTGACCGAGTCGGCCCTGCTCGGGCCGGCCGGGCGGCCGGTGGAGGCGATCACGGCGCTGGCCGATACGGGCGTCCGGATCGCGGTCGACGACTTCGGCACCGGCTACTCCAACCTCGGCTACCTCCCCCGGCTGCCATTGAGCACCCTGAAGCTCGCCGGCGTGTTCGTCGACGGCCTGCGCAGTCCCGGCAGCGGCCACGAACCCGTCGTCGCCGGCCTGATCGCGATGGCGCACTCCATCGGCCTGACCGTGACCGCCGAGGGCGTCGAGACGCCCGCCCAGGCCGACCAGCTCCGCGCCGCGGGCTGCGACACCGCGCAGGGGTGGCTCTACGCCCGATCGGCGCCCTGGGAGGACCTCGTCGAGCTGTTGCTCCCGACCGGTCGCTGAGCGCCGCGCGGACCACCCGTCCCACCGGAGCGCGATCACCGTGACGGCGTCAGCCGAGAGCGGCCAGCAACGCCGTCAGCGCGGACTTCTCGTCGTCGCGCTTCGGGCTCGTGGCGCGCAGCTGCCGCAGCACCGTGTCGATCCTGCCGTCGATCTCCGTCCACGCGGCCTTGCTCTTCGGCTTGAGCCGCGCCTCGGCGTCGTCCCATTCGACCTCGAGATCGTCGACGCGGGCCGTGGCGCCGGACTGGTCACCCGCGTCGAGACGGTCCAGCGTGTCCTGGGTGATCGTGCGGAACGCCGACAGGTCCCCGAGCGGTGAGCGAGGCGCCGAGGCCGCCGCCTGCGCCGCCGGGGCCGCGGCCGACGCCTCGTCCTGGAGGGCCGAGGTCCGCAGGACGTAGCCCGTCGCGGCGGCGATCAGGACCAGCCCGACGACTAGGACGGTCTGCAGCACGCCGCGGCGCCCCGCCGGCTCGTCGGTGGTGACGGCGACGGCGTCGTCCGGGGTGACGTCCACCTTCGTCCTCGCGAGGAACGTGACGATGCCGAGGATGCCCACCGCGAAGATCAGACTGGTCACCGTGGCGCCGAGGCCCAGGCCACCCTGGTTCGGGGACTGGGAGAGGTAGTCGCCGATGGAGGCGCCCAGCGGGCGGGTCAGGACGTAGATGAACCAGAAGGAGAGAACGGGGTTCAGCCCGAACCTCCAGCCCACCGCGAGCACGGTGATGAGGGCGGCCACGATGATTCCGGTCACGAGGTATCCCAGGCCGAGCACCTCGGCCATGAGATCGCCGGTGGCCGTACCGAGTGCGAAGGTGCAGAGAATCGCGAGCCAGTAGAACGCCTCCCGCCGGCGGGTGACGATGGAATGGATGGACAGCGTCTTCTCGTTCGAATACCAGACGACGAAGATCACGGCGAGCAACACCCCGAAGATCAGGGTGCTCATTTCGAGCGGCAGGCCGACGTCGTCGGTGAGATTGTCGGTCACCAGGGTGCCGAAGACGCTCACCAGTGCCACCGTCAGCCAGTACGTGCCCGGCTTGTAGCGGTTCGCCCCGAACTGGAACACCAGGACGACGACCAGCAGGACGCCGGTGACCAGCGACGTTCCGGTGAGGCCGAGGTTCAGGTTGACGTTGAGGAAGTCGGCCGCTGACTCCCCGACGGTCGTGCACAGCACTTTGACGATCCAGAACCAGAGGGTCACCTCCGGAACCTTGTTGAGCATGGTCGTGACGGGGCGATGGGTGGTCATGCAGATCCTCTGGCTAGTACGGACCGTTGCGGCCCCACGCGCCGACCGTCGCGGCGCCGTCAGGGTCGTGGCGGGACCGACGCTAGGACTGTCGTGGTGCGGCCCGGACCAGCGGCGGGTCAGCGGTCGGTAAAGCCTCACGTCCGCGGGTCCCTAGGCTGGGTGTCGTGGCCCGACTGCTGGTGGTGGAGGACGACGCGACGATCGGCCGTGCGCTGGAGACCAGCCTGCGGGCCCACGGCCACGAGGTGGCGTGGGAACGGACCGGGCGGTCCGCGCTGCGGGCGGTCGCGGGCATCGGCGTCGACCTGGTCCTGCTCGACCTCGGCCTCCCCGACCTCGACGGTGTGGAGGTGTGCCGGCAGCTGCGGGAGCAGCAGCCGGGTGCCGTGGTCGTCATCCTCACTGCGCGCACCGACGAGATGGACGTCGTGGTGGGGCTGGAGGCCGGCGCCGACGACTACCTCACCAAGCCGGTGCGGCTGGCCGAGCTGCACGCCCGGGTGCGGGCGCACCTGCGGCGCGGCGCCGCCCTGGCGGGCCCACCCGTCCCGATGGGTGACCTGCTCGTCGACAACGGCGGGCGCCGGGTCAGCGTCAGCGGCCGGGAGATCCCGTTGCGGGCCAAGGAGTTCGACCTGCTCGCCCGGCTCGCCGCCGAACCCGAGAAGGCGGTCAGCCGCGAGACCCTGATGGCCGACGTGTGGGACGTCAACTGGTTCGGCTCGACCAAGACCCTCGACGTCCACGTGGCGGCGCTGCGGCGCAAGCTCGGCGAGTACGCCGACACGGGCGCCGTTCCCCGGATCGTGACGCTGCGCGGGCACGGCTACCGGCTCGAGTCCCCCGGTCAGCCCACCGCGCCGGGCTAGCGGCCGGCGGAACGTGCACGCTCCCCGAGTCCGGTTCCGGGCGACGACCGCGACATGACCAGCCGGCGCGCCAGGCGGGTGGCCTGGCGCGTCGTGATGTCCGGCAGGTACGCGCGCCCGATTGCGTTCCCGATCGCGGCGAGCGCGGCCGGATCCGGGTAGGCCAGGTACAGCGGTCGGTACTCGGGCTGGAACTTCGCCTTGAACGCCAGCAGCGAGCGGAAGCCGTACAGGGGTTCGAGTGAGTGCCCCACCGTGTCGAGCAGCCGCTGGAGGCCTGCGACGGGCTGGCCGCGGTCCAGGCGGGCCAGTGGAGCCCCGGAGAGCGAGAGGAACTCTGCCCCCTGATCCCTGGCGTGCACTGCCGCGGCAGCGATCAGGAACTCCATCACCCCGTGGAACCCGTCGCTGCGCCGGCGCATGAAATCCAGCGTCCATCCGACGATCTGCCCGCCGCGGCGGACGGGCAGCCAGCTGGTCACGCCGTGCACCTTCCGATCGCCGTCGATGGCGATGAGCAGCCGGACGTCGTCATCGGCGAGCTCGTCGAGCCCACCGAGGGTGAACTCCATCTCCGGCAGTCCCCTGTCGGCCACCCACTCCTCTGAGATCGCTCTGATCTGATCGGTCACGGCCAGCGGCACATCGCGGTAGGCCACCCACTCCGCGGTGATCCCGGCCTTGCCCGCCCTGTTCAGGGCGGTGCGCACGTCCTGCCATTTCTTCCCGGTGAACTTCAGCCCGGCCAACCGCAACACGGTCTCCTCGGCCACCTGGACGACGCCCCAGCCCATTGCCGTGGCGATGTCGG
>JAYSXW010000507.1:0-2841 GCA_043716935.1 Pseudonocardia sp.
CGGGCAGCGGTTCGTGCTGCTGCAGCCGACGATCGGCCTCTCGCCGGTGATGAGCACGTTCCGGTGGGACATCTCGCCGACGTTCGCGCTGATGACCCAGGAGGACTCGACGGCGCCCGCGCTGTATTTCGATCACTCCATGTCCCCCCATCGCGCGTACCTGCGCGAACTGGCGATGAGTTTCGAGCAGTCGATGCCGGCTCGATCTCGCCCGCATCGACGAGGCGACCCTGTCCGACGAGCCGACGCCCGAGGAGGTCCGGCGCCTGTTCACCCTGCTGCGCCTGGAGCTGCCGGGCTCGATCACCGACAACGACGTCGTCGACGTCATCCGGCGCGCCGGGCTGCCGGGGGTGTGGTCCCGGCGGTAGCGCTCAGGCGGTGACCAGCAGTGCGCCCACCCCGACCGCGACCACGGCCAGCACCACCCCGTGCAGGACGAACCGCCCCATGTCGACGCGGACGGCGTAGGTCCGGCAGGCCTCCAGGCACAGGGGCGTGGCCAGCGACGCCCACGGTGTGACGATCGGGCCGACGTTCGTGCCGATCAGCAGAGCGAGCAGCCGGTCGCCGTTGCCCGCTGGCACCACGGCTTCGCCGGCGGCGTAGGCGGGCAGGTTGTTGACGACGTTGGACAGCTCGCCGCCGGCGGTCGCGGCCCGGAATGCGCCGGCCGCGCCGGGGTCGGTGCCGATCAGCGCGGTCATCACCGTCGAGAGTCCGTGCACCGACAGCGTCGGCACCACGAGGAACAGGCCGGTCACGAAGATCAGCAGTTGCCAGGGGATCAGGCGCAGGTGCAGCTCCGTGCGGTCGAGCACCGCGAACGCCGCGACCACGACGGCGGCGGCGATCAGCGCGGCGTAGCCGATGGCGTCGCCGAGAACCGGGATGGCCGCGACGAACAGCACGCAGGCCCCGGCCGCGACCCGGAACAGCACCCGGGCCCGGGTGTCGGCGAGCCGGATCGGCGCGGGTGGCTCGTAGACCGCCGTGCCCCGCCGGCCGCGCCGCCGATGGAACACCCAGAGCGCCGCAGTGGTCGCGACCAGGACCGCCAGCTGCGACGCCCACAGCCGCCCCGCGAACGCCGGGGCCGAGAGCGCCACCCGGTCCGCCGCCAGCAGGTTCGTGGCCGCGACGTGCTGCTAGGTGACGCCGTCGACCGACTCCGCGCGCTGCAACGGGGGGAGCTCGACGCCCGTGGCGTCGGACGGCCGGGTGGCGGCGGCCGCGGCGCTCTCGCGCGCCGTCTCGTTCCAGAGGCGCTTGGGAACCACCTCGTCCACGAGCTTCCACTCGACGGCCTGCCTGCCGCGTACACCTTCGGGCTTGGTGGCGAACACGTCGGCACGGTCCTTGCGGACGTGCCGTTTGTCGATCACACGGGTGAGCCCGCCGGTGCCGGGCAGCACGCCCAGCAGCGACACCTCGGGCAGCGACACCGCGGAAGAGTTGTCGTCGACCAGCAGGATCTCCTCGCAGGCCAGCGCCATCTCGTAACCTCCGCCGGCGGCCGTGCCGTTGACGGCCACGATCCACCTCTGGCCGGAGTTGGCCGAAGCGTCCTCGATGCCGTTGCGGGTCTCGTTGGTGAACCTGCAGAAGTTCTGCTTGCACGGGTGGCTCGACTGCGCCAGCATCCGGATGTTCGCACCCGCGCAGAAGTTGCGGTCCTTCGCACTGGTCAGGACCATCGCCCGGACGCCGGGGTGGGAGAAGCGCAGCCGCTGCGTGGCGTCGTGGAGCTCGATGTCGACCCCCAAATCTTAGCTGTTCATCTTCAGCTCATAGCCGGGCACCAGCCCGCCGGCCTCGTCGACGTCGAGCCGCAGGTAGGCGACACCGGTCTCGGCGACGCCGGACACGTCCAGCTGCCAGTGCCGGCGCGAGCCGGGTTCGGCGTCGAAGGACACGGTCGGGTCGGGGTCGGCGGTGCTCGTCATCGGGCTCCTCCATCGAGGTAGCAGTTTAGTCTACAGCTACACGGCAGATTGACAAAGATTTGTAGAACATCACGAGAGCGCTCGTCTCCTCCCCCCACCCCGCCAGCACACGCTCGACCGCCGGAATCCTGTCGTTCGCGGTCGTCGGCGGCTGGCGCCGGCGGCTGGCGCTGGGGGCTCGGCGCTGGGGGGCTGGCGCTGGGGGGCTGGCGCTGGGGGGCGCGCCCGGCGGCGCCGGGCGCGCCGCGGCCCTATCGGTGTCGGCCTCGCCGTCAGGCGGCCAGCCGGACCCGCCGCTCCTGCCTCCCCGACACCGACGGGTTACGCCTGGGCCTCCGCGATATCGGTCGGGAGAGCGGGCGGGGGCGCCAGCTGGGCGGCGAGGGCGCGCAGGCGGTAGCGCTGGATCTTGCCGGTGGCGGTCTTGGGCAACTCGGCGATCTCGATCACCCGTCGGGGCCGCTTGAACGCAGCCAACCCGGCCCGACAGAACGTGATCAGCCCGTCGGCGTCGACGCCGTGGCCCGGCCGCGGAACGACGTAGGCGACGGGTTTGTCCAGCCCGTCGGCGTCCGGTACGCCGACAACCACGGCCTCGGCCAGCGACGGGTGCTCCAGCAGCCGCGTCTCCACCTCGGTGGGGCTCACCCAGATCCCGCCGACCTTCAGGACGTCGTCGGCGCGGCCCAGGCACGTGTAGCTGCCGTCGGTGCCGCGGACGTACTGGTCGCCGGTGCGCATCCACTCGCCCTGGAACACCGCCCGGTTGACCTCGGTGCGGCACCAGTAGCCGGTACAGACCGAGTCGCCGGCGACGTGGAGCATGCCGGGCTCGTCGGGCCCGTCGATCACGGTTCCGTCGCCGCGGCGCAGCTCCACCCGGTAGCCGGGCACG
>JAYSXW010000508.1:0-8441 GCA_043716935.1 Pseudonocardia sp.
TCGCCGCCGCTGCTCGCGACCGAACGCCTCCATGCCCGCCTCCACCGGTGTCGGACCGGGCGGCTGCCCCCGGCACGAGGCGTTGCAGGCGCCACCGGAGACACCCGCAACGGACCATCCCGTCCGGGCACGAGCGGACCTGGCGCATGTACGTACATGAACGACGTGCGGCCGACGTAGCGTCGCTTGATCGGAGCATTCGAGGGTGCAGAATAAGTGCCTCGTACCGTGCGGAGGTCATCACGATGCAGGAACCCACTGGGCCCGGCCCCACCGTTCGGCGCCGCCAACTCGGGTTGGAGCTGCGCCGGTTGCGGGAGGACCGGGGGATCAGCCGCGACGAGGCCGCGGAGTACGTCGGCGTGCAACCGCCGACGCTCAGCCGGATCGAGCTGGGCCGCCAGGGCATCCGGGTGGCCAACATCCGGCTGCTGCTGATGCTGTATCGAGTCGAGTCGAGTCACCGGAGGCGGACGCGCTGCTGAGGCTGGCCGGGGAGGCCAGCCAGCGGGGGTGGTGGGCGAGCTACGGCGACACGATGCCGGACTGGTTCCGCAGCTTCGTGGGCCTGGAGGCGGATGCGGCGGAGATCTGGTCGTACGTGAACGAGCTGGTGCCAGGTCTGCTGCAGACGCCCGACTACGCGCGGGCGGTGATTCGCGCAGTTCATCCGAGTACCACCGATGCCGAACTCGAAAGGCAGGTCGAGCTGCGGCGCGCCCGGCAGAGTCGGCTGCGCGAGGCAGATCCGCCGCGGTATAGGGCCCTGCTGAACGAAGCTGTGCTGCACCGGATGGTTGGTGGCCCAGACGTCATGGCCGCGCAACTGGCACATCTGGAGCACGTGGCCGCGCTGCCTCACGTCAACCTGCGAGTGATCACCTTCGCCGTAGGAGCCCATCCGGTGATGGCGGGCCCGTTCACCGTTCTCCGCTTCCCGGACGAGCCACGGAGCAACTGTGTCTACATCGACAACGACCGCGGCGCGCTCTACCTCGAACGACCGGCGGACCTCGATCACTACACGGATACCTTCGAACGAACAGCGGCGGTCGCACTCGACGAGAAGGCAAGCCGCGCACTCATCGTTGCTACCCTGCGCGAGCAGGCGCGAGCGCGAGAAGGCGGTACTTGATGTCCACCCAGCAACATCACCTCACCTGGCGAAAGTCCAGTTTCAGCAACGGGAGCGGCGGCGAGTGCGTCGAGATCGCCGACCTCCCCGATGGTGGCCGCGCGGTCCGCGACAGCAAGCTCGGCGACACCAGCCCCATCCTCCGCTTCACCCCCACCGAGTGGACGGCGTTCATCGCCGGCGTCCACGCCGGGGAGTTCGACGGCTGAACCAGGGCGCCGGCAACCGAGCCGCGCCCCACATCCCGCCCGCAGCGACCGGCCGAGGCGGCACCGTGCGTACGCGGCGTCTCCGAGGAAGCCCGCGGCCGCGGCGGAGATCCGCAGCTCCTCGATCACCCGCCGTCCCGGCATCGCCCTCGGTCAGGGCGTCAGGATGACCATCGGCTTGCTCCGGGCCGTACACGCCTCACTGACTTCACCGAGTCCAGCTGGTCGGTCACGACGAGAGCTTCACGCCGAACGGCCCGCCGGGACCGGGGTCCCGACGGGCCGTTCAAGGCATCACGACCGCTGAGTGGCTTACTCCTCGCTCGACTTCGCCAGGTCGACCGGCGGGATGTCGGGCACCGTGACGGGCTTGGGCTCACCGCGGAAGGTGAACTTGGCCTTGTCATCGGCGGTGCGCGACTCGGCGGCGTCGGGATCGAGACCCTCGACGTCGACGACCACGATCTGGCCGGGTTCGATCTCGCCGAAGAGGATCTTCTCCGACAGCTGGTCCTCGATCTCGCGCTGGATGGTGCGGCGCAGCGGCCGCGCCCCCAGCACCGGGTCGAACCCGCGGCGGGCCAGCAGGCCCTTCGCGGCCGATGTCAGCTCGATGGCCATGTCCTTGTTGGCCAGCTGCACCTCCACCCGCGTGATCATGAGGTCGACCATCGTGATGATCTGTGCCTCGGTGAGCTGGTGGAACACGACGATGTCGTCGATGCGGTTGAGGAACTCCGGGCGGAAATGCTTCTTCAGCTCGTCGTTGACCTTGGTCTTCATCCGCTCGTAGTTCGACTGCACGTCGTTGCCCTGGGCAAACCCGAGGCCGACCGCCTTGGAGATGTCCGACGTACCGAGGTTGGAGGTGAAGATGATCACGGTGTTCTTGAAGTCCACCGTGCGGCCCTGACCGTCGGTCAGGCGACCGTCCTCCAGCACCTGCAGGAGCGTGTTGTAGATCTCCGGGTGCGCCTTCTCGATCTCGTCGAACAGCACCACCGAGAACGGCTTGCGACGCACCTTCTCCGTCAGCTGGCCACCCTCCTCGTAGCCCACGTACCCGGGAGGGGCACCGAAGAGCCGCGAGGCCGTGTACCGGTCGTGGAACTCGCTCATGTCGATCTGGATGAGCGCGTCGTCCTCGCCGAACAAGAAATTCGCCAGCGCCTTCGACAGCTCGGTCTTACCCACCCCGGACGGGCCGGCGAAGATGAACGAGCCCGACGGGCGCTTGGGGTCCTTCAGACCGGCGCGCGTGCGACGGATCGCCTTCGCGACCGACTTGACGGCCTCCTCCTGCCCGATGATCCGCTTGTGCAGCTCGTCCTCCATGCGGAGCAGACGCGTGGTCTCCTCCTCGGTGAGCTTGAACACCGGGATACCGGTCCAGTTGGCGAGCACCTCGGCGATCTGCTCGTCGTCGACCTCGGCGACGACGTCGAGGTCACCGGACTTCCACTGCTTCTCCCGCTCGCCCTTCTGGCCCAGCAGCGTCTTCTCCGAGTCGCGCAGGTGCGCGGCCCGCTCGAAGTCCTGCGCGTCGATCGCCGACTCCTTGTCGCGACGCACGTTCGCGATCTTCTCGTCGAACTCGCGCAGGTCCGGCGGCGCAGTCATCCGGCGGATGCGCATCCGGGCGCCGGCCTCGTCGATCAGGTCGATCGCCTTGTCCGGCAGGAACCGGTCGGAGATGTAGCGGTCGGCGAGGGTGGCCGCCGCGACCAGCGCGTTGTCGCTGATCGTGATGCGGTGGTGGGACTCGTACCGGTCGCGCAGACCCTTGAGGATCTCGATGGTGTGCGCCACCGTCGGCTCGCCGACCTGGATCGGCTGGAATCGACGCTCGAGCGCCGCGTCCTTCTCGACGTACTTGCGGTACTCGTCGAGCGTGGTGGCGCCGATCGTCTGCAGCTCGCCGCGGGCCAGCATCGGCTTGAGGATGCTGGCGGCGTCGATCGCGCCCTCGGCGGCTCCGGCACCGACCAGGGTGTGGAGCTCGTCGATGAACAGGATGATGTCACCGCGCGTGCGGATCTCCTTGAGCACCTTCTTGAGACGCTCCTCGAAGTCACCGCGGTAACGGGAGCCGGCGACCAGCGAGCCCAGGTCGAGCGTGTAGAGCTGCTTGTCCTTGAGCGTCTCCGGCACCTCGCCGCGGACGATGCCCTGGGCGAGGCCCTCGACGACGGCGGTCTTGCCGACGCCCGGCTCACCGATCAGGACGGGGTTGTTCTTCGTCCTCCGGGAGAGGACCTGCATGACCCGCTCGATCTCCTTCTCCCGACCGATCACGGGATCCAGCTTGCCCTCGCGGGCCGACTGGGTGAGGTTGCGACCGAACTGGTCGAGCACCAGCGAGGAGGACGGGGTGCCCTCGCCGCGGCCACCGGAGGTGCCCTCCGTGGCCTTCTCGCCCTGGTAGCCCGACAGCAGCTGCAGGACCTGCTGGCGCACCCGGTTGAGGTCGGCGCCCAGCTTGACCAGCACCTGCGCTGCGACGCCCTCGCCCTCGCGGATGAGGCCGAGCAGGATGTGCTCGGTACCGATGTAGTTGTGGCCCAGCTGAAGCGCCTCGCGCAGCGAGAGCTCCAGGACCTTCTTGGCCCGTGGCGTGAACGGGATGTGCCCGCTCGGTGCCTGCTGGCCCTGACCGATGATCTCCTCAACCTGCTGGCGGACGCCTTCCAGGGCGATCCCGAGGGACTCCAGGGCCTTCGCGGCCACACCCTCGCCCTCGTGGATCAGGCCAAGAAGGATGTGCTCGGTGCCGATGTAGTTGTGGTTGAGCATCCTGGCCTCTTCCTGGGCCAGCACGACAACACGCCTCGCTCGGTCTGTGAATCTCTCGAACATTTCGGTCTCCTAGCCTGCTGCGCCGTCACACCCGGCGCGCGACGCACCGCGTACCTCCACCACTGTATCGGCTGAGACCGCCGGAGCGCCCGTGATCGCGGCTCCCGGTACCTACGCGAGCGCCGGACGGGCCGATCCGCACGCGGCCGGATCGATGCTGATCAGGCGCAGATCAGGCGCGCCGGCCGGCCGCGCGCTCGGCATCGCGGTGCAGCCGTGTGGTGCGCAGTTCACCGCAAGAAACGGGGCCGACGCCCACGCGTCGACCCCGGCCCTCCCGGCGGAAGCCCGGTCAGTTCTCCTTGTGGTAGGTCTCCAGGACCTCCGAGGGGATGCGCCCGCGGTCGGACACCTTGTAGCCCCGCTTGCGGGCCCACTCCCGGATGGCCTGGTTCTGCTCACGGTCGACCGTCGGGCGGCGGACGGGCGCTCCGGCAGCGGGGGCCGGGGCACTGCGGCGCCGACCGACCGAGGCGGCCGAACGGCGGGCCGAGGCCACGAACTCCGCGAGCGCGTCGCGCAGCTTTCCTGCATTCACCTCTGACAGGTCGATCTCGTAGTTCTTGCCGTCCACGCCGAACTCGACCGTCTCGTCGGCCGCCTCGCCGTCCAGGTCGTCGACCAGTCGGATCTCACGGATCTGCGCCACCGTCGCAGCCCTCCATATTCTTCTTCGCCGGGCACCGCGACAATCGTCGCGTCTCACCGGAGAGTACGACGATAAAGGCGCCGTTGTCGAGTCGGCCCGACGAGTGTCGGCCGGTCGTTACTCAGAACGCACGAGCGGGTACAGGATCGTCTCCCGGATGCCCAGTCCAGTCAGCGTCATCAGGAGCCGGTCGATACCCATTCCCATCCCGCCGGTGGGTGGCATTCCGTACTCCATCGCCCTGATGAAGTCCTCGTCGACCTGCATCGCCTCGGCATCGCCCGCGGCCGCCAGCAACGACTGCGCGTAGAGCCGTTCGCGCTGCACCACCGGATCCACCAGCTCCGAGTAGGCCGTGGCGAGCTCGATCCCGAAGATGATGAGGTCCCAGGACTCCGCGAGCCGTGGATCGTCGCGGTGCTGCCTGGTCAGGGGTCGGACCTCTATCGGGTAGTCACGCACGAACGTCGGCGCCTCGAGGGTGTGCTCCACCAACTTCTCGAACAGTTCCAGCACAATCCCGCCGGCCCCGAGGGAATCGCCGAGTTCAACGTCGTGGGCAGCCGCGATCGCCCGTAGCGGCTCGATCGGGGTGTCCGGTGTCACGTCGTCGCCCACCGCTTCCGACACGACCGTGTGCAACGCGACCGACCGCCACTCCCCGCCCAGATCGTGCTTCGAACCGTCGGCGTGGCGGACCACTGTGGATCCGAAGACGGCCCGCACCGCCGCCATCACCATCTCCTGGGTCAGCGCCGCCATGTCGTCGTAGGTGGCGTAGGCCTGGTAAGCCTCGAGCATCGCGAACTCCGGGGAGTGGGTGGAGTCGATGCCCTCGTTCCGGAAGTTGCGATTGATTTCGAACACGCGCTCGATGCCACCGACGACACAGCGCTTCAGGAACAGTTCCGGGGCGATCCGCAGGTAGAGGTCGGTGTCGAGTGCGTTCGCGTGCGTCACGAAGGGCCGCGCAGTGGCCCCGCCGTGTTGGAGTTGCAGCATCGGCGTCTCCACCTCGACGAAATCGCGCGCATGCAGCACCGATCGCAGCGTCCGCACGACGTCGGCGCGGTGGCGCACCATCTCGCGCGCCTGCGGCCGGACGATGAGATCGACGTAGCGCTGCCGCACCCGCGTCTCCTCCGACAGCTCGGTGTGTGTGTTCGGCAGCGGGCGCACCGACTTCGCCGCCATCGCCCACCGGTCAGCCAGCACCGACAGCTCCCCGCGGCGCGACGTGATCACCTCGCCGTGCACGAACACGTGGTCCCCGAGGTCCACCCTGGCCTTCCAACGGGCCAGCTCCTGCTCGCCGACGAGCGCCAGGCTGAGCATCGCCTGCAGCTCCGTGCCGTCGCCCTCCCGCAGCGTCGCGAAGCAGAGCTTGCCGGTGTTGCGCAGGAACATGACGCGCCCGGTGACGCCCACCGCGTCGCCCGTGGCGGTGTCGACGGGCAGGTCCGGGTGCGCCGCCCGCACCTCGCGCAGGCTGTGGGTGCGCTCGACGGTGACGGGATAGGGGTCCGTGCCCTGCGCGAGCATGTCCGCCCGCTTGGCCCGACGCACCCGCATCTGCTCGGGCAGCTCGGTATCGGGGCCGGCGGCGGGCTCGGTGGTCATGGTGGGAAAGGGTAGTAATGCGGCTGCACATCGGCGGCGGCGGCCGTACGGTCACTCTCCACGGACGCCGTACGAACACCCGTTCCTTCGGCGCCGGTCGATCGCGGCGCGGCCTGCGTGCCTACCTCGCCACCCGCCCGGAGACCTCCGGCGGCGGCGGGTTCGCGCTGCCGCTGGTCACCGACGTGCTGCGGGCGTTGCGCAGGTAGGTCAGCCGCAACCCGAGCAGGGTCAGATCGGCAACGTACTCGGTGACGGTCGACGACTCGCCCACCATCAGCGGCGCGAGGCCGCCCGTGCCGATCACCGTGACCGGGCCCGCCTTCGGGCCGAGCTCGGCAAGGATGCGGGTGACGAGCCCGTCGACCTGGCCGACAGAGCCGTAGAGCACCCCCGACTGCAGACACTCCACCGTGTTCTTGCCGATCACCGACCGCGGCGCCGTGAGCTCCACCGTGCGCAGCGCCGCGGCCCGCGCGGCGAGCGCTTCCATGGAGACCTCGATGCCCGGCGCCAGCGCGCCACCGAGGAACTCGCCCTTGACCGACACGACGTCGATGTTGGTGGAGGTCCCGAAGTCGACGACGACGCACGCGGTGCCGAACAGGTGGTGCGCGGCGAGGGTGTTCATGACACGGTCGGCGCCGACCTCACGCGGGTTGTCCACCAGCAGCGGCACGCCGGTGCGCACCCCCGGCCCCACGACGACGTGGGGGTCGTCGCGCCGTGCCAGCAGCATCCGCAGCTCGCGCAGCAGGCTCGGCACCGTCGACAGCGCAGCGACGCCCGTGACCTGCGTCGCGTACCGGCCCAGCAGCCCGGCGACGGCCACCTCCAGCTCGTCGGCGGTCATCCGGGGGTCGGTGCGCATCCGCCAGTCGCGCACCAGCGGGGGCCGCTGTCCGTCGTCCCCGTCGTCCTCGTAGAGCCCCAGGGCGATCTGGGTGTTGCCGACGTCCACACACAGCAGCACGGTGGTCCTTACATCCGGACGGTGATGTTGTCGATCAGGCGGGTACTGCCCAGCCGGGCGGCGACGAGCAGCCGCGCGCGCTCGCCCTCGCGGGCCGGCCCGAGGTCGGGGTCGCGCAGCTCCAGGTATTCGACGGCCACCTGTGGCTCCTCGGCGAGTACCGCGCGGGCCGCGTCGAGCACGGCCCGCCCGCCCCGCGGCGCGACCAGCGCGCCGGCGACCAGCGCCCGGTGCAGGGCCGTGGCCCGGCTGCGCTCGTCGGGCGAGAGGTAGGCGTTGCGGCTGGAGAGCGCGAGACCGTCGCGTTCCCGGACGGTGGGCACGCCGACCACCGACACCGGGAAGTCCAGGTCGCGCGCCATCTTCTTGATCAGGATCAGCTGCTGGTAGTCCTTCTCGCCGAACAGGGCGACGTCGGGCGCGACGATGTGGAACAGCTTCGCCACGACCGTGAGCACACCGGCGAAGTGGCCCGGCCGCACCGCACCCTCCAGCCCGCCGCCCAGCACGCCAGGCGTCACCGTGGTGTCGGAGCCGGACGGGTAGACGTCCTGCGCCGACGGAACGAAGACCAACTCGACACCCTCCTCGCGGCACGCCCGCACGTCGTCCTCCAACGGCCGGGGGTAGCGGTCGAGGTCCTCCCCCGCACCGAACTGCAGCGGGTTGACGAAGATCGACACGACGGTGACGACGGAGCCGGGCAGCCGCCGCGAGTGCCGGATCAGCTCACGGTGGCCCCCGTGCAGGGCGCCCATCGTCGGTACCAGCGCGATCCGGCGCCCGGCGGAGCGCAGCGCGCGGGTGACGGTGGCGAGCTCGGCGGGCGAGCGGTGCGGGGTGAGCTGCCCCGCGGTGTACCCACGGCGGGTGGTGGTGGTCACGGCTTCTCCCGGAGCGCGCTCAGGACGTCGTGCGCGGACGACGGGTCCAACAGCCCCGCGGCCGCGGCACGGTGGGCCGTCCGGCCGGCGAGCACGCGGTAGGTCTCGGCGAGAT
>JAYSXW010000509.1:0-8395 GCA_043716935.1 Pseudonocardia sp.
TCCTTGCGCTCGATCTGCGTTGCCCTGAGGAATGTGACGAACGGCCCTGCCACCGACGCCGGTGCGGGAGCACAGTCCCTGTCGTGCCCGTCCCCGTCCCTCTCCTGATCACCACCCGGCCCGTCACGATCAACGCCCGCACCGCCGACGGCAGTACATCTAGCCGTGGGTCGCAGCTCGGGCAGGGGACGCGGCGGCTCCTATAGCTACGACGCCCTGGAGATCTTCATCGGCCGCGAAATCCACACCGCCGACCGGGTGGAACACGCGGCCCCAAGCCCTGGCCGGGACGTGCGCGACACCCTCCTCGCCGCAGAGTCGACGTGAGCGAACTCCCCCCTCCGGCCCGACGGATCTCGACGCGCCCCGCGCGGGCCTGTCCGGACGACTCAACCGCCTCCGTGCCGGGTGCTCGGCGCCAACGACGGCATCGTGCCCACCGCGGGGCTGGTCGTCGGCGTCGCCGGGGCCACCACCGGGATAGCGGTTTCCTGGCCCAGAACGGCACGGTTGCGGTGGTAATCGATCCGCAACGCGACACCGACCGGATCGAAACGCTGCTGGCCGACCGCGGCCTGCGGTTGGCACAGGTGGCCGAGACCCACATCCACAACGACTACATCACCGGCGGCTACCAGCTCGCGACCCGGGCCGGGGTGCCGTATGACTTCTTCGCCGAGGCCGGTTTCGTCCCCATCATCGGACCGCAGCCGGCGCATGGACGAGTCCCTCGCCTTCGTCGCGAGCGGGGGCGGTGTCGGCATGCTCCCCGCCTCCGTGGCCGACACCGTCTCCGACCGGTCGATCGTCTTCCGGCCGATCGTCAACCCCACCCCCACGGTCGAGATCGTCCTCGGCTGGGACGGCAACAGCCTCAACCCCCTGATCGCGCCCCTCGTCACCGTCGCCCGTGCCCTGACGGAGGAACTCTCTGAGAAGAGCCAGCCGGCGACGCGGTGACCCTCGTACTCGACCGAACCGCCGACCCGCCGACCCGCCGATCAGGCCCTCTACGGATAACGCAACGGCGTCGGCGCCACGACCGTCTCGACGAGACCAGTGGACACCTCGTAGACCAGGCCCGACGCGAAGAAGGCACTGCCGGTGATCTCCCCCAGGATGACCTCGACATCGACGCGCACCGAGGCAACGGGGTCGTTGACCTCTTTGCCATGAAGCTCGACCGCGGGGATCTCGAAGTACTTGGCGAGTCACCTCACTCGCCGCGATGCTGCCCCATCTCCGCCGCGGCACGGTGCAGTGGCGCACCGGGCTGGTGTTCGGCGCCGCGGCCGTGGCCGGCGCGTTCACCGGCGACCTGGCCGGCGGGCATCTCCCCGGACCGGTCCTGCTGAGCGGCTTCGCGGTCATGATGATCGCCACCGCCGTCGCGATGCTCCGCGGTCCCCGCGCCACCACAGCAGCCGTCCCCGCCCATCCCCTGGCCCGCACACTGCTCACCGGTGCCTCCGTGGGTGCCGTCGCCGGCCTGGTCGGCGCGGGCGGCGGGTTCCTCGTCGTGCCCGCCCTCGCGCTGCTGGGCGGGCTCGTCATGCCCGCCGCGATCAGCTCCTCCCTGCTGGTCATCGCCCTGCAGTCAGCAGCAGGGTTCACCGGGCACCTGGGCGCGACCGCCCCGGGCGCAACGGCACTGGACTGGCCGCTGACCCTCACCGTGACCGGCGCCGCCGTGCTCGGCGCCCTGATCGGAGCGCACTACACGGCCCGGGTGCCCGCGGCCGCGCTACGCCGGGCATTCGGCTGGTTCGTCCTCGCGATGGGCGCGTTCGTCCTGCTCCAGCAACTGCCCGCAGCCGCGCTCCTGCCCGCCGGCGCGTAACCATTCAAGTCAGCAGGTCGCGGCAGGCGCGTGCGCGCTGATCTCCACGCGTTGCCCGCTGCGCACCATCGGACACACGTGAGCGGTCGGCGTACCGTGGACACGTATACACCCAGGGGTATCCTCGGAGGAGCAGTAATGAAGATCGAGGACGATGTCGTCGGCCGCGTGGTCAACCGGCTGCGCCGCGCGGAGGGCCAGCTCGGCGGCGTCATCCGCATGCTGCAAGAGGGCCGCGACTGCAAGGACGTCGTGACCCAGCTCGCCGCCGTGTCCCGCGCGCTGGACAAGGCCGGGTTCGCGATCATCGCCGCCGGGCTCGAGCAGTGCATCACCGCCGGCGAGGAGGGCAAGCCCGACCGCGCCCAGATGGAGAAGCTCTTCCTCTCCCTCGCCTGACACCCCACCGAAACAGGAGACACCGATGCCCGCACACACCGTCACCCTCGACCTCTCCCAGACCGACGCCATCGACGCCGTCACCGCTGCCCTCGCGACCCAGGGATTCGGAGTGCTCACCACCATCGACGTCCGCGCCACCCTCAAGGCGAAGCTCGGCGAGGACGTCGAGGACTACACCATCCTCGGCGCCTGCAACCCCGCCCTCGCCCACCAGGCCCTGTCCACCGACCCCGAGATCGGCCTGCTGCTGCCCTGCAACGTCACCGTCCGCCAGTCCGGCGGCCACACCCTCGTCCAAGCCGTCGACCCCGCCGAACTGCTCGCCATGGCCGGCGACGGCGGCCCGCAGCCGACGGAACTCGCCGACGTCGCCCGCGATGCCTCTGCGCGTCTGCACGCCGCACTCGATTCCCTGACCTCGAGCTGAGGATCACGGTCATCCGGCCCGGGAGGACGGGGCGAGAGCCCCTCGTCCTCCTCGCGCGAATCGACAATCGTCAACCCCGAGAGACGCGAAGGAGCACCACCATGATGGGCACAGCAGCGATGAGCTGGTTCTGGATCTGGCCGACGCTCGTCGTCATCGGGCTCGCGCTGCTCGGCTACCTGGCCTACCGGACGGTTCAGAGCCGAGGTCCCGAACGGCCCGCGGTCCGTAGCGGGTCGGCGCGCCGGATACTCGACGAGCGCCTCGCGCGCGGCGAGATCGACGCCGAGGACTACCGCCGCCGAATCGACCTCCTGTGACACCGGCCCCGATCAGCCGCCGACACGCCCTGACCCTGGGAGGCCTCGGCGCGGTCGGGCTGATCGCCGGAACCACCGGATGGATCGTGAGCGCCACCGCCGACACCGGGACCGGGACCGGCGCGTTCCGGCCCGACGCCACCGGCGCGGAGCTGCTCGATCCACCGGTGCTCGACAGCCGCGCCGGCCGGCTGGCCGTCGAGCTCACCGCAGCGGCCGGTGTCCGCCTCGCCGGCCGCGACACCTCCGCGCTCGGCTTCAACGGCGGCTCCCCCGGACCGACCCTGCGGATGCGTCCCGGCGACGAGCTCGCGGTGCGGCTCACCAACCGGCTCCAGCAGCCGACCAACCTGCACACCCACGGGCTACGCGTCTCCCCACAGGACAACAGCGACAACCCCTTCGTGAGCATCGACCCCGGGGCGTCGTTCGACTACCTCTACAAGATCCCCACCGACCACCCGGCCGGCACCCACTGGTACCACCCCCACCACCACGGCACGGTCGCCGACCAACTCTTCGGCGGCCTCGCCGGCGCGCTGATCGTCGACCGCGGCCCCGACATCCCCGCCACTACCGACCGGATGATGCTGATCACCGACATCACCCTCGACGGCGCGGGAGCGGTCGTCCCGGCGAGCACCGCCGACCGGACGATGGGCCGGGAGGGCCGCCTGCTGCTGGTCAACGGGCAACATCAGCCCACCGTCACGGCCGCGCCCGGAGCAACCGAGCGCTGGCGGATCGTCAACGCCTGCACCTCCCGGGTTCTGGCTCTACGCCTGGATGGCCACCAGCTCGTCCAGATCGCCCAGGACGGCTCGTTCCTCACCCGCCCGACCGGCCGGGACACCCTCGTCCTGGCCCCGGGCAACCGCGCCGACGTTTTGGTGCAGCCCACCGGCACGGGACGGTTCGCGCTGGTCGCCGACCCCTACGACCGGGGTTCCATGATGGGCGGCAGCTCCACCAGCACCGGATCCATCACACTCGCCACGCTGCTCGCCTCCGGCCCAGCCCGCGCCGCCGCGCCTCTACCGGCCGTACTTCCGGCCGAGGTTCCGACCGTCGCGCCGCTCACCCGGACGCGCCAGACGGACTTCCGGATGGGAATGGGCGGCGGGATGGGCGGCGGGATGGGCGTGTCGATCGACGGACGCACCTTCGACCCGGCCCGCGACGACCAGACCGTCACCTTCGGCAGCACCGAGGAATGGACCGTCACCAACAACAGCCCACTCGCCCACCCGTTCCACATCCACGTGTGGCCGTTCACCGTGATCGCCGCCAGCGACAACCGGGCGCTCACCGGCACACCGCAGGACGTCGCGCTCATCCCGCCCCGCGGTTGGGTCCGCCTGCGGATCCCGTTCACCACCTTCACCGGACGCAGCGTCTACCACTGCCACATCCTCGACCACGAGGACGCCGGGATGATGGCCACCGTGGTGGTCGCGTGAGCGGGTGTCGGAGCTGCTGGTGACGCACGCTGAGCACTGGGACACCGTGTACGCCGAGCGGGGCGAGCGGGGCGTCACCTGGTTCGCCGAGACACCCACGATCTCGCAGGCTCTGCGCGCCCTACCGGTCGGGATCGACACGGCGGTCACCGTGGTCCTTGATCGGTGCCGCGACCGCACCCCACAGGTGGTGGCCGCAGTCGCTCAACAGTGGCCACAGCTGCGGACACTGCGCTCCACAACGGTGGGGCGAGGCAGGCGTCGACGGATGGACGCTGGCGGCTCCGGTGTGCCGCACATGGTGCCCGGATCCGGTGTCGGTGCCCTACGCGATCTAGATGATCGATTCCAAGGGGTCAGTGGTCATAGGCCACGAGGGACCGCTTGATCGGCTGGCCGGTGCGGTCGTTGTGCCAGATCGCGGCGGTCAGGGCCAGGACGCGTTGCAGGACCCGGACCCAGACCCCGGCCGGAGTGTGGCCGCCGTGCTGTTCGAGGTCGAGCTGGCCCTTGAACGTGTCGTTGATCGGCTCGATGACCTGCCGCAACGGCTTGAAGAACCGGGCGCCGGGCCGTTCGGCCTCGCCCTTGCGGGCCGGGCGGAGCAGATCCAACCCGGCCTCGGCGAGTTCGGTCTCGAACCCACGCCCGTAGTAGTTCTTGTCCGCGATCACGACCTGCCCGACACGCCAGGCAGGCAGCTCGGGGTCGGCGTCGAAGATCCCGAGCAGGGTCTGGCGCTCGTCGGCCTTCGCCCCGGTCAGCGCGAACCCGACCGGCAGCCCGTGCAGGGTGCACACCAGGTGCAACCGCAGTCCCCAGAAGAATCTCGAGTGGCTGGCGCAGTAGCCGTACTCGGCCCATCCGGCCAGGTCCGAGCGCTTGACCGTCTCGCGGGACCGGGCGCACTCCACCGGGGTCGAATCGGCCACCAGCAGGTGAACACGACTGGACAATCGCGATGCCGGGGTGGCCCAGCGAAGCCTGCCGGAGACGCCGAGAACCGCCGCCGACGCTCGCGGCATAATCGTTGGGGTGTCCGTCATTTTGGGAAGGGTGCGGTACCAGGTCGCCGGCCGCGCCGGCGCCGGTGTGGCGGTGTTGTCGCGGCGGCTTGGCCTGGGTGAGGGCGGCATCATCGGCGGTCGTGTCACGTTGGCCATAGACCCCGATGCCCTGCGCAGGCTCGCCGCCGGACGCCGCATCGCGCTGGTCTCGGGCACCAACGGCAAGACGACCACCAGTCACCTGCTGGCCGCGTTGCTGGGTACCGAGGGTCCGGTCGCGCACAACGCGACCGGGGCCAACATGCCCGACGGGGCGGTGGCGGCGCTGACCGCAGCGGCGGGCGCGCACCGGGCTGTGCTCGAGGTCGACGAGTTGCACATGGCGGCGGTGGCCGCAGCGGTGGACCCGGCGGTGATCGTGCTGCTCAACCTGAGCCGCGATCAGCTCGACCGCGGCAGCGAGGTCCGCGGGGTGGCCGCCGCCCTATCAGGTGCGCTGATCCGCCACCCGCGCACGCTGGTCGTCGCCAACGCTGATGACCCGATGGTCGTCTGGGCCGCGTCCGGCGCTGCGCGGACGGTGTGGGTCGGGGCCGGTTCGAGTTGGTCGGGCGACACGGTGGGCTGTCCACGCTGCGGCGAAGTGCTCGACGTCGCGGGCGAGCGGTGGCGGTGTCGCTGCGGTCTTGCCCGCCCGCAGCCGCAGTGGCAGGTCGACCACGACGCGGGCACCGTCGTCCCGTGCGGCGGCCCACCGATCCCGGTGCCCCTGCGGCTGCCGGGTCGGTTCAACCTCGGCAACGCCGCCTTCGCCCTGGCCGCCGCGGCCGCCATGGGCATCGACCCGGCCGCGGCCGCGGGCGCGGTCGCGACACTCGACAGCATCGAGGGCCGTTATGGCACGGTGCGTCACCGCGGGCACGAGCTGCGGCTGCTGCTGGCCAAGAACCCGGCGGGCTGGGCCGAGACGCTCGCACTGCTCGAACCCGCAGCGGCGCGGCTGCTGATAGTCAACGCGCGCGAGGCCGACGGCCGCGACACCTCATGGCTGTGGGACGTCCCCTTCGAACAGCTCGCCACATCGGGTGCGGGGGTGGTGGCGGCCGGGGAGAAAGCCGCCGACCTGGGGCTGCGACTGAGCTACGCCGGAGTCGACCACGCGACGATCCCCGACCCCGTGGAGGCGCTCACACGGCTGCCTCCGGGCAAGGTCGACGTGGTGGCCAACTACACCGCGTTCCGGACCCTGGCCCGCCTGCTCGGCGCGCAGGCCGCCACGTGAACGAAGCCGGCCGGTCGGAGCTGACGATCGTCGTCCTGCTACCTGATGTCCTGGGTACCTACTCCGACGCGGGCAACGCGGTCGTCCTGGCCGAGCGGGCGCGGCGGCGAGGCATCGCCGCCCAGGTACAGTCCGTCGGGATCTCCGACCGCCCGCCGCGCACCGCGGACATCTACCTGCTCGGCGGCGGCGAGGACACCGCGCAACTGGCCGCCGCGCGCTGGCTGCTGCGCCACCGGATGCGCGACGAGCTCGCCCAACGCCATGTCGTGCTCGCCGTCTGCGCAGGACTGCAACTGCTGGGCGCCACGATGACCGACCAGTCCGGGCGCACCTACGACGGCGCGGGCATACTCGATCTCACCACCGCGCCGGGCCCGCGCCGCGCGGTCGGCGAGGTCATCGCCACCGCCACCGCCACCGCGCCGGCGATCGGGACCCTCACCGGTTTCGAGAACCACCACGGACACACGACGTTGGGCCCCGACGCGCGGCCACTGGCCGTCGTGGAGCGGGGCGTCGGGAACGGGGTGCCGCACGCGGGACGGCCGGTCGAGGGCGTCCGGGCCGGGTCGGTCATCGGCACCTACCTCCACGGCCCCGTCCTGGCCCGTAACCCCGCGCTCGCTGACCACCTCCTCACCCTCGCGACCGGGCTCGACCTCACCCCGCTCGAGCTACCCGACCAGGAACCGATGCGACGCGGCTACCTACAACCCCGGCCACGACGCCTCAGGGCGCGCCTCGCATCACTCCTGCAATCCTGACGACCCCGGGCCCGACGACCCGGCCCAACCATCTTCGCCGTCCCGCTCACGTCGCCGTGACCGCAGAGTCTGTCGCTCCTTGCAACAAGTCAGCCAGTCCTTACCGGCGGCGAAACTCCCGCCACACCACTCCTGCGCACAGTCCCAGAGCGAAGGCGAGGTCCGCGGCCGCAGCCGCCGCTCGGGCGCCGCTCCAACGGCTGCGCCGGTCGCGGTGTGCCCGATCCACGTACCAGGGTTCGTGTACGTAACTGTCCGGACCCACTGATCGGGCGGGTTCGCCATGATCGGTCATCGCAGCGCCGCGTCGGTGTTCACCCGCCGAACTTCCCAGAACCACGGTAAACACAGCACCAAAACGCGCAGGTCACCTCGACAACCGGTGCGGGACGGATCCCACGTGACGACCACCGCGGCGGCCAGGACCACCGCGCTGACCGCATCGATGAGCTGCACCGCGACATCCTGAACACCGTGCACAGCCCCGCCTCGGGCTGTTCGGTGCGCGAGGGCATCGACGTGGCGTTGCTGACCCGGTTTGTTGAACGTTTCGCCCGACCAAGCGTGTCGATCACCCGCCGGCTGGACTACACCGTCACCGGAGCACACCTGCTCGACGTTCCGGGTGAGGGCGACCATCTGCGGCGGGGCCGCCGCGGTGGCTAACCTGAGTGGCACAGAGCTTGCGCGGTCGCGGGCAGCGTTCGCTTCACACCGCAGCCTGACCGCCAGCTTCATTGGACACCACCGGAGACGACAGTGAGCCTTCCCCAGTAGCGGTGCTGGGCGGCAGCGACACGCCGAGGACGGGCAGATGACCGGTTCGGGTGCGGGACCTCGGTGGAAGAAGCGGTCCGCTCAAAGATCGACTCACCCGAGGTCCCGCATGC
>JAYSXW010000510.1:0-8327 GCA_043716935.1 Pseudonocardia sp.
GCCGGACGGGGTGTTCGGCCGCGGGCCGGCGGGCGCCTCGTACATGCGGCGTGCCTCTCTCTGCGGGTCGCGGTCCGAATATCACACCAAACGGTATACTGTTGTGGTCGTACCCAGGTTGCCTGCGAGTTACGTCGGGGGACGTGGTTCAGGCCCGGTCGCGGCGGCGCGCGGCGCGCGGCGGGCACCCGGGGTGAGCGCATCCCGACAATGAAGATCACTGGCTGATCACGAGGTCGAGCGGTGGCGGCCGTCGGCATGCGTAGCGTGCGATCTGATCCGGCCACCCGGTAGAGTCGGAACCAGCAGTCCGGGGAACACAATCGTCGAGCTTGGCCGTGGGGATTTCATGGTCGGCCACCGGTCACCACGCGTCCGGGTGGACCGTGCGGACAGGCGGCATCGATCTGCCGCAGATCCGTGGGGCCGCGGCCGGTTTCATACGGGTGCCCCCCGCCGCGCCCACCACCCCGGCGGTGTCGGTGTGGCGGGCGGAGGAGCGTGTTCCGGCGGCAGTATCAACAGGCTCGAAGGAGGAGTTCGTGGCTCGACGAGGCCAGCCCCAGGCGAGGGCTCGCCGTACCGCCCCGCGAGACCGGCGACGGGGGCGCGACCGCGTCGACGCCGTCTCGGTGCTCGACGTCGCCGTCCGGGAAGTCGAGGCGGCCCTCCGGAGCGGCCGGCTGACGCCCGCGACGCGCACGAAGTTCCATGCCGTCGCGCTGATGCTGCGCGACGAACACGCCCGGATCCGAGCGGAGGAGACCGGCAGCGACGCGCACCGGGCCGAGCAGCTCAAGCGTCTCGACGCCATCGCGACGGTCCTCGCCAAGACCGCGGTCCGTGATTCCACGCTCCTGGCGCTCCTGGCCGAGGACGTTGTGGTGTCCGACGAGGCCAGATCGCTGCAGCGGCGCATGCGCAGAACCGCGGGCATCGAGTCCGGGCCCGACGCGGTCCGGCCGACAGAGCACCCGGCCCCCGCGACCACCACGCGCGGAGTCGTGCCGCAGGCAGCCGTGTCGCGCAAGCTGGCCAACCCCTTCCTGGCACCCGACTTCTCGGCCGCTCGACCGCCCACACCCCGTTCGACGCGGCTGGCCGGTTGGGAGCTGCTCGACCCGCTGCTGCGTTCGTTCGAGCGCGCCGGTGGTGGGGCTGCCGCGTGCATGGCGCTGCCCGCGCCGTCCTCCCGGCACCCGCGGGGCGGAGGAGAGCTGATGCCGCACCAGGCCCAGCTGGTCGCCGCGGCCGCGTCCGGCCACCGGAGCTTCCTGCTCGCCGACGAGCCCGGGCTGGGCAAGACGGCACAGGCGCTGCTCGCGGCGGAGGCGGCACACGCCTACCCGCTGCTCGTCGTCGTGCCGAACGTCGTCAAGACGAACTGGGCCCGCGAAGCCGGACTGTGGACGCCGCAGCGCTCGGCCACCCTGATCCACGGCAACGGAGACACGATCGACGGCTTCGCCGACATCGTGATCGTCAACTACGAGGTGCTCGACCGCCACGTCGGGTGGCTCGGCGAGTTCGGCTTCCGTGGCATGGTTGTCGACGAGGCGCATTTCATCAAGAACAAGTCCTCCCAGCGATCTCAGCACGTCCTGGAGCTCTCCGAGCGCATCCGTTCCCGCACCACGCGTCCTCTGCTGATGGCCCTCACCGGTACGCCGTTGATCAACGACATCGAGGACTTCCGGGCCATCTGGCAGCTCCTCGGCTGGACAGACGACACGAAACCGCTGGCCGAACTGATGCATGCGCTCGACGAGACCGGCCTGACACCCGCCGACCCGGGGTTCTATGCAGCCGCCCGCACCTGCGTGATCGACCTCGGCATCGTCCGTCGCCGCAAGGTCGACGTGGCAGCAGACATCCCCGCTCGTCGTGTCGCCGACCTTCCCGTCGAGCTGGACGGACCAACCGGACGGTCGATCCGCGCGGCCGAGCGCGACCTCGCCCGCCGGTTGGTGTCGCGGTACGAGACCGCACTCCTCAGCCGACGGTCGGGCGCTGTCGGCAGGGATGTCGTCGACGGCATCGACCACGACCTCGTGCGCCGGGTGGTCAGGCGGGAACAGAAGGAAGCGGCCCAGTCGAACACCGGGGCAGCCACCGGCGAGAACGTCTTCAGCATGATGCGCCGTATCGGCCGGGCCAAGGCCGGCCTTGCCGCCGACTACGCAGCCCAGCTCGCCCGCAGCGCGGGCAAGGTGGTCTTCTTCGCCAAGCACGTCGCCGTGATGGACGTCGCCGAGGAAACGTTCGCCGAGCGGGGGATCCGGTACTCGTCGATCCGTGGCGACCAGACGCCGACGATTCGGCAGCGGAACATCGACGCCTTCACGAACGACCCCGGTGTCGCCATTGCGGTCTGCTCGCTGACCACCGCCGGCGTGGGGATCAACCTCCAGGTCGCCTCCAACATCGTGCTCGCCGAGCTCTCATGGACCGCCGCAGAGCAGACCCAGGCCATCGACCGCAGCCACCGCATCGGGCAGCAGGAGCCCGTCACCGCGTGGCGCATCATCGCCGCGCAGACGATCGACGCCAGGATCGCCGGGCTGATCGACAGTAAGGCCGGCCTCGCGGCCCAGGCGCTCGACGGCTCCGAGGAGGAGGTCGGGGCGTCAACCGACGTGCCGCACGAAGCACTCGTCGCCTTGCTCACCGACGCGCTGTCCACGGGCCCGAGGCACCTCGACTGACCTGGTTGTTCGTGTCTCTGAACCACTCGCGGGCGCGTCGAGGGTCGGCAAGGACGCCTACGGCCGGCGGGCTTCTTCCGCCAACGCGCGGGCGTAGTTGGCCGACGAGCGCTGGTAGCGAGGCAGGTGGGGGGCGAGCGCCTCGACCGCGATCGCCACCGCCTCACGAGCGCGACCCACGTCCGTCAGGGCCAGCGCGAGGAAGGCGCGCACGGCATCGTCGAGCTCGTCGGAACCGGAGTCGCGCTCGGCGATGAGCAGCTCGACGCTCTCGTCCGAACGGCCCAGGTTGCGCAGCGAGCTGGCCAGCTGGATCGTGGCCCGTCGCTTGCGGACACCGGTGAGCCCACCGGCGAGTCCGGCCTGGTAGAGGGGCACGGCGTGGTCGGAGTGGCCGGTGGAGTCGAACGCGCAGGCCCGCTCGAACAGCCCCTCCGCGGCACCCGCCGGCAGCTCGGCCGCCAGCGCGTCGACCCGGGCCCGGAAGTCGGCCTCGGCGGCCTCGGTCTCCTCGACGTCGTCCAGCGATGCCCATACGTCCACGACACGCTGCTCCCACCCTGCATCCGTCATACCGATCATGATCCCACAGCCCTTCGTCGGTCCGGTCCGGCCCTGCGGGGCCGGCTCTGCTCAGCTGGCGCCCGTGACATCGGCCAGCACCGGGGCGGTTCGGCGGGTCAACTCCTCGAACGCCTCCTCCGCGTTGTCGACCACGCCCACGAGCCCGCGTTCGAGCTCGGTGAGGAAGCCCTCGGCCACGAGGTGGTCCAGCAGCCCCAGCAGCGGGTCGAAGAAGCGGCGGTGGTTGATCAGCACCACGGGCTTGTCGTGGATGCCCAGCTGGTTCCACGTGATCACCTCCATCAGCTCGTCCATCGTCCCGATCCCGCCGGGGAGCACGGCGAAGCCGGACGACAGCCGGTACATCAGCGCCTTGCGCTCGTGCATCGAGCGCACCACGAAGATCCGGCCACGGGCGCAGTCCCCGCGCTCGCGCTCGTGCAGGTGCAGCGGCAGCACGCCGATGACGTCGCCGCCCCGGTTCAGCACCCCGTCGGCCACCGCGCCCATGATTCCGACGCCGCCCGCCCCGTAGACGAGGCCGACACCGTGCTCGGCCATGGCGGTGCCGAAGCCCTCGGCGTAGCTCAACCAGCCGGGGTGGGTACCCGGCTGGGCACCGCAGAACACCGCGATGTGATCGCTTCCGTGCCGATCGGTGGGACCGAGGGCCCCGGTCGGGTGCCGCATGTCAGATCTCCTTCGTGTCCGGGTATCCGTGGGCGACCCGGCGGGTCGCCCGGAGCAGGACACGCGCACCGCCGAGGAGATCTTTCGGTGCGGTGTACTCGTCCGGTGTGTGGCTGCGCCCGCCGACGCTGGGGACGAAGATCATCGTCACCGGTGCGACACCCGCGACGATCTGCGCGTCGTGGCCCGCGCAGCTGCACATCTCCACGGATCGCAGTCCGAGTTCGCCCGCGCCGTCCCGCACGGCGGCGCGCAACGCGAGGTCGGTGTTCACGGGCGCCGACCGGGTGGTCGCGGTGAGCACCACCTCGGTGCCGGTGCGGGCCGAGATCGCGTCCGCGGCCACCCGCAGGGCCGCCTCCGTGGCGTCCATACGGGTGTCCTTCGAGTCACGGATGTCGACGGTGAGGGTGACGGAGCCGGCGACGGTGTTGGGTGAGTTGGGGTGTACGTCGAGCTGTCCGACGGTCGCGACGCGGCACAGACCACGGGTCGTGGCGAGCTCCTCGACGGCGAGCACCAGCGCGGCGGCCGCTGCGAGCGGGTCGCGACGGCCGTCCATCGGGGTGGTGCCGGCGTGCCCGGGGAGTCCGGAAACCTCCACGCTGAGCACCCGACGCCCGGTGATCGCGGTGACGACCCCGACCGGCACCCGCAACCGTTCGAGCACCGGGCCCTGCTCGATGTGCAGCTCCAGGTAGCAGGCCAGCTCGGCCGACGTCCAGGCCGCAGTGGCCAGGGCGTCGAGATCGCCGCCGGCCAGCTCGAGCGGGCCCCGCAGTGGGCGGCCGTGGTGATCGAGCGGCTCCGCCGGCAGCTCCGCGGTACGCCCGGCCAGCACCATCGAGCCCCAGAACGGCTGCGGGAACAACGCGCCCTCCTCGTTGGCGAACGCCACCGCGGCCACGTCGAGGCCGCCCGCGCGCTCCGTGCCCGACTCGGCGAGCACCTGGAGCACCTCCAGTGCCGCCACCACCCCGTACGCACCGTCGAGACAACCCCCGTCGACGACGGTGTCGAGGTGCGAGCCGAGCAGCACGCACGGGCGTCCGCGCCGACCCGGGCGGCGGAGGATCACGTTGCCGCCCGCATCGACGTAGGCGTCCAGGCCGGCCGCCGTGGCCTCGGTCATCAGGTAGGCGCGGGCCCGCCGGTCGGCGGCGCTGAAGCCCTCGCGGGTGATCCCGCCCGAGCTGCCGCGCCCGATCATGGAGAGCTCATCGATGCGCCGGAGCAACCGGTGCCCGTCGACGTCGGCGAGGAACGGATCGGCACGCAGCAGCGAGGTCGTCATCGCGGGCTCACCGTGCTCAGGTGGCGCGTCCACCACTCGATCACGGCCTCGAACCGCGCGAGGCGGTGGCTGGGCAGGCCCGACCGCGACATGTCGTGGCCCTCGCCGGGGAACAGCAGCAGCTCCGCCGGTAGGCCCCGCAGCTTCAGCTCGACGAACAGGCGCTGCGCCTGCTCGGGCGGACAGTGGCGGTCCTCCTCCGACTGGATGATCATCATGGGGATGTCGACGGCATCGACGTGCGTGATGGGGCTCAGGTCCGCCCACCGGTCCCGGTCGGCACCGTAGAGCGAGACCGCGAGGTCCACGCCGTCGTCGCTGCTGGCCGCGTAGCTGTCGATGGCGTAGAGCCCGCGCTCGCCGATCGCGGCCCGGAAGTGGTGGCCGTCGTGCGCCGCCATCCAGGCGGCCATGTAACCACCGAACGAGCCCCCCATCATCCCGACTCGGTCGGCGTCGAGATCGGGCTGCTCCAGCGCCGCACCCAGCAACGCCAGCAGGTCGACGGCCGAGCGGCGCGGCAGGTCGGGCACCACGTGCGACGCGTGCGCCTGGCCGTAGCCCGAGCAGCCGCGTGGATTGCCCAGCACCACCGCGAACCCGGCCTCGGCGTACACCTGCGCCTCGTCGAGCGCGGCCGGCCCGGTGAGAGTGTGGCCGAACTGCGTGAACGGGCCGCCCTTGATCTGCAGGATCACCGGGTGCGGGCCGGGCCCGTCGGGGCGCACGATCCAGCCGTTCAGCTCGTAGCCGTCGGGCGCGGTGGCCGCGAACGGTTCCACCGGCCGCAGCCCGCCGCGTTCGCGCAGCTGCGCGCCGAAGGACGTGAGCTCCTGCTCGGTGTCGCCGCGCACCACCAGCAGATCGCCGGCGCTCGAGGCGCTCGACACCGCGGCCGCGATCACCGGTCCGTCGGGCGTCTCGGCCACCGTGTAGCCATTGACCTGGCGCTCCCCCGTGATCACCCGCTTCGGCTCGCCGCCGTCGTAGGGCACCAGGATGAGGTTCACCTCGCCGCGGTGGTCGCAGCCGAAGTAGACGCCCTCCGAGGTGGGCCAGATCGTCTGGCTGGCGAAGCTGAGGTGGAACCGGTCGTCGGTGAGCCGCCGCGGCACGCCGGAACCGTCGGCCGGTGTCATGTAGAGCCCGTAGGTGTCGAGGGCGTGCGTGTGGTTCTGCGCGTCGAGCGTCGAGCCGGAGAAACACACCGACGCACCGTCCGCGCTGAACTTCGGCGTGAACAGGTACATGCCGCCGTGCGTGACCGGCCAGCTGCCGCTGCCGTCGACGGCGCAGGCCCAGATGTCGTTGCGAGAGTCGTCGCCGGCCGACCCGTGCCGGGGACTGACGAACGCGAGCCGCGTGCCGTCGGGGCTCCATGCGAGGTCGCCGTGGTCGTGCTCTCCTTCGGTGAGCGCCAGCGGTGCCGCGCCCGGGGTGAACGGGTCGAGCACCTGGATCTGACGCGGCCGGTCGAACGTGTAGCCGAAGCCGTCGAGCACGTAGCAGAGGCGGGTGATGCGGCGCGGTGCCTCGCTGCCGGCCGGCCCCGTGTAGCGGCCGGGGGCTGCGGTACGGGCGGTGTAGGCGATGCGACTGCCGTCGGGGCTCCACACCGGGTTGCCCGCGCCGAGGGCGTGGTCGGTGATCGGCCGGGCCTCGCCACCGTCGGTCGGCATGAGGTGGATCTGGCCGCGGCCGTTCGGGCCGGGCCGCAGGAACGCCAACCACAGTCCGTCGGGCGACAGCGCAGGGGCGCCGTCGTACGGCCCGGTGGTGGCCGGCCGGGCCGTCCCCGTGCTGCGTGGGTCGGCCATCCACAGCTCGTCGACATAGTCGTCGCCGGCGATGTCCGGGCGGCTCACCGCCACCACGATCCGACTACCGTCGGCCGAGATGGAGGGCCGGCCGAGAACGGGAAGGAATTCAATATCGGCAGGTCGCATGCCCAAGACGGTAGGTCGCGATGCGGGTGCTGTCAAACAATGTGAAAATCGCTTGAAAGAACAATGGCGAGGCCCCGGCGCGGACATTCCGCACCGGGGGGTCGTCGTTATTGAATTCTCCTCAGAGGATGGAGAAACGCCTTTCCGGCTCGACGTACAGGGCATCGCCGGGTTGCAGCCCGAACGCCTCGACGAACGCCTCGATGTGCCCCACCGCAGCGTTGCAGCGCACCGGGGCGGGCGCGTGCGGATCTGTCGCCAGCCGGTCGGCGGCGCGCGCCGGCGTCGCCTTCGCCCGCCACGTCGAGGCCCAGTGCAGGAAGAAGCCGCGCACATCGCCGACCCCTCCACGGTCGGCGACGTGCGCAGCGTAGGCATCGAGCGCCACGGTGACGCCCGTGATGTCGGCGATGTTCTCCCCGAGCGTGCGCAGGCCGCTCACCCGGCCGCCGGGCACACCCGGGGCCGCGAAACCGTCGTAGTGCTCGACGAGCAATGCGGTTCGCCGGGCGAATTCGGCGCGGTCGGCCGGCGCCCACCAGTCGGCGACCCGGCCGCAATGATCGAAACGTGACCCACGACTGTCGAACGCATGAGCCATTTCGTGCGCGATGATCGCGCCGAGCGCCGCGAAATTGCGCGTCGGATCGCCGTCGACGGCGAACACGGGCGGCTGCAACAAGGCGGCCGGAACCACCACCTGATTGAGTCCGTGGCGGTAGTAGGCGGTGACCTGCTGCGGGTGCACGCGCCAAGCCCTGCGGTCGACGGGGGCACGGAGGCGGTCGAGTTCGCGCACCACGTACCACTCCCGGCCGCGCACGACGTTGCCGTAGTAGTCGCCCGGGTCGACGTGCAGCTCCTCGCGGGGCTCGAACGTCGCGGGCGTGCCGATCTCGAACACCATGTTCTCGAGCTTGAGCAGCGCCGCCCGCTTGGTGTCGGGGCCCATCCAGGCCGAACCCCCGATCCGGGCGCGGTAGGTGCGCGCCAGCGCGCCCACCACCTCCCCCACGGCTTCCGCAGTCCCGGGCCGCAGATGCTGCGCCACGTAGCGGCGACCCACGGCGTCGCCGAGCACCGTCTCCACCAACGACAGCGCCCGCAGTGGTCGCGGTCGGGCTTCGG
>JAYSXW010000052.1:0-6104 GCA_043716935.1 Pseudonocardia sp.
TCAGGTGCTCACGGTGCTGGGCAAGGGCAACCGACGGGCGAAGGTCGCGCTGACCCCGGGCACCCTGGGCGCGCTACACATCTACTCGATCGCGTCCCAGACAAGCTCCACCGTGATCTCCGAGCCCCTACCTGACGGACAGAGCCGGGCGGGCCGGGATCGACGTAGGAGGGCTGGGCGGGCCGTTGCTGGCCACCGCGCACGGGCGGCGGGTGGATCAGAAGGAGCTGTGGCGGCTGGTGCAGCGCCTGGCCCGCGCCGCCGGGATCCCGGCCTGGGCGAGGCTGACGCCGCACTCGATGCGCCACACCGCGATCACCCTGGCGTTGGATGCGGGGGCGAGCCTGCGCGATGTGCAGGACTCCGCCGTCCACCGCGACCCGCGCACGACGCGGCGCTACGACCACTCGAGGCACAACCTGGACCGCAACGCCGCGTACACCCTGACCGCCTACCTCGCCTGAGGGCGCCACAGCCACGGAACCTTCGCGACGATCCTGCCCGCCGCGCCGAACAGCCTCACGGTGCTGCCGGAACCCGATCCGACCTGACCCTTATCAGGGCGATCGCGAGCACTGCACAACCGACGGCGACCAGCATCCCGTGCGCGACCCGCACCCAGGGGGCGGCGAAGAACTGGGGCAGGAACGCCACCATCCCGGCGGCCAGGGGAACCAGCGACGCTCTGGGCAGCGCCGCACTGCGCGATGCCGCGACGGCGGCCGCCACCGTCCCGGTCGCCATCAACAGCAGCCCGATACCGAACATCGTGATCTGCGTCGGGCCCATCCGGATCGCCTCCGCGAGGTCGAGCAGCCCCACATCGCCCGTGCGCAGCACCCGATCGCCCAGGGCGTGCAGGGCGAAGGTCTCCGCGCCGTAGTACGGCAGGATGAACCCGACACCGGCAGTGGTCGCGACGACCGCGAGCCGAGCAGCCCCACTGCCCGGGCCGCGCCCGACGACAGCGCCGAGCGCCATCACCGCCGGCACCAGCAGCATGAACCCGGCCATGGCGCAGAGGTGGGCCGTCACCCACGCGTCGGAGGCGAACCCGTGAGCTGCTGCGGGTGTCCCGTCCTCGGCGTAGGGCCGCAGGATGGGGTAGGCGAGGAACGCGAGGCCGGCTGCCGCGGCCGCCCCCGCGCCGACGAGCGGGCCGGGCCGGTGCGCACGGTCGTGTGGGAGGTCCATGCCGGACAACGCTACTCGGCGCCACAGGAGAACACGTCGGGAATGACCCGGACCTCTCCCCCACTCGACCGGCCCGACCTCGGGGTGCCTGACCTCGGGGATGGGCTCACCTCTCACCGTCCGGCCGGGGACAGACCTACGCGGCGGGCTCTCGGCCGGTCGTGAACCTGACCACCGGAACCGGCAGGAAAACAACGACGATGGACGGTGAGCCGGTGGCTAGGGTGACACCCGTGAGCGCAGCCGCCGCGGACCCCTCGACCGAGCCGGGCCGCCCTCCTTGCCCCGACGCCTCCCCCACGCGGGTGCGGGCTGCGCTGATACCCGAAGAGGCCGCCGAGTTCGACCAGCAGTAGCGCACCGTCATGGCCACCGCCACCGAAACCCTCGATCTCGTGGAGGTGTTCGCGGTGCTCGAGTCCTGGCGGCGGATCGCCTGGATGACCCACACCCACGGGCCTGAGGCGCACCGCGCGGCACGCCGACAGCACTGGGGTGCTGCACGAGGGGACGGCGTCGGTGACGGCGTTGGTGGGCCGAGCGGTGGGGCGGGTCGACGAGCTGCTGGGCGTCGTCGACGCCGCGGTGGCCACGGGGGGTGGTGGCGCGGATGGGGCAGCGTCCCGGCGCGCGGGGCCGGCGGGGACCGAGCCGCCGGTCGGGCTTGGAACCCTCGTCTGGACCGTCACCCGCGGGCGGTGTCCCTGCCCCCGGCCTCGACCGCTTTGATGTGATCATGGTCGCGCGGCGGACCCGGATCGAGCTGCCGCGTCCTCGCCGCACGATCTGGGCCAGGGTCTGACCCTCGTGATCGGACAATCGCCGTGCTCTGACCGGGTCTGCCACCTGCATCACGCCCCTGATCCCGTCCGATGTCGAGATCAAGACTGGGAGCAGTACCCGATCGCGGTGGGACGCCGGGCGGCGTGTCGCCAACCCGACAAACCTATGTGGTCAACGCACTAGGCGACGAACGCCGCCGCCTCGACCTGCTCACGGCCGGCGACCTGGAAGTTCGGGCGACCTTCACGCTGAGCTACGAGGGCTGTGACGGCGAGCTGCGCCGGGCGTTCCGGCTGCTGGGCCTGCTGGAAACGCCCAGCTTCGCGGCATGGACCCTCGCCCGCCTGGCCGACATCGAGCCTGCGCAGGCCGAGGAGCTGGTGGAGCGGCTCGTCGACGCCGAGCTGCTGGAGATCTCCGCCGTGGCCGACGGGCACCGCTACCAGTTCCACGACCTGCTGCGGGTCTACGCCCGCGAGCAGCTGCTCGCGGGCGTAGACCCCACCGGACCGCCGCGCAGCCGCCGAGCGGGGCAGAGGGCCGGGACGCAGTCGGGCACCCCGGCCAAGCCCAGCACAGTGATCGTCGGTTCAGCGCAGAACCCGGTCAGATCCGACCGGAAACGCACCAAACCGGTGATCATGGCCGCGGCGATGGACCACGCCCAAGGCCCACCGGCACCACGAGCCACCGCAAGACCCGCTCCCGATACGGACCGGCCTGGTGGATCACCGCGCCACCCCGCCGCTTCCAGCTTTTCGACGTCGTGGGCCGTCCTGCGCCGCACCGCTGCGCACGAACAACAGTTCGGCGACCGGCACCGCGCCCTGCCCCGGGCTCTCCCAGCGAGAATGGGCCGACCACGATCACAATCTTGCGCCCGGCGCTACCGTGGAGCATGACCACGACGCAGACGCCCGTGCTCGGCCTCGACCACCCCGACGCCGTGCGGGTGGCGCTGGTCGGCGGCAAGGCCGCGAACCTCGCGACGATGATCGCTGCGGGATTCTCGGTGCCGGGCGGCTTCTGCGTCGCCACCCCCGCTTACGCGCAGGCCGCGTCAGCCGCGGGCCTGAACGACATGCTCGCGGTGCCCGGCGCCGGCCTCGGGGGACGGGCCCGGGCCGCGCTGCTCGCCGCGCCGCTGTCCGGCACCGTCGCCGCCGCGGTCACGGCCGCCTACGCCGGGCTCGGGGTCGACATGGCGGTGGCCGTCCGTTCGTCGGCGACCGCGGAGGACCTGCCGACCGCCAGCTTCGCGGGGCAGCAGGACACGTTCCTCAACGTCGTGGGGGCCGGCGCCGTACTCGACGCGGTCCGCCGATGCTGGGCGTCGCTGTGGACCGACCGCGCCGTGAGCTACCGCGCCGACGCCGGCATCGACCACGCCACCGTCGAACTGGCTGTGGTGGTGCAGCGCATGGTCGACGCGCAGGTCGCGGGCGTGCTGTTCACCGCCGACCCGGTCAGTGGCCGGCGCACCCGCACGGTGATCGACGCCGCGCCCGGGCTCGGAGAGGCCGTGGTGTCCGGCGCCGTGAACCCCGACCACGTCGTCGTCGAGGGCGACGGGACGGTCGTCGAGCACCGGGTGGGCGACAAGGCGATCGCCATCCGGGCGCGGGCGGACGGCGGCACCGAGCGCGTCACCACCACCGCGGTGGGCCCGTGCCTGTCGGACGCCCGGATCCAGGACCTCGTCGCGCTGGGGCGCCGGGTCGAGGCCCGCTTCGGCGCCCCGCAGGACATCGAGTGGGCGATCGACGGCGGCGGCGGACTGTGGCTGACCCAGTCCCGGCCGATCACGACGCTGTACCCGCTTCCGATGCCGACGCGGCCCGGCCTGCGCGTGTACGTCTGCGTCAGCCTGGCCCAGGGTCTCACCCGGCCGATGACACCGATGGGGCTCTCGGCGTTCCGCGTGATCACCTCGACGGCGGCGGTGCGGGCTTTCGGGGTGCCGGTGGAGGATCCGCTGGCCGGTCCGCCTACGTTCGTCACCGCCGGCGGGCGCGCGTTCGCCGACGCGACGGCCGCGCTGCGCAGCCCCGTCGGCCGTGTGCTGATGCTGGCCGCCCTCGACGTGATGGAGGCCCGGTCGGCGGTGGTGTTGCGCGGGCTGCTGCGGGAGCCGGAGCTGTCGGTGCTCACGACGTCGCTCGCGAGGTCGCTGTGGCCGTTCGTGCGGCGGTTGCTGCGGGTGCTCGTGGCCTTCCGGATGCCGCCGCTGCTGGTGCTTTCCCTGTTGCGGCCTGCCGCCGCCCGCCGGCACGTCGGCCGGATCGGTGAGCGACTCCGCGCCACCACCGCCCCGGCGGGCGTGACCGGCGTCGCGCGGCTCGACCACGTGGTCGCGGTGCTGCAGCAGGTGTTCCCGATCCTGCCGACCACGGCGCCCGTGGCGGCGGCGGGCTTCGCGATGCTCGGGCTGGCCCGGAAGGCGGCGGGCGCCGACCTCGGCGCGGACGCGACCCACGAGGTGCTGCGCTCGTTGCCGCACAACTCCACCACCGAGATGGATCTGCGGCTGTGGGCGGTGGCGACCCGCGTGCGGGCCGACGCTGACTCCGCCACGGCACTGGGCACGACGGAACCCGCGGAGCTCGCGCGGCGCCACGCCGCCGGCCTGCTGCCGCCCGTGCTGCAGCGGGAGCTGGCCGCGTTCCTGCGCGAGTACGGGCACCGGGCCGTCGCGGAGATCGACCTCGGCATGCCGCGCTGGTCCGACGACCCGACGCACGTGCTGGGCTCGCTGGCCAACTACCTGCGGTTCGACGATCCCGACCGCGCCCCGGACGCCCAGTTCGCGCGCGGAGCCGTGGCGGCCGACGCCGCGGTGGCTGCGGTCGTGGCCCGGGTCCGGCGCCGCTCCCGGGCACGTGCCCTGCTGGTGCGCGTCGCGCTGCGTCGGACGCGGCAGCTCGCGGGCATGCGCGAGACGCACAAGGACTACCTGGTGTTCCTGCTCGGGCACGCCAGGGTCCAGCTCGCGCTGCTCGGCGAGGAACTGGCCGGGCGCGGCCTGCTCGACGCCGCCGCCGATGTCTTCCTCCTCGATCTCCTGCAGCTGCGCACGGCGCTGGGTGGGGCTGACCATCGCGCGGTCGTCGCGCAGCGCCGCGACGGGTATCAGCGGGAGCTGCGTCGGCGGCACGTGCCGCGCGTCCTGCTCTCGGACGGGACCGAACCCGAGGCGCTCGCCGCCCCCCCTGCCGGCGCCACGCTGGTGGGTACCGCCGCCTCGGCGGGAGTCGTCACCGCCCCCGTGCGAGTGGTGCTCGACCCCGTCGGCGCCTACCTGGAACCGGGCGAGATCCTCGTGGCGCCCTCCACCGACCCCGGGTGGACGCCACTGTTCCTCACCGCGGGCGGGCTGGTGATGGAGATGGGCGGCTCCAACTCGCACGGAGCCGTCGTCGCGCGCGAGTACGGGATCCCGGCAGTCGTCGGTGTCGCGGACGCCACGACCCGGCTCACGACCGGTGAGCGGGTCACCGTCGACGGGGCGGCGGGTGCCGTCACCCCCGCCGCTACCGCACGCGGGCCCGGCGCTGCGGATCGAGCCGCCGCAGCCGCACGATGATCAGCACCGTCAGCGCGACCGTGATCGCCAGGATCAGCCCCAGGTCGCCGAGCCAGACGAAGGCGTCGTGCTCCCAGCCGGGGTCGTCCGCCGTCTCCCGGGTGGCCGCGGGCAGGTCCGTGGTGGCCGCGAGCATCGAGAAGCCCCAGCGGGCCGGGACGAGCCACACGATCCGGTCGAGCACCGGACGGTCGTAGACCTCGAACAACCCGCCGCACAGGACGAGCTAAGCCATGATCAGGAGGACGAGCAAGGGCATCCCCCGGTCGGCGTTGTCGATGACGGCGGAGATGACGAGGCCGATGACCGTGCTCGAGAGGGCCACGGCCAGCACCGCGACGAGCATCTCGGCGTACCCGGAGGGCAGGACGAGCGGCTCGTCCGGAGCGTTGCGGCCCGGCAGGCTCAGCGTGGTGAACAGCGCGATCTGCAGGGAGCAGACGACCCAGAGCACGACGACCTTCGACGCGAGGTAGGCGCCGACGGACAGCCCGATGGCGCGTTCCCGCCGGTACACCGGCCGCTCCTTCACGAGTTCGCGCAC
>JAYSXW010000511.1:0-2809 GCA_043716935.1 Pseudonocardia sp.
CGGTCAGCTCGTGACGTCCTTCGTCGCGAAGTTCGCCCAGGCCGCCCCGAAGGCGACCAGGATCCAGCCCAGCTGCACCCCGGCGCCCTCGCGGATGGCCTTCCACAGGATCGGGTCGCGGTAGAGGTCGATCCAGGCCAGCCAGTGGGTGGTGGGCAGGTAGAACCGGACTGCCTCGGCCGCGTCGAGGGGCAGCAGCACCGCGCTGGTGACGACGAGGGCGAGGACGCCCAGGGCGGCGCCGAGCGGCGAATCCGTCAGCGTCGAGAAGAACAGGCCCAGCGCGCCGAGGGTGAGCATGCACAGCGCGAGGTAGACGACGGTGGCCGCGGTGCGGGTGGCCAGCTCGAACGGGTCGAGCACCACCCCCGAGAGCGACGTGATGCCGCCCGCCCCGCCGAGTGCGGCGTCCGCCCCGAACCCGAAGGCCGCCACGCCCACGACGTAACTGGTCAGTGTCACGAACAGCACCGACAGCAGTACGAACGCCATGACGGAGATCAGCTTCGCGGTGAGCAGCCGGAGCCGGCCGACGGGCCGGACGAGCAGGTAGCGCAGCATGCCGGCGCTGGCCTCGCCGGCGATCGCGTCGCCCGCGACGATCGCGACGGTGATCGGCAGGAACACCGGCAGCACCAGCGCCAGGGCGGCCGCGGGGAACAGCTGCCCGTTGTTCACCACCGCCGACAGGAACGTGCCCCCCTGCCCGGGTGCGGGCACGATATCGGTGACGGCGAGCAGCACCGCCACCAATGCCGGGAGCGCGCACAGCAGCAGCCAGCACAGCCAGACGCGGCGGCGGCGCAGCATCAGCGACAGCTCGACGCCGATCATCGGCCGTGCCCGTTGGTGGCGGCGAGCGGCGCCCGGTCGCCGGTGATCCGGTCCGATCCTGATCCGGTCAACTCCAGCACCACCTGTTCCAGGGTCCGCCGCTCGGCGGAGAGCTCCGTGACACGGATGCCCGCCTCGACCAGCCGGGTGTTGAGCGCGCCGGGATCGTCGCCGCGGACGACCAGGGCGTCGCCGTGCCGGTGGAGCACCTGCCCGTCGAGCAGCCCGACGACCGCGGAAGGGTCCGGGGTGCGCAGCAGGACCCGCCCGGTGGGGGCCCGGACGGCGTCGAGGTCCTCGTTGAGCACCAGCCGCCCGGCGTCCATCACCCCGACGCGGGTGCACAGCGCCTCGACCTCGGTGAGCAGGTGGCTCGACAGCACCACCGTCGTGCCGCCGGCGTTGAGGGAGAACAGCAGCTCGCGCATCTCACCGATGCCGCGGGGGTCGAGACCGTTGGTCGGCTCGTCGAGCAGCAGCAGCTCCGGCTCGCGCAGCAGCGCAGCGGCGATGCCGAGGCGCTGGCGCATGCCCAGGGAGTAGGCCTTCACCGGCCGGTTGTCGATGCCGCCGAGCCCGACGCGGTCCAGTACGTCGGCGACCCGCCGGCGCCGGTCGCGGCGCCGGCCGCCCGTGCCGGCCGCGTCGAGCAGCCGCAGGTTGGCGCGCCCGGACAGGTGTGCCCACGCCGCGGGGTTCTCCACCAGCGCACCGACCCGGGGCAGCACCGCCGCGGCGTGGCGCGGCATGGACTGCCCGAGCAGCTCCACCGTCCCCGACGTCGGGTGGACCAGCCCGAGCAGCATTCGCACGAGCGTGGTCTTGCCCGAGCCGTTGGGGCCGAGCAGGCCGAAACGGATGCCCGCGGGCACCCGGAGGTCCAGGCCGTCGACGGCGGTGACGCGCCCGAACGTCTTGGTGAGGGCGACGGTGCAGATCACGTCGGGCCGGTCCGAGTCATCGGCGGGGTTCATCAGGCGCGCCTCCGGCTGGGCAGTTCGAGCAGGGCGCGGTCGAGGGCCTCGGGGGCGACGGTGCCGACGAGCAGCCAGCCACCGCGCCCGCGGGTGCGCGCGGCGAGCGAGACCAGGGGAGTACCGATCCGCGCGCCCCGCCCGTTCTCCACCGGGACGGCCACCCCGCCCGCGGACAGGGCGCCGTCGACCGCACGCTCGGCGAGGTCGCGCGACAGGGGGATCAGGGCGAACCCGGCCAGGCCGGTGCCGTAGAGCCCGACGCCGGGAAGGCCGCCGTCGTCTTCCGGGTCGCTCCCGGGAAAGGTGACGCGGGCGCGCCCGCCGAGCCGGTCGGGCGGCGGCGGGGCGCCGAGCACGCGGAGCACCCCGGCGAGGTCGACGGCCTGGGCCGCCACCGCCCCGGCACCCGGTGGGAGGACCGGGCGCAGATCGACGGGGTCGGGCGGTCCGTCGGTCACCTCGGTGAGCTCGGCGAACAGCAGCGTCGGCCCGGTGCGGGCGGCGACCTCGACGCGTAGCGGCAGCGCCGTGTCCGGGTCCGCCCACACGTCCACACGTCCGACCGTGGTGTCGGGGTCGGACGGGACCAGCCGCAGCCCCGCTGCGGACCGCCCGGCCACCCGCCGGGCCGGCAGCGCCGTGACGGGGTCGCCCGGCGCGAGCGACAGCAGCCGCCGGGCCAGGTCGGGCGGCAGCAGGTCCGCCGCACGTGGCAAACGCAGCGGGGCCTGGCCGATGACCCGGGTGAGCTGGTCGGACCCGAAGTCCCAGACGTACTCGATGATCCCGGACGGGCGGGTCAGGCGGTAGGTGTCACGCTCCCCGGCCGGCGTCAGCTCGTCGACACGCCAGGTGTCGCGGCCGGCGACGTAGGCCCGGATGCGGGTGGTGGTGGTCAGCAGCGTCGACACCGACTCCAGCTGCGGGATCGAGGGCAACCCGAGGCGTCCGGTGCTCTCGCCGTAGCCGACGTAGGGCGGGGTCCCGGTCAGGATGCG
>JAYSXW010000512.1:0-8279 GCA_043716935.1 Pseudonocardia sp.
GGCGCCGTACCGCTCCCGCTGCGCCGCGTCGAGCAGCACCGACGGCGCCTCCTCGACGACCTTCTGGTGGCGGCGCTGCAGGCTGCACTCCCGCTCGCCGAGGTGCAGCGTCGTGCCGTGCGCGTCGGCGAGCACCTGCACCTCGACGTGCCGCGGCCGCAGCACGAACCGCTCGAGGAACAGCGTCTCGTCGCCGAAGGAGGATGCCGCCTCGCGTCGCGCCGACACCAGGGCGGCGGGCAGGTCGGCGGGGTCGGAGACCAGGCGCATGCCCTTGCCGCCGCCGCCCGCCGACGGCTTGACCAGCACGGGGTAGCCGACCTCCTCGGCCGCATCGACGAGGTCGGCGTCGGTCATGTCGGGCTCGGTGCGCCCCGGCACGACCGGCACGCCGGCGGCCATGACGGCCAGCTTGGCGCGGATCTTGTCGCCCATGACCTCCATCGCGGACGCGGGCGGACCGACCAGCACCACCCCGGCGGCCTCCAGGGCGCGGGCGAAGTCGGCGTTCTCGGCGAGGAAGCCGTAGCCGGGGTGCACCGCCTGCGCACCGGTGGCCGCGCACGCCGCGAGCAGCCGCTCGACCGACAGGTAGCTCTCGCGGGCCGGCGCCGGACCGAGCCGCACGGCGACATCGGCCTCGAGGACGTGCCGCGCACCCGCGTCGGCGTCGCTGTAGACCGCGACCGAGCGCACGCCGAGGCGTCGCAGGGTGCGCACCACCCGGCAGGCGATCTCACCGCGGTTGGCTACCAGGACCGTGTCGAACACCAGGTCACATCCGGAACGTGCCGTAGGAGACCGGGGCCAGCGGGGCGTTCGCGGCCGCGGCGAGGGCCAGTCCGACGGCGGTGCGGGTGTCGGCGGGGTCGATGACGCCGTCGTCCCACAGCCGGGCCGTCGAGTAGTAGGGGTTGCCCTGGTCCTCGTACTGCCGGCGCACCTGCGCCTGCAGCGCGTCGACGTCGGTTCCCGGCTTGGCGACCGCCGCGAGCACCGACGCGGCCTGCTCCCCGCCCATCACCGAGATCCGCGCGTTCGGCCACATCCAGAGCAGGCGCGGGGAGTAGGCCCGGCCGCACATCGAGTAGTTGCCGGCCCCGAACGACCCGCCGACCACGACGGTCAGCTTCGGCACGCGCGCGCAGGCGACGGCGGTGACCATCTTCGCGCCGTGCTTGGCGATGCCGCCCGCCTCGTACTCCCGACCGACCATGAAGCCGGTGATGTTCTGCAGAAACACCAACGGGATCCCCCGGGCGTCGCACAGCTCGATGAAGTGCGCGCCCTTGAGGGCGCTCTCGCCGAACAGCACACCGTTGTTGGCGACGATCCCCACGGGATGGCCCAGCACGTGGGCGAACCCGGTCACCAGCGTCGTGCCGTACTCCGCCTTGAACTCCTGCAGCCGGCTGCCGTCGACGAGCCGCGCGACGACCTCGCGCACGTCGTAGGGCGTCCGCGGGTCGGCGGGCACGACGCCGTAGAGGGTGGCAGGGTCGACAGCGGGCTCCTCGACGGGCTGCACCTCCCACGGCGACGGGCTGCGCGGTGCGAGCGTCGCGACGATCCGGCGCACGATCCGCAGGGCGTGCGCGTCGTCGTCGGCGAGGTGGTCGGCGACCCCGGAGGTGCGGGCGTGCAGCGCACCGCCGCCGAGGTCCTCGGCCGTGACGACCTCGCCCGTCGCGGCCTTCACCAGTGGCGGCCCGCCGAGGAAGATCGTCCCCTGGTCCTTGACGATGACGGCCTCGTCGGCCATCGCCGGGACGTAGGCGCCGCCCGCGGTGCAGGAGCCCAGGACCGCGGCGACCTGGGCGATGCCCTGCGCGCTCATGGTGGCCTGGTTGTAGAAGATGCGGCCGAAGTGCTCGCGGTCGGGGAACACCTCGTCCTGCCGCGGCAGGAACGCCCCGCCCGAGTCGACGAGGTAGAGGCACGGCAGCCGGTTCTGCAGCGCCACCTCCTGCGCCCGCAGGTGCTTCTTCACCGTCATCGGGTAGTAGGTGCCGCCCTTGACGGTGGCGTCGTTGGCCACGATCACGCACTCGCGCCCGGCCACCCGGCCGACCCCGGTGATCATCCCCGCAGCCGGGGCATCGCCGTCGTACATGCCGTGGGCGGCGAGCGGGGAGAGCTCCAGGAAGGGCGACGACGGGTCGACGAGCAAGTCGACGCGGTCGCGCGGAAGCAGCTTGCCGCGTTGCACGTGCCGGACCCGGGCCCGCTCCGAGCCGCCGAGGGCCGCGGTGGCGAGCTTCGCCCGCAGGTCGGCGACCAGCGCACGATGGGCGCCGCGGCGCTCCGGGGACGGCGCCGCGGTGCTCGTGAGCACCGGGCTCGACGTGGCGACGGTCACGGGCCTGATGTTAACGGTCATTAACTGGCGCCGCCACACGTGCTATGCCCGCGGCCGCCGGGGCCCTCGGGCGGGCCGCGGCCCGGTCGGTGCCCACCTGGGCCCAGAAGGCCGGTGGCACGCGGGCACGACCCGGGGCCAGCTAGCGTCACCGCTCGTGCGCGTACTGCTGGTGGAGGACGAGGTGCCGCTCGCGGAGATGGTGCGGCGTGGACTCGTGGCCGACGGCCACACCGTGCAGGTGGTGCACGACGGCCACCGCGGGCTCGCAGCGGCCACCGGCGGCGACCACGACGTCGTCGTTCTCGACATCATGCTGCCCGGGCTATCGGGTTACCGGATCCTGGAACGCCTGCGGGCCGCCGGCGACTGGACGCCCGTACTCATGCTCACCGCCAAGGACGGCGAGTACGACGAGGCCGACGCCTTCGACCTCGGCGCCGACGACTACCTCGTCAAGCCGTTCTCCTTCGTCGTGCTGCTGGCCCGACTCCGCGCCCTGCTGCGACGCTCCGGCGACTCGCGTCCCGCCGTCCTCGCCGTGGGTACGCTGTCGCTCGACCCGGCGCGTCACCGCGTCCATCGCGGCACCGTGGAGATCACGCTGACGCCGCGGGAGTTCGGGGTGCTGGAGCACCTGATGCGCCACGCCGGCCAGGTCGTCACCAAGACCGACATCCTGCGCGCGGTCTGGGACGCCCACTACGAGGGCGAGGTCAACGTCGTCGAGGTCTACGTCGGCTACCTGCGTCGCAAGATCGACGCCCCGTTCGGGACGCGCAGCATCGAGACCCTGCGGGGCGTCGGATACCGGATGTACGAGTCCGGCGATGGATGAGGCATGGGCCGTACGCGGCGCCCGGCCCTGAACGGCGCGCCGCGACCGCCTGCGGTCACCGGGCCCACGCGGTGCCGGACTGTTGCGCTGGGACACCCCACGGCGTGGTGGTCGGGTCGCGGCGCGCGTCCTCGTCCCTGATCGGCACCGGGACGAGGGTCGGGCCGGACGCTCCCGGCGGCACCGGGCCGGTCGGCAGCGGCGCCGGGCCGCCCTGGTGACGGATCGGTGACGGTCGAGCGGCCCGCTCCCGGGCCAGGGCCGTGGGCTCGTCGGCCCCCTCCGGCCCGGCCTGGGCGGGCAGCCGGACGCGGAACAGGGCCCCACCTGCCGGCCCCTCGGTGAGCTCGACGGTGCCGCCGTGGGCGGCCACGACCTCGGCGACGATCGCGAGGCCCAGCCCGGAGCCGCCGTCGTGGCGGGCGCGGGCGTCGTCGAGCCGGACGAACCGCTCGAACACCCGGGCACGGTCGGCCGGTGGCACGCCGGGCCCGTCGTCGGCGACCTCGATGACGGCCCCGTCGCCGTCGCCCGTCACGGTGACCAGCACGTGCGACCGGGCGTGGCATCGCGCGTTGTCGACGAGGTTGCGCACCACCCGCACGAGCTGGCCGCGGTCGCCGACCATCCGCACCGGCTGCGCGCGCACCTCGACGAGCAGGCCATCACCGGGACGGCCGCGCTCGGCGTCCGCGATCTCGTCGAGGTCGAGCTCCTCGCGCCGCGGTGTCAAGCCGCGCTCGTCGGCCCGGGCGAGCAGCAGCAGCGCCTCGACGAGCCGGTTGACCCGCTCGGTCTCGGTGCGCAAAGTCGCGACGGTGGCGGGATCGGACGTGTCGCGCTGCAGCAGTTCCAGTCCGGCCGCGATGGTGGCAAGCGGGCTGCGCAGCTCGTGGCTGGCGTCGGCGACGAACCGCCGCTGCACGCCCTGGGCGTCCTCCAGACGTCCGATCATGGCGTTCATCGTCTCGGCGAGTCGCCGGACCTCGTCGTGCGCCGCGGGCACCGGCACGCGCCGGTCGAGATCCTTCCCGCTCATCGCGGCCACCCGGGCCCGGATCGCCTCGACCGGCGCCAGCGCCCGGCCGGCAAAGAGGTAGGTCGCCGCGCCGACCACGAGGATCAGCATCGGCACGCCGAACAACAGGTAGAACAGCAGGGTGTCGGTGGCCTCCGTGACCGCGGTGAGCGGCTGGGCGTAGAGGACGGTGACGGGCTGGTCCTCGGTGACGCCGCCGGCTGCTGCGAGCACGGCCCGCACGGTGGCGCCGTCGACCGTGCGGATGTCGACATCCGAGACGACGGTGACACCGTCACCGACCGGCCCGATCGCCGCCATCGGCTGTTTCTTGCCCACCGGCGGGGTACTGCCCTCGACCACCGGCGGCTTGCCGTCGTCGGCGTAGCTCACGAGGATCTGCGCAAGATCGTCGTCGGTGGTGAGGACGTCGACGGCGCCGAAGGCGTTCTTGTTGGCCGCACCCTCGAAGCTGTGCTCCACCCGGTAGAGCAGCTGTGCGGTCCGGCGTTCGGCGGTCGACTCGGCGGTGTGGTGCAGCGACTGGCCCACCAGCACCACCAGCGCCGCCCCGGCCACGACGAGCGCCACCGCCACCACCGCGGCGGCCGAGAGCGCGGACGCCACGCGCACGCCCGTGCGCGCGCGGATCCACTCCCGGGGCCCGGTCATGGCGACCAGCGTAACGACCGGCGCTGTGATCGGGCTGAGATGGCGATGGGCCGGAGACGACGACCGGGCCGAAACGACCGGGCCGACACCACGACGGGGCCGGCACCACGACGGGGCCGAGACCACGATCGGGCCAGCTACGCTCGTCGGATGGTGACATCGGCGGGCGAGCGCGTCGGCCGGCGGGAGCAGATCCTCGCCGTCGCCGCGCAGCTGTTCGCCCGCCACGGATTCCACGGCGTCAGCATCGCCGATCTGGGCGCCGCGATCGGGGTCAGCGGACCGGCGCTCTACCGGCACTTCCCCGGCAAGGAGGCGCTGCTCGCCGAAATGCTCGTCGGCATCAGCGAGCACCTGCTCGCCGGCGGCCAGGAGATCATCGCCGCCACCCCCGACCCGCACCGCGCAGTGGTGGAGCTCGTCGCATTCCAGGCCGACTTCGCGCTACGCGAACCCGAACTGATCGTCGTCCAGGACCGGGACCTGGCCAACCTCCCCCCGGACGCCCGCCGCCGGGTGCGGCAGCTGCAACGCACCTACGTGGAGATCTGGGTGGATGTCCTGCGACGGGCCCGGCCCGGGCTGACCGCCGACGCGGCACGGGTGGCGGCGCACGGGGCGTTCGGGCTGCTCAACTCCACCCCCCACACCGCCCACACCCCCGACACAGCCGCCCTGCTCCAGCGCATGACCCTCGCCGCGCTCACCGGCCTCGGTACGTAAGGGGCCGAGCGGGTCCCCGGCGGATCAGACCAACAGCTGCGAACGTGCCAGCTCGGCGTAGAGGGGGCTGCTGCCGAGCAGCTCGTCGTGGGTGCCGGTGGCGACGACGCGGCCGGCGTCGAGCACCACGATCTGGTCCGAGTCCACGACCGTCGACAGGCGGTGGGCGACGATCAGCAGGGTTCGGTCGGCGGCGGCGGCCACGTCGATGGCGTCCTTGAGGGCCTGCTCGTTGCGGGCGTCGAGGCTGGCGGTGGGTTCGTCGAGCAGCATGAGCGACGGTTCCGCCAGCAGCGTCCGGGCGATCGCGAGGCGCTGGCGCTCGCCGCCCGAGAGCAGCACACCACCCTCGCCGACCGGCGCATCGAGGCCGAGTGGAGTGCGTTCCACCAGGCCGGTGAGGTTCACCGCGGCGAGCACGGCGAGTTGCTCGCGCTCGGTGGCAGCGGGCGCGGCGAGCAGCAAGTTCTCGCGGAGGGTGCCGGCCAGCGCGGGCGAGTCCTGCTCGACGTAGCCGAGACGGGCCCGCAGGTCGGTGCGGGTCCAGGCTCGGACGTCCACCCCGTCGACGAGCACCGCACCGGCACCGACGTCGTAGAACCGCTCGACGAGCGCGAAGATCGTCGACTTTCCCGCGCCCGACGGCCCGACCAGCGCGGTGCGGGTGCCGCGCGGGATGACGAACGAGACGTCGTGGAGCACCGCGGTGCCGTCGGCGTGGGTGAAGTCGACGCCGCGCAGCTCCAGTGCAGGTGCGGTGCGGTCGGCGGCGGCAGAGACGCTCGCATCACCCGTGTCCTCGCGCGGCAGCACCCGGACCTCCTCGATCCGGGCGAGCGCACCCAGGCCCGTCTGCAGCTGGGTCCAGGCCTGCGCGAGCTGCGCCAGGGGCAGGACCAGCAGGAACAGGTACAGCACGAACGACACCAGCTCGCCGACGGTCAGCGCTCCCGACGCCACCCGCGCCCCGCCGATGCCGAGCACGGCGATGAACGAGCCCTGGATGGCGACGGTGACCGCCGGTGTCACGAGCGCCTGCAGTCGTGCCGTGCGCACGCCGACCTCGTAGGCCTGCCCGGCGGCGGCGGTGACCCCCTCGACCTCGCGGTCGGTGGCACCGCTGGCCCGGATCGTGCGTACCGCCCCGAGCGCGCGCTCGACGGCCGCGGTCATGTCGCCGACCCGCGCCTGGGTGAGCGTCGACAGCGCCCGGATCCGACGCGACGCCACCGCAATGACCACGGCGCCCACCGCCACCGCGAGCAACGTGACGCCCAGCAGCACGAGGTCCACCAGCGCCATCGCCACCGCCGCGCCGATGACGACGACCACCGAGCTGGCGATCTCGAACAGCCCGGACGTGACGACGGCACGCAGAAGTGTGGTGTCGGCACCGATGCGGGACATCAGGTCGCCGGTGCGCCGCGCGTCGTACTCCACGACGGGCAGGCGCAGCAACCGCTCGGCCAGCGTCCGGCGGGTGGAGAGCACCAGACCCTCCGCGGTGCGCTGCAGGAGGAACGACTGGACGGCCCCGATCGCGGCCCCCACCAGCAGGATGGCCACCAGCAGGACGGCCACCGGCAGCACCGGGGTCGACTGCTGCACCGCGGTGATCACCCGTCCGACCAGCAGCGGCTGCGCCAGCGACGTGCCCGCGGTGACCAGCGACAACAGCGCGACCAGCACCATCGCCGTACGGTGCTCGTGCAGGTAGGGCCACAGGCGCCGCAGTCCGGTCTCGGACGACAGGGTGGGGCGGGCACGGAACATGCACTCCACAGTGGCACAGGACCGGGGCGCGGAAGGCGCGGCTCGATCTCTTGCAGCCAAGCCACTTCACGCGAGCACGTTGCGTGAAAGTGGCTTTGCTGCCATCGGGCGGGGCAGGGTGTTGCCGTGGACCTCAACTCCGACCTGGGCGAGTCGTTCGGGCGGTGGGTGTTGGGCGACGACGACGCCATGCTCGCGCTCGTCACGTCGGCCAACGTGGCCTGCGGCTTCCACGCCGGTGACGCCGCCACCCTGCGCCGGACGTGCGCGGGTGCGGTCGAGCACGGAGTCGTCGTCGGGGCCCAGGTCTCCTACCGCGACCTGGCCGGGTTCGGTCGCCGGTTCGTCGACGTGCCGCCGGGGGAGCTGGCCGACGATGTCGTCTACCAGATCGGCGCCCTCGACGGCCTCTGTCGCGTGACGGGCACGACCGTCCGATACGTCAAGCCTCACGGCGCGCTGTACAACGCGGTCGTGCACCACGAGGGGCAGTCGGGCGCGGTGGTCGCGGCCGTCCGCGACTACGACGCCTCGCTGCCGGTGCTCGGCCTTCCCGGCTCAGCGCTGCTGCGCGCCGCCGAGGCAGCCGGGCTGCGGGCGGTGCCCGAGTTCTTCGTCGACCGCGGGTACGCCGGTGACGGCACGCTGGTGCCCCGGTCGGAGCCCGGCGCGCTGCTCGACGATCCGGCACGGGCGGCGCAACGACTGCTGCGGCTGCTGACCGACGGCGTCGTCCGGGCGGTCGACGGCACCGACCTGGCGGTACGCGCGGAGTCGGCCTGCCTGCACGGCGAATCTCCCGCCGCTGTGGCGATGGCGACGGAGGTCCGTCGCACCCTGGAGCAGGAAGGCATCCATCTTCGTGCCTTCACCTGACCAGCAGGACTCCACGTTGT
>JAYSXW010000513.1:0-8252 GCA_043716935.1 Pseudonocardia sp.
AGTGCGGTGGGGGTGCGTCCGGCGGAGGTGGTGGTGCTGGCCCCCGGCACCCTGCCCAAGACGCCGTCGGGGAAACTCCGCCGCTCCGCCACGGGCGAGCTGCTCCGGACCCGGAGCTGATCGAAACCCTCAACCCGACAGGGAGTGGAACCTGTTCTGGGTCGGCGCCAAGCCGTCCTGCAGCAGCGCCTCGGTGGCGTCGGCCGCCAGGTCCGTGGCGAACTCCAGCTCCTTCTTCTCCGCCCCGGAGAAGCGCTTGAGCACGAAGTCGGCGGGGTCCTGACGGCCAGGGGGACGGCCGATGCCGAACCGCACGCGCAGGTAGTCCTTCGTGCCCAGCGACGCGCTGATCGAGCGCAGCCCGTTGTGGCCGCCTTCGCCGCCGCCGATTTTCAGCCGGACCACGCCGAAGCCGAGGTCCAGGTCGTCGTGCACGACGATCAGGTCTGCGGGCGCCACCGAGAAGTACCTCGCCAGACCCGCGACCGGCCCACCCGACACGTTCATGTACGTGCGCGGCTTCGCCAGCACGACCCGGCGGCCGCCGAGGCGACCCTCCAGCACGTCGGAGTTGCTGCGGTGCTTGGAGAACCGGCCACCGCCGGCCCGCGTCGCCAATAGCTCGACGACGCGGAACCCGACGTTGTGCCGGGTCTCCGCGTAGTCCGGACCCGGGTTGCCGAGCCCGACGACGAGCGCGGGGCCCGGCGCCACGATCAGCTGTCCGAGGAGTCGGCCTCGGCCCGCGCCGACGCCTCCTGCGGCGTGTCCGGCGCGTCCTGGACGACGCCGGCACCCTCGGTGTCGAGTTCGGCCTCCATCTGGGCCTCGCTCGGGGCGGCGACGATGTTGACGACGAGGATGTCGGCGTCGGCGCGCAGGGTGGTGTTGGCGGGCAGTCGGACGTCAGAGGCCTGAATCATGGTGCCGACCCGCAGGCCCTCCACCGAGACCTCGATCTGCTCGGGGATGGACGAGACATCGGCCTCGACCTCGAGCGCGTTGAGCTCCTGTGTGACCAGCGTGCCGGGGGCGGCATCGCCCGTGACGATGATCGCGACGTCGACGACGACCTTCTCGCCGCGCCGGATCACCAGCAGGTCGACGTGCTCGATGTAGGGGCGGATCGGGTGCTGCACCACCGTCTTGGTGAGGGCCAGCTGCGGGGTGCCCCCGATGTCGAGTGTGACCACGGCGTTGCGGCCCTGCTCGCGGATGATCCGCTTGAACTCCAGCTCCGGCAGCGACAGGTGCTGCGGGTCGGTGCCATGCCCGTAGAGGACGGCGGGGATCCGGCCGGCGCGGCGGGTGCGGCGGGCAGCGCCCTTGCCGAACTCCGTGCGGGTCTCGGCGTCGATCTTGGCGTCGGCCACGGTGGTACTCCTCGAAGCTGCGATGAACGGGGTACGCGCGGCGAGGCAGACGACCGGGAGGCCGGTGCTGCGTCGATCACGGCAGGCTCGAAGGAGACACCTACCCTCGCCGCGAAACTGAGTTCAACCCTACGCGATGCCGTGCGGCCGCGGCTTCCCACCCGGCCGCCGCTGCGGTGTCGGGTCGTATCGGATTGGCGCAGTCGTGCGGGTGCACGGCCCGACTCGCGCACCGACGGCCCGACTCGCGGGGGAGTGGGCGGGGGGTCAGGCGTTGCCGTCGAAGAGGCTGGTGACCGAGCCGTCGTCGAAGACCTCGTGGATGGCGCGGGCGAGGAGGGGGGCGATGGAGAGGACCGTCATGTTCGGGAAGCGCTTGCGCTCAGGGATCGGCAGGGTGTCGGTGAAGACGACCTCGCGTGCGCCGCAGGTGGCCAGCCGCTCGCTCGCGGGCCCCGAGAGCACCCCGTGGGTGGCGGCGACCACGACGTCGCGGGCGCCCTCCGCCAACAGGGCCTGCACGGCCTTGGACACCGTGCCGCCGGTGTCGATCATGTCGTCGATGACGATGCAGAGCCGCCCGTCGATGTCGCCGACGACGCGGTTCGCAACGGCCTCGTTGGGCCTGCGGGGGTCGCGGGTCTTGTGGATGAACGCCAGCGGCGTGCCACCGAGGGTCTCGGCCCAGCGCTCGGCCAGGCGGACGCGGCCGGAGTCGGGCGAGACGACGGCCAGCTCGTGGTCGTTGCCGTAGGTCTGCTTGATGTGCTGAGCGAGCACGGGCAGGGCGAAGAGGTGGTCGACGGGGCCGTTGAAGAAGCCCTGGATCTGGGACGTGTGCAGGTCGACGGTCATGATCCGGTCGGCGCCCGCGGTCTCGAAGAGGTCGGCGATGAGGCGCGCGGAGATGGGTTCGCGGCCCCGGTGCTTCTTGTCCTGACGGGCGTAGCCCCAGAACGGCATGACCACGGTGATGCGTTTCGCGGAGGCGCGCTTCAGGGCGTCGACCATGATCAGGTGTTCCATGATCTGGTCGTTGATCGGCGCCGAGTGGGACTGGAGGACGAACGCGTCGCAGCCGCGCACCGACTCCTCGAAGCGGACGAAGATCTCCCCGTTGGCGAAGTCGTAGGCCGACTGCGGGGTAATCGTGACGTCGAGGTGCTTGGACACCTGCTCGGCCAACTCGGGATGGGCCCGGCCGGAGAACAGCATGAGGTTCTTCTTCGGGGTGGCCGACATCGCACTCATCGCTGGCTCTGGCCTCCGTGACCGTTGTCCGCCGGGTTCAGGGCCCGGGCGGCGGCATCCGCCGCCGGGCTGCCGGGTCGGTTCTTCTCGACCCACCCCTCGATGGTCCGCTGTGACCCGGCGGACACGGCGAGCGCCCCCGGCGGCACGTCATGTTTCACGACGGTGCCGGCCCCGGTGTAGGCGCCGTCGCCGACCCGGACGGGGGCGATGAACTTGGTGCCCGATCCGGTCCTGGCGTGCGACCCGATGACCGTGTGATGCTTGCGTACCCCGTCGTAGTTCACGAACGTCGACGACGCGCCGATGTTGGTGTGTTCGCCGATCGTGGCGTCGCCCACGTAGGTCAGGTGGGGCACCTTGCTGCCGTTGCCGATGTCGGAGTTCTTGACCTCGACGAATGTGCCGATCTTGCCGCCCTCGCCGAGTCGGACCCCGGGCCGGAGGTGGGCGAACGGGCCGACCGACGCGCCCGGCCCGATCACCGCGCCGCTGCCGTGGGTGCGAACGACCACGGCACCGGCCCCGACGACGCAGTCGGCGAGCGTGGTGTCCGGGCCGATCTCGGCGCCGCCGGCGGCGGTCGTGTCGCCGTGCAGCTGTGTGCCGGGGTGCAGGGTGACGTCGGGATCGAGCCGGACCCGGATGTCGAGCCACGTCGTGGCGGGATCGACGACGGTGACGCCGGCGACCATGGCGCGCTCGACGAGCCGCCGGTTGAGCTCCGCGCGGGTGGCGGCGAGCTGCACCCGGTCGTTGACGCCCGCCACCTGCCAGGGGTCGTCGCAGCGCACTCCCCGCACGTCGGCGCCGTCGTCGCGGGCGATCCCGACCAGGTCGGTGAGGTACAGCTCGCCCTGGACGTTGGCGGTGGACAGGCGGCCGAGCGCGGCGTCGAGGAAGGCCCCGTCGAAGACGTAGACGCCGGAGTTGATCTCCGTGACGGCCCGCTGCTCCGGCGTGGCGTCGGCCTGTTCGACGATCCGGGTGACGCTGCCGTCCGCCCCGCGCAGCACGCGGCCGTAGCCGGTGGGGTCGGCGAGCTCGGTGGTGAGCACCGTGACCGCCGCGCCCGACGACTCGGCGAGCAGCGCGGCGAGGGTGCCCGCCTCGAGCAGCGGGACGTCGCCGCAGGTGACCAGGACGGGGCCGCGAACGCCGCCGGCCGGGAGCGCGTCGAGGCCGCACTGCACGGCGTGGCCGGTGCCGTGACGTTGTTCCTGCACGCTGGTGAGCACCGGCCGGCCCAGCTCGTCGGCGAGCTCCGCGACGGTGTCGCAGACCTGCTCGCGGCCGTACCCGACGACGACGACGAGGTGCTCGGGCCGCACCCCGGCGACCGCGTGCACGGCGTGGCCGAGCAGGCTGCGGCCGGCGATCGTGTGCAACACCTTCGGCAGCGCCGAGCGCATCCGAGTGCCCTCGCCGGCGGCGAGAACGATGGCCGCACCCAGGACGGTTGCATCCGGAGGGGCGGCGGTGGGCGCGTGACTGTCGGGCATGGCCCACTCCCTGCGACGGCTTCCGGGACCCGGATCCTACGGCGGCCCGGCCCGGCCCCGTAACCGCGCCCACCGGGCACTCGTCGTCCGGCCGGCACGACTTTCCCTACTCACTGCGAAGCGAGCGACATACCGCGTCGGCGGGTGCGTGCGGATGGATGTCGACGATGCGAAGGCGTGCAAGTTCCGCAGCTCGGTGATGCCGTTCAGGCGCGATGGCCGACCGTTCGGCGGCGATCTCTGACCGGTCGTCTCACAGCGCGTCCGGATGGTGAATGCCGGGACCTCCTCGACGGTTGGACGTACAGGAAGCGTCGTCGCAGCCGGAGGTTTCATGGCCACCCGCACCGCATGTACGGCCGGAAACGGCACCCTGGAGCAGGGCTCGGGTCACTCCAGCAGCCGGGTCGGCACGTACGACGTCGGTTTCCCCCAGCGTGCTGCCGACGGCACCCACCAGCCCGAAGGAGTTCGGCGCGGCTCACTCGTCCGGCCGAGCCGAGCGGGCACTGGGCCCGGACACGTCGGAGGGGTTCGGATGAGGTGCACCGGGAACGGGCGTCCGCCCGCGCCGCCGCAGCCGCGCCCGAACGGCCGCTGAGCACTGCGTACCCCGTTGACGGAGCCGCGGATTCGTTCCTGATGTCGTTGTCGGGCATCGCATGCGGGGGAAAGAGTTGCTCCGCCGCCAGGGCTCGAACCTGGACCATCGGTACCAAAGACCGAGGTGCTGCCATTACACCACGGCGGACAGGTCTCCATCTTGGCATGCGCCGGTCACCGGATCGACCGGGACGGCAGGTGAGCGGTTCGTCCGAAGTTTCCCGGGACCGCCCTGCGGTGAGTCAGGTGCTGACCTGATCTCCGACCGGGTTCTGCGTCGGCCTGCACCCGATCGGAGGAGCACATGTCCGCCACCGCCAGCGCGCCCACCGAGGGTCCCGTGCCGGTCTTCGCAGGGCGACGTACGGCGTTCCAGCACGTAATGATCTACGTCTTCGTCGCCACCCCGATGGTGGCGCTCGTCGCAGCCGTGCTGCTGGCCTGGGGCTGGGGCGTCACCACGCACGACCTCCTGCTGTTCGGCGTACTCTACGTGATCGCCGTTCTCGACGTCACCGTCGGCTACCACCGCCACTTCACCCACCTGTCGTTCAAGGCCAGGCCGTGGTTGCGGGTCACGATGGCCATCGTCGGGTCGCTCGCGACACAGGGCAGGGTCCTCAACTGGGTTGCCGACCACCGCCGGCACCACGCATATTCCGACCGCGAGGGCGACCCGCACTCCCCCTGGCTGCCACGGCACGTCGCCCGCCGCCGTCGCCCGCGGCTTCCTGCACGCGCACATGACCTGGTTCTCCGACCGCAGCGAAACCAACCAGCGTCGCTTCATCCCCGACCTGCTCGCCGACCGCGCGATCATGCGCGTCAGCCGCACGTTCGGGTCTGGGTGGCGGTCAGCCTGCTGCCCGCCGTACTGGGCGGGCTGCTGTCGTGGGTCGGGGTACTCACCGGGTTCTTCTGGGGCGGGCTGGTGCGCCTCGCCGTGTCCAACCACGTCACGTGGTCGGTGAACTCGATCTGTCACATGATCGGTGAGCGGCCGTTCCGCTCCCGGGACCGCTCCCGCAGCTTCTGGCCGCTGGCCGTCCTGTCGATGGGCGAGTCGTGGCACAACCTGCACCACGCCGACCCCACCTGCGCCCGCCACGGCGTGCTCCCGGGGCAGATCGACATCTCCGCGCGTCTGATCCGGGTGTTCGAGCGCCTCGGCTGGGCCTACGACGTGCGCTGGCCCACCACCCGGCGGCTGGCCCGACTCGCCGCCGACTGAATCACAACGGGCCGGGCCGGGCTACAACGGACCGGGCAGTTTTCGACCGGCCGGCAGGGGTCGTCACGGGCCGGGCTGGGTTCTGACGGGCCCCCAGGGATCCGATGGACTGGGCTCCGGGTCGCGACGCACCAGGTGGGGCTGCGCCCCACACGCCCCGCCCCACACGCCCTGTGCCCCGACCCGGTCGTGAAAGACTCACCCGCGTGGTGACCGACAGCGACCCTCCGGCGATCCAATCCCGATTGTGCCGCGGTCGCCCGGGGGCTGTGAGCCGTGTCGCCCCGGAGCGTCGATCGTGCTGAGTCTGCTTCCCGAGCGGGTCGATCACATGCTGTTGCTCGGCGCGCACTGCGACGACGTCGCCATCGGTGCCGGCGGCGCCCTGCTGGAGCTGTGCCGCTCCCACCCCGGCGTCGCGGTCACGGCGCTCGTGCTCACCGGCGGCGGATCACTGCGCGAGGAGGAGGAACGGGCGGCCCTGGCGGCGTTCTGCCCGGGCGCGCGGCTCGACGTCTCCGTGCTCGACCTGCCCGGCGGCCGCGTCCCCACCCGGTGGGAGCGCGCCAAGCAGGCCGTCGAGGAGCTGCGCGGGCACGGCGAGCCGGACCTCGTGTTCGCGCCGTCGCCGCACGACGCCCACCAGGACTACCGCACCCTCGCCGAGATCGTCCCCACCGTGTTCCGCGACCACCTGACGCTGGGCTACGAGATCCTCAAGCGGGAGGGCGACCTCGCTCAGCCGGGTGTGTTCCTACCGCTCGCGGAGCCGGTGCTGCGGGAGAAGATCGCGAAGCTGCACGAGCACTACGGCAGCCAACGCGACCGCACCTGGTTCGACGCCGAGACGGTCGCGGGCCTCGCCCGGGTGCGTGGCGTGCAGTGCCATGCCCGCTACGCGGAGGCGTTCCACGTGGCGAAGGTCGTGCTCGGCGTCGCGCCGCTTCCCAGTGTGGACCCGATGGACTGATGGGAGCCTCGGAGTTCCCGCCCGGTGGGGCCGACCGGGAACTGCAGGCAACTTCCGCGGAACGGCGAGGTGTGTCTCCGTCAAGCATGACGAAATCAGACTCGTCGCGGTTCCACCGGACGCCGAACATGTCACTACGGCGGGCGCGACACGTTCACGAAGTGGCTACGGTCGAGACCATGTGTCGGAACATCCGGGTGCTGCACAACTTCGATCCGCCTGCCGTTGCCGACGAGGTCCGGGCGGCCGCGCTGCAGTACGTGCGGAAGGTCAGCGGGTCGCCGTCGCCGTCGCAGGTCAATCTGCCGGCGTTCGAGCGGGCGGTCGCCGCCGTGGAAGCGGCCACTCAGGAGTTGCTCGACGCGCTGGTGACCAGCGCGCCGTCCAAGGATCGCGATGTGGAGGCGGCCAGGGCGCGGGAGCGGGCGGCCGTCCGATACGGGCGCTGATCCCGACCGTTGTATCCGACGCTCCCCGCTACACCGGATCGATCCGCAGCACCTTGTCATCCGTGCCGTTCGACGTGGTGACGAACAGCGCCCCGTCCGGGGCCGATCGGACGGCCCGGAGCCGGCCGAACCGGCCGTCGAGCTCGGTGGGAACGGCGACGGTGCTCACCGCGCCGTCATCACCGAGCGTCATCAGGAGGATCTTCTCGCCACGCAGCGCGGCCACCGCGAGGACGCCGTCGAGATCGCCCCACTGGGAGCCCGAGACGAATCCGGCCCCCGAGCCGGCCTCGACCGGGCTGCCGGAGCTCCACGCCGCCGGGTGGGCGTCGGGGAAGCGCGCGAGATCGGTCATCGGCACGGACTCGTCGTAGCCGCCGACGGTGCCGCCCCGCGACGGGTCCCAGCCGTAGTTGGCGCCCGGCTCGAGCAGGTTGACCTCGTCGTCGGTGTCGGGACCGTGCTCGGCGGAGTAGGCCCGGCCGGTGCCGGGTTGGATCGCCAGCCCCTGGACGTTGCGGTGGCCGTAGTTCCAGATCAGCCGCTGCGCAGGGTTGATCGCGTCGGCGAAGGGGTTGCCGGGGGCGGGGCCGCCGGTGGCGAGGTCGATGCGCAACACCTTGCCGCCGAGCGAGGTGAGGTCCTGCGGGAGGTTGCCGCGGGCCGTGTCGCCGGTGCCGAGCAGCAGCGCGCCGTCGGCGGCGATGACCGGCCGGCAGCCCGAGTGGCGGCCCGACGGGTTGATCGGCAGGCCGCCGACCAGCGGATCCCTTTCCCGGGAGGCCGATCGGCCGTCGTCGGACAGGCGCCAGGTGACCAGCCGGATGTCGGTGGGTTCGCCGCCTGCGGCGTGGGTCTGGCAGGTGGTGAAGC
>JAYSXW010000514.1:0-8237 GCA_043716935.1 Pseudonocardia sp.
TACTCGTTCCTGCCCGAGCTCGCCGGACCGGACGAGCGCGATGCGCTGTCGTCGCGCGGCTGGGCGTTCGGCTATCTCGGTGGTGGGTTGGGGCTGGCGCTGCACCTCGGGCTCTACCTCGGGCGGGACGCGATCGGGCTGTCGGAGTCCGGGGCCGTGCGGATCTGCTTCCTCACCGCGGGCCTGTGGTGGGCTGGGTTCACGCTGCTCCCGCTGCGGCGCCTGCGCCGCCATCAGCCCGTGCAGGGCAGCGAACACGGTCCGGCCGTCCTGACCGCGGGCTTCCGGCAACTGACCGCTACGCTCCGCCACGCCCGGCGGATCCCGCTCACACTGGCCTTCCTCGCTGCGTACCTCGTGTTCGCCGACGGCATCGGCACCGTCGCGCAGATCGCCGGGCTGTACGGGGAGCGGGAGCTCCTGCTTCCCCGCAACATCCTCATCGCGACGATTCTGCTGGTGCAGTTCGTGGCCTACGGCGGAGCCGTGGTCCACGGGCGGCTCGCGGCCCGATTCGGCGCCAAGCGCACGATCCTGGGCAGCCTGGTGGCCTGGACGATCGTCGTGACTTTCGCATACTTTCTGAACGCGCGCGGGCAGTGGCAGTTCCTCGCGGTCGGCGTCGGGATCGGTCTCGTGCTCGGCGGCACCCTGGCGCTCACCCGGTCCCTGTTCAGCCAGCTCGTGCCGGCCGGTCGGGAGGCGGAGTACTTCGCGCTCTACGAGGTCGGCGAGAAGGGCACGTCCTGGCTCGGACCGCTGCTGTTCGCGGCGGTCGCCGACGCCACCGGGTCTTACCGGCCCGCCATCATCTCGCTCGTCGTGTTCTTCGTCGTGGGCGGCATCGCGCTCGCCTTCGTGCCCGTGCGGCGGGCGATCCGAGCGGCGGGTAACGAGCAGCCGGCACTCGTGTAAACGCTGCTGACGCCGCAGTGACCTAAGTCACAGTTGGCAGACGCGTCACAACGACGTGTGCGATCGGGCGGCATAGGGGACACTCAAGAGCCGGGACAGCAAACGCTCGGCGCCTGTCGCGTGACGACAACACCAGACGCGCAGCGGTCCCGGTCGGGAACAGACGGCTGCGGAGCAGACGTTACACCCAGTGCTAGTGGCCGAGGGAGGCTCCCTCGGTCGGTGAACGGGAGGAAGACGCATGGCCGACCGCGTGCTCCGTGGCAGCCGGCTCGGGGCTGTCAGCTACGAGACCGATCGCAACCACGACCTCGCGCCGCGGCAGTCGATGCGCTACGCGTGCCCGCGCGGGCACGACTTCGAGGTGCCCTTCGCGAACGACGCGGAGGCGCCCGGAACGTGGGAGTGCCGCCTGCACGGCAGTATCTCCCGCCTGGTCGACGGCACCGAGCCGGAGCAGAAGAAGGCCAAGCCGCCGCGCACGCACTGGGACATGCTGCTGGAACGCCGTTCGGTGGCCGATCTCGAGGTGCTGCTCGCCGAGCGCCTGGAGCTGTTGGCCGATCGCCGGGCCGAGATCGCCTGACACGAGACCCACTGTGAGCCGGGTCGTCTCCTCGGACGGCCCGGCTCCGTTGCGTCCGGCGGCTGCCTAGCCATCCAGAACCTGGCCCGCCCGTTGCACCACGGGCGGTTGGGTGGACCAGGGGAAGTTGATCCAGCGGTCGGTGCGCCGCCACACGTACTCGCACGACACCGTGCTGTGGGGCTTCTCGTACACCACCGCGCACCGGACGTCGGCGACGTACCCGGAGCAGAAGTCACGTACCAGCTTGAGGGTGGCGCCGGTGTCGGCGACGTCGTCGGCCACGAGGACCCGGGACCCGGACAGGTCCACGACGTTCGGCACGGGCGGCAGCATGATCGGCACCGGTAGCCGCTCGTCCACGCCGGTGTAGAACTCGACGTTGGCGACGTGCAGGTTCTTGACGTCCAGCGCGTACCCGAGCGCGCCCGCCACGAAGAGCCCGCCGCGGGCGATCGAAAGGATGATGTCGGGACGGTAGCCGTCGGCCGCGATCTGCTCGGCCAGCTCGCGGGACGCGCGACCGAACAGCTCCCAGGACAGCTCCTCACGTCCCGACCCGGCCTCGATCATGCCCGGACGGGGCCGTCGGAGGTGGCGTCGTCGTCGCGCCGGGTGCCCTCGACCGGTGCGGCCCCGACGACCGGAGGGGCCGCCACCGCCGGAGCGCGGCGGGATGCGGGGCGGTCCCCACGGTGCAGTAGGCGCATTGCACCCCACTTGGTGACCAGCCACAACGCTTCGGTGACGATCGCGCTGCTCATCTTGGAGGTGCCGCGCTCCCGCTCGGTAAAGGTGATCGCGACCTCCCGCACCCGAAATCCGGCCTGCACGGCCCGCCAGGCCATGTCGACCTGGAAGCAGTAGCCCTGCGAGGCCACCTCGGAGAGATCGAGCTCCTCGAGCACCCGGCGGCGGAACACCCGGTAGCCGCCGGTGATGTCCTTGATCGGGACGCCGAGCGCCATCCGGGCGTAGAGGTTGCCGCCGCGGGAGAGCCACTCACGGTGGGCGGGCCAGTTCACCACCGAGCCGCCCGGCACGTATCGCGACCCTAAGACCACGTCGGCGCCGTCGAGCGCGGCGAGCAGGGCGGGAAGGTCCTCCGGGGCGTGTGAACCGTCGGCGTCCATCTCGACGACCACCTGGTATCGCTCCCGCAGAGCGAGCGCGAACCCCGCCAGATAGGCCGCGCCGAGTCCATCCTTGGACGTGCGGTGCAGCACCCGGATCCGTGGGTCGGCTGCGGCCAGCTCGTCGGCCAGTGCACCCGTGCCGTCAGGGCTGGCGTCGTCGACGACCAGGACGTCGGCGTCCGGCACGGCCGTGCGCAGCCTCGACAGCACCGGCCCGAGGTTCTCCCGCTCGTCGAAGGTCGGGATCACCACCAGGACCGGCGCGGCTGGATCAGCCATCATCATCTCCCCGCGTCAGTGCCAGACGCCCGGCGGCGAGCCCACACGCCCGCGCCGATCGCCACCAGTGCCACAGCGACCAGTACCCACTCGGGTCCCGACCGCAATCGAGTGGCCAGCGTAGTGGTGTCCCGTAGCACGGTGCGATCCACCAGGACGTCAGGAGTGAACTGCCTGGTACTCGCCGTGACGGTACCGTCCGCGGTGATGGTGGCGCTGACCCCGGACGTCGTCGCGATGATCACCGGCCGGTCGTGTTCGACGGCACGGATACGTGACATCGCAAGCTGCTGGTAGGTCATCTCGGTGAACCCGAAGGTGGCGTTGTTGCTGGGGACGGCAAGTACCGTGGCGCCGGCGTCGACGCTCTGCGCCACGAGATCGTCGAACGCGACCTCCCAACAGATCGCGATCCCGACCCGCACCCCCGCCATGTCGACGGCCCCCGGCCCCGGCCCGGGGACGAAGTTGCCGGCGAGATCGACGTAGGGAGAGAAGAAGCGGAAGAACGACCGCCAGGGGATGTACTCCCCGAACGGCTGCACCCGGCGCTTGTCGTTGCGCTCGACAACGCCCTGCCCGGCCGCCCAGACCAGCGACGAGTTGCTGGTGTGGATGCCGTCGGGGTTGCGCAGCACCGCACCCACGAGGATCGGCGCCCGGATCGCGCGGGCGGCACGGTCGATCTGCGCGGCGGCGTCGGGGTTGCGAAGCGGGTCGATGTCGCTGGAGTTCTCCGGCCAGATCACGAGGTCCGGCTGCGGCTCCCGACCGGCGGCAACGTCCGCGGCCAGCCGCTCGGTGGCCGTGACGTGGTTGTCGAGCACGGCCCGACGCTGGGCGTTGAACTCCAGGCCCAGTCGCGGCACGTTGCCCTGCACCGCGGCGATGGTGACGGTCGGTTCGGAGGCGCCCGCGGCAGCCGGGACGAGGCCGGCCAACGGACCGGCCGCCAGCGCGGCCACCACCACGATCACCGGGAGTGCCGGGGTGCGGCGCCGTACGACACGGCGCACCAGCTCCCCCAGTGCGACGCCGGCCAGCACCGCGGCGAACGACAGCAGCGGCTCACCCCCGATCGCGGCGAGCGGGAGCAGCGGCCCGTCGGGCTGGCCGAAACCGACCCGGCCCCACGGCAGGCCGCCGAACGGAACGCGCCCGCGCAACGCCTCCCCCGCGATCCACACCGCGGCCGCCCACACCGGGGCGCCCGGCAGCCTCGAGACCAGCGCTATCCCGGCCCCGGCCAGGCCGACGAACAGCGCCTCGAACACGCACAGCGCCACCCAGGGCAGCGGCCCGACGAGTGCACCGACCCACGTCAGCAGCGGCAGCAGGAACGCCAGCCCGAACACCACACCCCAGCCGAACCCGGCCCGGGCCCCGCGTCCGTGCAACACCACCCAGAGCAGCCCGAGCGCGGGCAGCGCCAGCCACCAGAGCGTGCGTGGCGGGAAGCTGACGTAGAGCAGTGCGCCGCCCCCGACGGCTCCGCTCATCCGCGCGCCGAACAATGCCCACGCCTGTCGCGGACCGGGTCTCTCGGAGGGCAACGTCGACGCAACGGGATCGGCGGTGGGTGCGGCCACCGCGACACCCTACGGCGCGCCGGTGGGGACGCTGTCACAGCAGCTCGTACGGCCCGTCGGACGCCGGATCAGGCCAGGTCCAGCCCGTCGTGGAGCACCGACCCCCGCTGCACGGTCTGTAGGCAGCTCGGCACGCGGTCCCAGTCGGCGCAATCCCGTCCGGCGCAGTCCCAGCCCGAGCCGTCCCAGATGGCGTAGGACGCCGGGGCGCCCGCAACGAGCCGGCCGGCCAGCGGCGACCGGTTCCCGGCCGCGCGGTGTCCGCCGACGGTGTGCGACGCGAGCGCGACGAGCGGTGGCAGGCCCGAGCCCGGCGTGCGGTGCTCGACGGCGGCGCGCACCGCGGCCCACGGATCGACCGGTGTGACGGGGCTGTCGGAGCCGAGTGCGAGCACGACCCCGGCGGTGTGCAACGCCGCGAACGGGTTCATCGGCTCGGCCCGGGCGGGCCCGAGCCGCTCGGCATAGAGGCCCGACGGTCCACCCCAGGTGGCGTCGAACAGTGGTTGCACGCTCGCCACCACCCCGAGCGAGGCCAGCTCCACGGCCTGAATCGGGTCGATCATCTCGAGGTGCTCGACGCGGTGCGTGCTCCGCGCGGCCCGGATCTGCCCGCGGCACCGCCGGAGGCCGGCGAGCAGGATGTCGGTGGCGGCGTCGCCGATGACGTGGAAGCCGGCCTGGACTCCCGCCTCGGTGCAGGCGAGGACGTGCGCCGCCACCGCGTCGGCGTCGAGGTAGCGATTGCCCGTTCCCGGCCAGTCGGCGTAGGGGGCGCGCAGGGCCGCGGTGCGGGAGCCCAACGAGCCGTCGACGAACAGGTCACCGGCCAGCCCGTGCGCACCGGTGGCGGCGAGCACCGCCCGGGCCTGCACCGCCGAATCCACGGCCTCGCCCCAGTACCCGATGACGTCCGGGCCGCCGGTGCGGGCGAGCAGGGTGGCCAGGTCGAGCGCCGAGGAGATGTCGGGGCCGGCGCACTCGTGCACCACCCCCACGCCCCGGCGGGCCGCGGCGGCGAGGAAGGCGGTCTGCGCGGCGTCGCGGGCACGGCCGTCGACGGCGTCGAGCGCCGCGCGTCGGGCGTGGTGGTGCGCCTGCGCCGAGAGCGCGCCCGCCGACCAGCCGAGCGTGCCGGCCGCGGCCGGCGCCCGGTCGAGCAGGGCGGAAGAGACCAACGCGGAGTGGACATCGATCCGGCTCAGGTAGACGGGAGCACCGGCCGCGGCGCGGTCGAGTTCGGCGCGGGACGGCGCCGACCAGGTCCGGTCCTGCCAGCCGTGGCCCCACACGAGGCTGCCCGGTCGCGCGGCGGCCCGGGCGGCCACGGCGTCGAGCAGGGCCCGGGCGGACGGGCACGCGGTGAGGTCGAGCCCGTCCACGAGCAGGCCGGTGGCGGTGGCATGGACGTGCGCGTCCACGAAGGCGGGAGTGACCACGGCACCGTCGAGCGGGACGACGTTCCCGCCGCGCCCCGCGGCCGCGCCGGCGTCACCGACCCAGCTGATGCGGTCGCCGTCGATCTCGATGGCGGTGGCGGCCGGACCGCCCGGGTCGAGGACCCGGACGCCCGTCAGCCGGGTCCGGGTCACCCGCCCTTCCCACCTCCCGTGGATCGGTAGGGCTGCTTCGGCATGACGAACCACAGCACGATGTAGACGATGAACTGCGGGCCGGGCAGCAGGCAGGACAGCAGGAACACCAGTCGCACGGTGTTCGGGCTCCAGCCGAAGCCCTCGGCGATTCCGGCGCAGACGCCGGCGATGACCTTCCCGTCGCGCGGGCGCGTCAGGGTCGATGCCACAGGTGGCTCCTCTCGGTACGCCGGCGGATCTCGGCGGCGCATGTCCCACTGTCGCACCGACGTCGACGCGACGGCTCAGTGAACACCCGGAGCCGTCCCCGGCTTCCCCTGAGACCGGGATCCATCCACAGGTGGCGACACACGAACGGTGTCCGGTAGGACGGATCCCGCAGTTGTCCACAGGCCCGGGCGGACCACCTGGTCGGTGTCGGAGGTCGTCCCTAGCGTCCGATCCATGAACCGACATCCGCTCCTGCTCGTCCTGCTCGTCACACCTTTCGTCCTGGTCACGGCGGTGGTCACCGCCGGCCCCGCCGCGGCCGCGGCCCGGCCCACCGCCGTCGTCGCCCTGGGCGACAGCGCCGCCTCCGGGGAAGGCGCCGGTGACTACCGGCCCGGCACCCGCGGCGAGCGGGGCAACTGGTGCCACCGCTCCCCCCGGGCCTACGTCCACCGCACCGGCCTCGCCGCGGAGTCCGTCGACCTCGCCTGCTCGGGAGCAGCGGCGGCCGACGTGGCCTTCGGCGCGCCCGGCCACTTCACCGAGGGCTCGCAGGCCGAGCAGCTCGTCGCCGTCGCCCGTCGTTTCCGGGTCACGACGGTGGTGGTGCAGGTCGGCGCGAATGACGACGTCGCGCTCACCGACACCGGCAATGCCTGCATCCGCGCCCTGCTCGATCCCGTGGCGCCACCGTGCCGCACGACGCTGGGCCCGCTACTGGCCGGGCGCATGGCCGCCACTGCCCACAAGGTCGAGACGGCCGTGCGGGACGTACGGACGGCGATGCGCCGCGCGGGTTACACCGCCGGTGACTACCAGCTGGTACTGGCCTCCTACGCCGCGCCGATCACCGAGCGGATGCCCGGTGTGCCGTCGGTGCTGGGCTGCCCCTACAGCCGGGCCGACGCCGCCTGGGGCCGCACGGTGCTGTTCCCGGCTCTGTCCACGGCGCTGCGCGGCGCGGCGCGGCGTGCCGGGGCCCGGTTCCTCGACCTCGTGCGAGCTACCGAGGGGTTCGAGGCGTGCAGCCACCACCACCGGGCGGACGAGTGGCAGCGACGGATCACCGTCGACCCCCGCGCGCTCGTGGACGGCGGTCTCGACGCGCTGGGCTTCCACCTTGCGCAGGAGTCGTTCCATCCCGGGCCCGCCGCCCACGTCGAGATCGGCCGGTGTCTCGGTGAGTTCGTGCGCACGATCGCGCGCGAGGGCTCCTGCGTGGCGGGCGCCGACGGCCGGGTGCGCCTGCGCCGGCCGGCCGGGGTGTCCGCCGCGTGAGCTCGTTACAGCACCACCAGGTCGCGGGGCCGGGTGTTGAGGCGCTCGCAGCCGTCCTCGGTGACCACGACGATGTCCTCGATCCGGGCGCCCCACTCCCCGTCGAGGTAGACGCCCGGCTCCACGCTGAAGGCCATGCCGGGCTCCAGCAACAGGGTGTTGCCGCCGACGATGTAGGGCTCCTCGTGGACGTCGAGACCGATCCCGTGGCCGGTGCGGTGGATGAACCTGTCACCCAACCCGGCCGCGGTGATCGGCTCACGGGCGGCCGCGTCCACCTGCTCCGCCGGCACCCCCGGTCGCACGGCCGCGACGGACCGGTCCTGGGCGTCCTGCAGCACGGTGTAGGCCTCCCACACCGACGCCGCGGGCTCGGCCCCGACGGCGTAGGTGCGGGTGGAGTCGGAATAATAGCCGCTGGGCAGCGGACCGCCGATGTCGATCACGACGACGTCACCGCGGCCGATCACCCGGCCGGACACGTCGTGGTGGGGGCTCGCACCGTTCGGGCCGGAGCCGACGATGACGAACGCGGCCTCGGTGTGGCCCTCCGCCACGATGGCGGCCGCGATGTCGGCGCCCACCTGCTCCTCGGTGCGCCCCACCCGGAGGAACTCGTCCATCCGTGCGTGTACGCGATCGATCGCGG
>JAYSXW010000515.1:0-8222 GCA_043716935.1 Pseudonocardia sp.
TGCCGACGCGGGAGAGGGACCCCCGCAAGAGCCTCCATGTGGAGGACGTCGCCACTCCGGAGCTGGGTCCGGGTGAGGCGATCGTCGCCGTGATGGCCAGCGCCATCAACTACAACACGGTCTGGACCTCGATCTTCGAGCCGGTGTCCACCTTCGGGTTCCTCCGTCGCTACGGGAAGATCTCTCCACTCACGGCCCGCCACGATCTGCCCCACCACGTGGTCGGGTCCGATCTGGCGGGCGTCGTGCTGCGCACCGGTCCGGGCGTCAACGCCTGGAAGCCCGGCGACCAGGTGGTGGCCCACTGTCTGTCGGTCGAGCTGGAGAGTCCCGACGGACACAGCGACACGATGATGGATCCTGAGCAACGCATCTGGGGCTTCGAGACCAATTTCGGCGGCCTCGCGGAGTTGGCGCTCGTCAAGTCCAACCAGCTGATGCCCAAACCGGCCCACCTCACCTGGGAGGAGGCGGCCAGCCCCGGTCTGGTCAGTTCCACCGCCTACCGCCAGTTGGTGTCCCGGAACGGGGCCGGCATGAAGCAGGGCGACACGGTGCTCATCTGGGGCGCATCGGGCGGGCTGGGCTCTTACGCCACGCAGTTCGCGCTCAACGGGGGCGCCACCCCGGTCTGCGTCGTGTCCTCCCCGGCGAAGGGCGCGATCTGCCGCAGGATGGGAGCAGAGCTGATCATCGACCGCAGCGCGGAGGGCTATCGGTTCTGGAAGGACGAGCACAACCAGGACACCTCGGAGTGGAAGCGGTTCGGGGCGAAGATTCGCAAGCTCACCGGCGGTGACGACCCGGACATCGTCTTCGAACACCCTGGCCGCGAGACGTTCGGCGCCAGCGTCTTCGTGACCCGGCGCGGCGGCACGATCGTGACCTGCGCGTCGACTTCCGGATACGAGCACAGCTACGACAACCGGTACCTCTGGATGAACCTCAAGCGGATCGTCGGCTCACACTTCGCCAACTACCGTGAGTCCTACGAGGCCAACCGCCTGGTCGACAAGGCGCAGATCCACCCGACGGTGTCGAAGGTCTATCCGCTGATCGAGACGGCCCAGGCGGCATCGGACGTCCACTCCAACAGCCACCAGGGCAAGGTCGGCGTCCTGGCGCTCGCTCCGCACGAAGGCCTGGGCGTCAGCAATCCGGAGAAGCGGGCGCTGCACCTGGACGCCATCAATCGCTTCCGTGGGGTCTGAGTGGGTTCGCCACCCTCCGTCACTACTGATTCACCCACAGTACTCAGATCGGCTCTCGTCAGGCCGGGTACGGTGACATACATGCCCGGAGACCCTGAGGTGACCCCGTCCGCCACCGGGTTCGAGGTGGTGAGGCGGGGCTACGACCAGGGGCAGGTCGAGGCCCACCTGCGCCGACTCGAGGCGGGGTTCCGACTGATCGCCACGGATCGTGACGCGGCCGTCGACCAGTCCGCCCAGCTCGGACGGGAGCTCGACGACGCACGGGCGCGGGCCGAGAAGCTGCGGACGCAGGTCCGCACGCTCGTCAGCCCCCCGCAGAGCGTGCAGGGCATAAGCGAGCGGATGCGCGCGATGCTCCGGATGGCCGAGGACGAGGTCGGTGAGATGCTGGACAATGCAAAGACCACGGTCGACCAGCGCGTCCGCGAGGCCGAGGCCCAAGCCGCCCGTACCGTTTCCGATGCCCGCGCGGAGGCCGAGGAGGTGCTGGTGCAGGCCGAAACCACGGCGGAACGGAACACCCGGGGACTCGTCCAGGAGCGCGCCGAGCTCGACACCCTCCGACACACCGGAGCCGAGGCGCTCGCCGAGCAACGGGCTACGGCGCGATACAGCATCGCCCAACAGACCGCGGACGCCGAGCAGGCCCGAGCCACCGCGTGGGCCGAGTCCGAAGCACGCCGGGCGGTCATCGAGGAGGACTTCACCCTCGCCATGGACCAGCGGCGCAGGGAGTCACTGACCGTGCTCACCGCGCAACGCCTCGACGCCCGTCGCGAGAACGAGGAACGTCGGGAGTCCTCCGTCACCGAGGCGCGCCGGACGGTCGCCGATGCCGAGAGGCAAGCACAGTCGATCATCGGCGAGGCCCGCCGTCGCGTGCGTGAGCTGGTGGCGTTACGGGCCCGGCTCGTCGATCAGCTGGGCGGCGCCCGTGCCGTCCTCGACCGGTCGATGGCCTCCCTCGCCCCCCTCCCCGAGGAACTCACCACCCGTCCGGAGCAGGCGGTCGCCGAGCAGCGCAAGGCTCGTGGATCAGGTGCTCCGCTCGCCCGCTCCGCCGAGTCGGACCTGGGTGCACCCGATCCGTCGGCATCCGTCGGCGAGCCGGCGGCCGAGTCCGTGCACAACGGTCACTGCGACACGGCGTCCATCGACGGCCGCCCGGGCACGACCGGCCGCGCCGTGCGCACCGACCCCGGCACGCCCGCCGACCCCTCCGCGCCCTCCGCGGACCGGACCTCGGCCGTCGCCTCCGGCCCGAACGGCAGCCACCCGAGTTCTCGCTCGAGTCCTGCTCCCCGCACCCACAGCCGCTCCGGCACCAGGTCCGGGCGCTGACCTACGGTCCCGGCCCTCGTCCGAAACCCGACGGCACCTGCACCGGCAACGCCGGGCCGCGTTCAGCGGCGTCGGCCTCCCGGGTGCCGGCGCCCGCGGGCCTGCCAGCACGGTGCGTGCCAGTGCCGCCGGTCGTCCACCGAACCGTGCTCCGCCGCGGGCCAGGCCACGATGTGCGGGGTGCCGGCCGGAATCTCCTGGTCACAGCCGGGACAGCGGTAGCTCTTCACCACTCGATCCGCCGAGCCCGGCACGCTGCGTACCACCCACTCGCCGTCCGGCCCACTCTCGCCGCGGGTGAAGGACGCCGATCGCAGCGGCACGTGGGGCGGCCTCGGCGGGCGGGAGGAGCGGGGCATGACCGTTGCAGCGCGGTCAGCGGGCCGCGTAGTCCCGGAACCCGTGGCCGGTCTTGCGCCCGAGCCGCCCGGCGGTGACGAGGTGCTCCAGCAGGGGCGCCGGTGCGAACCCGGCCTCCCGGAACTCGGAGTAGAGCGAGCGCTCGATGGCCAGCGACACGTCGAGACCGACGACGTCGAGCAGCTCGAACGGCCCCATCGGCAGCGCGCAGCCGGTCTTCATGGCGGCGTCGATGTCGTCAGCGGTGGCGTAGTGGGCCTCCAGCATCTTGACGGCGTCGTTGAGGTAGGGGAACAGCAGCGCGTTGACGATGAACCCGGCGCGGTCCCCGCAGCTCACGGGCACCTTGCCGAGCTGCTGGCAGACCGCGAGAACCGTGGCCGCGACGTCGGGCGCGGTGGTGATCGTGGAGACGACCTCGACGAGCTTCATCACCGGCACCGGGTTGAAGAAGTGCAGGCCCACGACATCCGCCGGACGGGTCGTGGCGGCGGCGCACTCGACGACGGGCAACGACGAGGTGGTGGTGGCCAGCAGCGCGCCGGGCTTGCAGATCTCGTCGAGCGCGGCGAACACAGCGCGCTTGACGTCGAGCTCCTCGGCGACGGCCTCGACGACGAGGTCGACGTCGGCGAGGTCCTCCAGTCGGGTGGTGCCGGTGATACGGGCGAGCGCGGCGTCGCGGTCGGCCTCGGTCAGCTTGCCGCGTACCACGCCCTTCTCCAGCGACTTGCGGATCCCGGCGATCGAGCCGGCGACCTTCGAGCCGCTGCGGCCGCGCACGACGACGTCGAAGCCGGCCCGGGCGAAGACCTCGACGATGCCCGAGGCCATCGTCCCGGTTCCGACGACGCCCACCCGCCGCACGTCACGCACGGTGACGTCGTCGGGCGGGGCGCCGGTCGGGGTGAGCGCGTCGGGGACCACCTCGGAGCTGTTGCGCCTGGCGTAGGTGTAGAAGCCGCGGCCGCTCTTGCGTCCCAGCAGCCCGGCCGTGATCATCTGCTTGAGCACCGGGGCGGGCGCGTGGGTCTGGTTGCGCGACTGCCGGTACATCGTGTCGAGGATCTCGTAGCTCGTGTCGAGCCCGATGAGGTCCAGCAGGGCGAGCGGGCCCATCGGGTAGCCGCAGCCGTACCGCATGGCGGCGTCGAGGTCCTCGCGACTGGCGTAGCGCTGCTCGAACATGTGCGCGGCGTGGTTGAGGTAGCCGAACAGCAGTGCGTTGGCGATGAACCCGGCTCGGTCCCCGATGACGACGGGCACCTTCTCCAGCGTGGCGGCGAAGGTCTGCAGATCGTCGACGACGTCCTGCTCGGTGACGACCGTCCGCACCAGCTCCACCAGCGCCTGCACCGGTGCGGGGTTGAAGAAGTGCATGCCCACGACCTTGCCGGGACGGCTGGTCCGCACGGCGAGTTCAGTGACGGAAAGCGACGATGTGTTGGACGCCAGGATCGCGTCGGGCCGGCAGATCTTGTCGAGCTCCGTGAACACGCCGGCTTTGAGGTCGAGACTCTCGGGCACCGCCTCGATCACCAGGTCGGCGTCGGCGAGATCGGCGAGCGACGTGGTGGTGGTGACACGGCCGAGCAGCGCGTCGGCGTCGTCCTGGGTCAGCTTGCCCCGGCCGACGGCCCGCGCCAGCGACGTCGCGAGGTGGGTGCGGCCCCGCTCGACGGCGTCGACATCGACCTCCGCCGCGATCACCTGCAGGCCGTTGCGGGCGAACACCTCGACGATGCCCGCGCCCATGGTGCCCAAGCCGACCACGCCGACCGTCCGGAACTCGCGTGCCACGCTGAACCTCCGCCGTCGGGGATGAGTGTGGAGACCATCTTCCCACCCGGCCCGGCACCGCACCCGTCCCTGTCACCGGGAACACCTCCCGACCGGCCCGCGTCGATGGCAGCTCGGGCGACACGACGTTACCGACCGTGCCGCAGCCGGACCGCGCCGAGCAGGGCACGCATCCCGCGCGCCGTGCGCCGGAAGCTCGTCACCGCGATGGGCAGGGCGAACTTCTGACGGGCGACGGCCTGGGGTCGGGTGAACTCGCGCAGCCCGTCCTCGCCGTGGATTCGGCCGAACCCCGAGTCGCCGACACCGCCGAAGGGCAGCGCCGGGATGCCCGCGAAAGCGATCACGCTGTTGATCGACACCATGCCGCAGCGCAGCCGTGCGGCGATGTCCTCGCCGCGGCGACGGGAGAACACGGTGGCGCCCAGGCCGTAGTCGGTGGCGTTGGCACGGCGCACCGCCTCGTCGACATCGGGCACGCGGTTGATCACCAGCAGCGGCCCGAACGTCTCCTCGGTGACGGCGGTGCTGTCCTCGGGGACGTCGACGATCACGATCGGGTCGACGAACGGCGGCCGCACCGAATCGACACCGCCCACGACGGCGGTGCCGCCGCGGGCCAGGGCGTCGGCGACGTGGTCACGCACGATATCGGACTGCGACGCCATCGTCATCGGCCCGAACTCCGTGCCCGGCCGCAGCGCCCGGGCCCGCGCGACGACCTTCGCGGTGAACGCGTCGGCCACCCCGTCGAGGACGTAGACGCGCTCCACCCCCACGCAGGTCTGCCCGGCGTTCGACATCCCGCCCCACACCGTCGCCTCGGCCGCGGCGTCCAGGTCGGCGTCGACGTCGACGATCAGGGCGTCCTTGCCGCCGCACTCGATGAGGACGGGAGTGAGCCGCTCCGCGCAGGTCGCCATCACCAGCTTCGCGGTGGCCGTGGAGCCGGTGAACGCGATCTTGCCGATTCCGGGCGCGCGACACAGCGCTTCACCCGTCTCGCCGAAACCGGTGACGACCTGCAGCAAAGGGTGCCCGTCGACGATCTCGGCGAGCGAGTCTGCCAGCGCGACCCCGACCCCCGGCGTCAGCTCGCTGGGCTTGAACACCACGGCGTTGCCGGCGGCGAGTGCGTAAGCGATGGAACCCATCGGGGTGAACACCGGGTAGTTCCACGGGCCGACGACGCCGACGACGCCGATCGGCACGTAAGTGAGGGTCGCGGCCTGGTTGGCCATGAGCAACCCGGCGGCGACGCTGCGCCGCGCGAGTGTCCGCTCGGCATGCCTGCTCGCCCAGTCGAGATGGTCGACGGCGAGGACCAACTCGAGGCGGGCGTCGTCGAGGGGCTTGCCGGTCTCGTCCGACACCACCTGCGCGAGCTGGTCGATGCTGCGCACCAGCGCCTTGCGCCACTCCCCCAGCCGGCGGCGACGCTCAGCGAAGCCCAGCCCCGCCCACCACTGCGCCGCCTCGACGGCTCGGGCCACGGCGGCGTCGACGGCTGCGGCGTCGTGCACCGGATGGGTACCGACCACCGCGCCGGTGCGGGGATCGAGCGATTCGAACGTCGCCGGCACGGTGGTGGGCACGTCGGTGGCGGTCACGACGGGCCTCGGGTCACTGCGCCGGACGGCGCCCTCGCTGGCTCGATCACGTCCTCCAGAGTAGGGCGTCGGGCGCGGTGTGGCCGCGGGACCGGCGAGCCGTTGACACGGCGGGGCGGCCAGGGTGCGGGTCACGCAAGTTCGAAGGCGGCACCGCCCGGGTCGCCCGCGCGAAGACGACCGCCCAGACCGCAGTATCCGCGTCTCAGAACAGGCGCAGGTCCGTCGACTCGGTGCCGCGCAGGGTGTCGTAGTCGACGACGACGCAGCGGATGCCCCGGTCCTGGGCCAGGGTGCGGGCCTGCGGCTTGATCTGCTGCGCCGCGTAGACGCCGGCGACGGGTGCGAGCAGCGGGTCGCGGTTCATCAGTTCGAGATACCGGGTGAGCTGCTCGACGCCGTCGATCTCCCCGCGGCGCTTGATCTCGACGGCGACGCTCCGCCCGACCGCGTCGCGACACAGCAGGTCGACAGGACCGATCGCGGTCATGTACTCGCGCCGGACCAGCGTGAATCCCTCGCCGAACGTCGTCGGGTGCGCCGCGAGCAACTCCTGCAGATGCGCCTCGACCCCGTCCTTCACCAGGCCCGGATCGACGCCGAGGGTGTGGCTGGTGTCGTGCAGCACCTCGTCGATGGTGATGACGAGCGATTCATCGGCCTTGTTGCGCACCGTCCAGACACCGGGCTCCTCCTCGAGCCAGCACGGCGGGCTCATCCAGTTGAGCGGCTTGTAGGCCCGGTCGTCGGCGTGGATGCTCACCGACCCGTCCGCCTTGACCAGCAGCAACCGCGGCGCCATTGGCAGGTGGGCAGTGAGCCGGCCGACGTAGTTCACCTGGCAGCGGGCGATGACGAGACGCACCGGTGTCACCCTAGTGGTCTCGCGCTACGGGACCGGGCCCGCCGTGGCGACCTGGCGACCCACCGGGCACCGTGTCCGGTGTGGAGACGATCAGCAGCCGACAGGTCTACGCCAACAGCTGGATGACCGTCCGCGAGGACGCGGTGCGCCGCGCCGACGGGAGCGACGGCATCTACGGGGTGGTCGACAAGCCGACCGCGGCCGTCGTCATCCCCCTCGACAACGACCGGCTGCACCTGGTGGAGCAGTTCCGGTATCCGGTCGGGCAGCGCCGCTGGGAGTTCCCGATGGGCACCGCGCCCGACCGCGCCGAGCTCGATCCCGCCCAGCTCGCCGCCCGTGAGCTGGTGGAGGAGACCGGGCTGGTCGCCGGCCGGATGGAGCTGCTCGGGCGCCTGGACATCGCGCCGGGGATGTCGAGCCAACGGGAGCACGTGTTCCTGGCGACCGAGCTGACCTACGGCCCGACGCAGCGCGAACACACCGAGCAGGACATGCGCAGCGGCTGGTTCTCCGTCACCGAGTTCGAGGACATGGTGCGCGCGGGGGAACTGGTGGACGCCCAGACCCTCGCCGCCTACCTGCTGCTCCGGCTCCGCCGGGCCTGATCGGGCGGCGGTAGGCTGTCGTTGGGGTGCTCACGGGTTCGCTGAACCAGCGGTCGTCGACGAAGGCGCCGGAGTGGTCGATCAGGTAGCCGGGGCGTCGCCGACCTGGCTCGGCGCGACGTCGACGATGACGTTGCAGAAGCTGGGATAGGCATCCGGCACAGCCAGGACGGCCGGGAAGCCCCGGATGTCGGTCATCGTGATCTCGGCGTTGGGCCGTGGGCCGGTGAACACCTCGATCCCGGCGGTAACCGACAGGGTCACGCTCACTCCGACCACACGGGGCTCGTTGCCGCGGGTCGAGCAGAGCCGCACGACCCCCCTGTAGAGGTCGGTACGACCATCCAGTCTCGTCGGCGGCCGCTCCGGCCCCAGCTCCCGCCGCTGCTCCGCAGTCAACACTGCACAGGAGTCGAGCCCGTCC
>JAYSXW010000516.1:0-2781 GCA_043716935.1 Pseudonocardia sp.
CGAGCAGCAGCGGGGCGCCTGCGGACACCGCGAGGACGATCACCAGGCCCGTCGACACCTCAGACCAGCTCGGCGTCGGCGTGGACGTGCAGCAGCGCCGGCCCGGTGGCCACGAACAGCTCGGCCATCCTCTCCGCCCGCCAGATCGTCTGGCGGGCGGTCGCGGCCTTCTTCAGCGACGGCCGGTCCCACCTGTGAGACTCCTCGTGCGTGGACAACGGGGTGGGACTCCGTCGTCCACGCACGGGCGCGTCAGCGCAGGGCCCGGTTGATCGCCGACACCACGGCCTTGAGCGAGGCCGAGACGATCGAGCTGTCCACGCCCACGCCCCAGAGGACGGTGTCCTCCACCGCGCACTCGACGTAGGCGGCGGCGCGGGCGTCGTCGCCCGATGACATGGCGTGCTCGTGGTAGTCCAGCACTCGGACGTCGAAGCCGATCCCCGCCAGCGCGTCGACGAACGCGGCGATGGGGCCGTTGCCGCTGCCGGCGATCTCGTGCAGGTCGCTCTCCACCCGCACGGTGGCGACGATGTCGTCGGTGCCTTCGCCGTCGGAGTGCAGGCGATGGCGGATCAGCTTGAGGGGGGTGACGCGGTCGAGGTACTCGGCGTCGAACGCGTCGCGCATCTCCCGGGGCGAGACTTCCCCGCCTTCCGAGTCCGTCACCTGCTGGATGACCTTCGAGAACTCCATCTGCAGGCGCCGGGGCAGGTCGAGCTGGTGCTCGGCCTTCATGATGTAGGCGACACCGCCCTTGCCCGACTGCGAGTTGACCCGGATCACGGCCTCGTAGGTGCGCCCGATGTCCTTCGGGTCGACGGGCAGGTACGGCACCTCCCAGCGGAACTGCTCCACCGGGACGCCGGCCTCGGCGGCGTCGGCCGTCATGGCGTCGAAGCCCTTGTTGATCGCGTCCTGGTGGCTACCGGAGAACGCGGTGTAGACGAGATCGCCGCCCCACGGGTGGCGCTCGGCGACGGGCAGCTGGTTGCAGTACTCGACGGTGCGACGGATCTCGTCGATGTCGGAGAAGTCTATCTGCGGATCGATGCCCTGGGTGAACAGGTTCATACCCAGCGTCACCAGATCGACGTTGCCGGTGCGCTCGCCGTTGCCGAACAGGCAGCCCTCGATGCGGTCGGCGCCGGCCTGGTAGCCCAGCTCGGCGGCGGCCACGCCGGTGCCGCGGTCGTTGTGCGGGTGCAGCGACAGCACGATGCCGTTGCGTCGGGCCAGGTTGCGGTGCATCCACTCGATCGAGTCGGCGTAGACGTTCGGGGTGGCCATCTCGACGGTCGCCGGCAGGTTGACGATCATCGGAGACTCGGGGGTGGGCTGCCACAGCTCGCTGACGGCATTGCAGACGTCCACGGCGTACTGCAGCTCGGTGCCGGTGTAGGACTCCGGCGAGTACTCGAAGCGCCATTCCGTCGCCGGGTACTTCTCGCTGAACCGCAGCACCTCCTCCGCGCCGTCGGTGGCGATCCTCGAGATGCCGGCGCGATCGGACCGGAAGACGACGCGGCGCTGCAGGATCGACGTCGAGTTGTAGACGTGGACGATCGCGCGGGATGCCCCCTCGCATGCCTCGTAGGTGCGCTCGATGAGCTCGGAGCGGGCCTGGGTGAGCACCTGGATGGTGACGTCGTCGGGAATCAGGTCGTCACTGATGATCTCGCGGACGAAGTCGAAATCGGCCTGGCTCGCGGCCGGGAACCCGACCTCGATCTCCTTATAGCCCATCCGGACCAGCAGCGTGAACAGGCGCCGCTTGCGGGCCGGGCTCATGGGGTTGATCAGGGCCTGGTTGCCGTCGCGCAGGTCGACGGCGCACCACAGTGGGGCCGTCGTGATCCGTACGTCGGGCCAGGTGCGGTCGGGCAGCGAGACCGGCTCCACCACCTCGTGGAACGGGCGGTAGCGGTGGAACGGCAGCTGCGATCCACGCTGCCGGTTCCACGCGGACTGCGTGTCGGGAACGGGACCGTCCGGCGTCTGCAGCCGGCTGTGCGAGGTCTCGGGCGAGATGGTCATGCGAGGAGCTCCTGTGGGTCGCCGATCAAACGGAAGAGACCGGCGCACGCCCAACACCCGCGACGAGGGGCCGGTCGGTCAGACCCCGCCGCGGCGGCGAAGGAGCAGGCGCACCACGGGTCCGAGGATAGCCCCCGGCCCGGGGGAGCGGGCAACGCAGCGGCTCAACCGAACGGGTGATACCAAGGAGTAGGTCGACGCCCGACGGCGTGCCGCGATGACCGCCGGCGGTACCGGGGGAGGACTGTCGCGGCTGTGGGAACCACTGCACGACGCGGCGCGGGCGCGCTGGCCGGGGTCTTGCGCGTCGCCGGGCTGGCGATCGTCGCCGTGATCGTCATCTACATCGCTCTCACGCTGCTCGACGCGAACCCCGAGAACGCGTTCGCGACGTTCGTGCGCGAAGCGGCCGAGTTCTTCGACCTCGGGCTCGCCAACCTGTTCCTACCGGCCGACCCCAAGGTCTCGGTCACGCTGAACTACGGCGTCGCCGCCGGGCTCTGGTACCTGATCACGGCCGTCGTCGTGCGCCTGGTGCGCCGCATCTCCTGACGCCGCGCCGGCCCCGAGGGCCCCGGAGTGACGCAATTCCGGTCGGCGCCGCAGTGTCGCGTCGGTAGGGTGGCGTTCCGACCCCGTCCCGCGTCGGCGGGGCCCGGCGGCGCCTGGCGCGTCAGAGTGGGAGGTCGGCGGTGCCCCTCGTCGTGCAGAAGTACGGCGGTTCGTCGGTGCAGGACGCGAGTC
>JAYSXW010000517.1:0-2780 GCA_043716935.1 Pseudonocardia sp.
GGGAACGGGTGGAACTCCTTGATCGGAAACTGCGGAAGCATCTCTTCGACCTGCATGGCAGCCCTTTCTGGCGCAGGTGGGTGGGTCGATGTCCGACGCTAGAGCCGACGTGGACCTCAGCACACCGTCGCGCGGACGGGAGCGGACCGTCCGATCGGGCAGGTCACCCCGCCGTTGCGCGGAGGGGTTCACGCCAGGACGGGGTCGTCGAACCCCCCGTCGGGGCGCGAGGGGTAGGGCTGCGCCCGCAGCACCGCGGTCACGGGGATCGCTCCGTAGGCGTGCGGGAAGCGCATCGCGGCCGGGTCGCTCGGCACCCCCGGCTCCCACCGCACCGGGACGCCGATCCGCGCCGGGTCGAGCACGAGCAGCAGCAGATCGGTGCGTCCGTGGTGCAGGCGGTCGGCGGGCCGCCGCACCTGCTCGGGGGTGGACAGGTGCACGAACTCCGCTCCGGACGGGGCGATGACGCCCGCGGCGCGGTGTGCGTCCCATTCGTCGGGGGTGGCGAGGTGCAGCAGCGTCATGGGAGTCAGTCTCGCCCGGCGTCCCCTCCGACCGGACGGGCCTGCCCCGTCCTTCGCCTCGCGGGTCTTGTCTGTGGCACCGGCTGCCAATTAGCGTTCGAGCTGCCCGTTCATCCGTGAGGCAGGAGCAGCTGATGGCCACGAGCGAGTCCCCCCGCCCAACGCAGTCCGAGGAGCCGGTGGTCGAGGAGACCCTCGTCGAGGAGGTCTCCATCGACGGCATGTGCGGTGTCTACTAGTCCCTCGGCCGGGGCGGACGCTGTCGAGGTCGGCGCCGGGCCGGCTTTCGACCCGGCGCGGCCGTTCCGCTGCAGCCCGAGCGTGGCGCTGCGGCCGGAGCCGTTCGGGGCGCTGGTCTACCACTTCGGCACCCGTCGGCTGTCGTTCCTCAAGACCCCCGAGCTCGTCGCCGTCGTCTCCGGGCTGGAACACCACCCCGACGTCCACGGCGCTCTGACCGCCGCAGGCGTCGAGGAGTCGCAGCGTCCTGCGTACCTCCGCGCCCTCGCCGGCCTGGCCGGGAACGGGACGATCGAGGAACGACTCCCCCCTCCACTCACGATTCCCACGAGACCGGAGCGCGCGTGAAGCTGGTCGAGCACTTCCAGTACGGCCTCAATTCCCCCATCTGCCTGACCTGGGAGCTCACCTACGCCTGCAACCTCGCGTGCGTGCACTGCCTGTCGTCCTCGGGCCGGCGCGACCCGCGTGAGCTGAGCACCGCCGAGGCCAAGGCCGTGGTCGACGAGCTGCAACGGATGCAGGTCTTCTACGTCAACATCGGTGGTGGCGAGCCGACGGTGCGCCCCGACTTCTGGGAGCTGCTCGACTACGCGGTCGACCACGACGTGGGCGTCAAGTTCTCCACCAACGGCATCAAGCTCGACAGGGCGCGTTCCCGACAGCTCGCGCGCACCGACTACGTCGACGTCCAGATATCCCTCGACGGCGCCACCGCCGCGGTCAACGACCACGTCCGCGGGCCGGGTTCCTACGACACCGCGATCCGCGCGCTGGAGAACCTGGCCGAGGCCGGGTTCGGCCAACCCAAGATCTCGGTCGTCATGACCCGCCAGAACGTCGACCAGCTCGATGAGTTCAAGGCGATCGCCGACAAGTTCGGCGCGCAGCTGCGTATCACGCGGCTGCGCCCGTCGGGCCGGGGAGCAGACGTCTGGGACGAGCTGCACCCGCTGCCGTCGCAGCAGAAGCAGATGTACGACTGGCTGGTCGCCCGCGGGGACCAGGTACTCACTGGTGACTCGTTCTTTCACCTCTCGGCGTTCGGTGAGGCCCTGCCGGGGCTCAACCTGTGTGGTGCCGGTCGCGTGGTGTGCCTGATCGACCCCGTCGGCGACGTCTACGCGTGCCCGTTCGCCATCCACGAGAACTTCCTGGCCGGCAATGTCCGCTCGCCGGGCGGGTTCGCCTCGGTATGGAGCGACTCGGAGCTGTTGCTCGAGCTGCGCCGACCGCAGACCGGCGGAGCGTGCGCGTCGTGCATGCACTACGACTCGTGTCAGGGCGGGTGCATGGCGGCCAAGTTCTTCACCGGCCTCCCGCTCGACGGACCCGACCCGGAGTGCGTGCGCGGGTTCGGCGAACAGGCCCTCGCGGCACTGGGGTCGGACGTGGCGATCCCGCGGTCGGAGGTGGACCACTCGCGGTCGGCGCCCCGCAACTCCCGCGGGCCCGTCCCCCTCACGCTCACCACACGGGCGGATGCGCCGCCGGTGGGTCGGCCGGACAAGGCGTGCGAGACCAGCCCGCTCGTGGACGGCGCGGCCGACACCCGGCTCGCTCCCGCGGCGGCGAGGGTCTGAGAGACGACCATGATCGGCGGCGGCGGTGCCGGACGTGCACCGGTGAAGGTCCTGCACCGCAGGCGCTGATCTCGATGACGTCGGGTCACCGGGAGGGTCGCCCGGGCCCGGGGGTCACCCAGGGGAGGACCGGTTGCTCGTCGAACCCGTCGCCCTGGGGGGCGCTGGTCGCCGGGTTCGCCGCCGCTGCTGCGCTCGCCGCTGCCGCGGACCTCGACGGGGTGGAGATCAACGCCGGGCAGCACTCGCTGCTGCGCCAGTTCCTGTCCGGGCTCACCAACCACCGCGCCGACGACTACGGCCGTGACCGGGCGCTGCTGTTGCGCGAGTTACCGACGGCCGCGCGCGACGGTCTCGGCGACGGCCTGGTGTTGGGCCTGCGGCTGTGCTGCGACGAGCTCGCACCGTGGGCGGGGATCACGTCGGAGTC
>JAYSXW010000518.1:0-2774 GCA_043716935.1 Pseudonocardia sp.
TCCTGACTGGTGGTTCCCGAAGCGGGGCGTGAGCGTGGCGCCCATACGTCAGGTGTGCGGCACCTGCCCGGTGCGGCTGCGCTGCCTCGCCGAGGCCGCCCGGACGGGCGAAATGTTCGGGGTGTGGGGGGGTGCGTCGCCGCGGGAGCTGGTGTCGCTGCGGGCGGTGCTCGGCCTGTCCACGGAACGCAATTTGGGCACCGATGAGCACTGCCCGCAGGGTCATCCGTGGACGGAGGACACGCTGGCTTACACCCCGACGGGGAAGCCGTGGTGCAGGGCGTGCAATCGGATCGCGAAGCGTGACGAGCGTCGTCGGGCGCGGGGCAGCGCCGTCGGGTCGGCCGACGGTCGTCACCGCACTCGGGGCACGACGTGAACGCCAACCTGATCGGCGTGTTCGAGCTGCTCGGCGACGCGGTGCGCGCGGTGCTGTTGTTCCTACTGTTCGGGGGGTCGTGATGGCGCTGTGGACGATGCGCAAGGCACGCAAGCGGCATCGGCGTGATCGGTGCATGCAGGCCATCGAGCCGGGCGCCACTTACTGGCGCGCTGCGCTGCCGCCGTACGAGGAAGAGAACAGCGGCCCGGGCTGGTGGACCCTCGCCCTGCACGGTCAGACTGACGCCGATTGCCCGTTCGGCGCCCTGCCCTGGAAGTCGTGATGGCCCGCGGACATCCTCCTGGCCGGCGCCTGACGCCGTGCCTGCATTGCGACATGTGCGACGACTACCGGGCGACCCGGGCCGCGCAGCTCGAAGCGGCCGGCGGGTGGCGCAACGAAACGGCGGGCGTCGAGGCGGTGCTGTTCAAGCAGTGGCTACAGGCCTACCAGTGGCCGCGCGACGAGGCCGAGCTGCTGGGGGTGTCGGCGTGACGTTCGCGCTGGTCCTGCTCGCCGTGTGGTGCCTGGTCGCGGTGCCGGTCGCGCTGGTGGTGGCGGCGGTGATGGGGTCCGCGGATCGTCATGATCCGCGGACTCGTGGGGAGCCGGACGGGCGGAGGCCCGGGCCCACTGTGTAACGCGTCGCCTACGTGCTACACTCTGGGTGTGTCACTCCCCCACGCATTCGTGCCCACCGCTTCCACCGCCTACGCCCAGACCATGGCGATCTGCGACGGCTCCGGTCTGATCATCTTCCCCACCGAGGACGGACCGGAGCCGTCCGCCTGCCACGGCTGCTCCGCCTGCCGCAGCGCACACACTCCCGTCACCCCCGCCCGCCGCGCCGCCGCGTTCGCGGCCGCGTTCGCCACCGACGACGAGGCGTTCTGATGAGTACCGATCGGCTCGCGGGCCTGCTGTGTCACCACGACGGCGACGACACCGGCCACGAACTCGCCCCGTCGTGCCCGGTGCAGATCAAGCCGTCCACCCCGGTCGGATGGCCCGAGCTGCGTATCCCGTCCGCATCCGCTGCCGGCACCTGCCCCACCTGCGGTCGGACCGGCGTCAAGGTCACCGCCAGAAAACGGCTCGGACGGCAGGGCGGCAACCGAAGCAACGCGTTCCGCGTCCCGCTTGGCGTCACGCCCGAGCTGGTCGCGCACGAGCGCCCCGGACGCGGTTTCGGACCGTGCGCCAGCGCGGGCGGCGCACCTGTCGAAACCCGGTTCGCGCCAAGCCCCGAGCTCGCAAGTTGGGCCGTGGTGCACGGGGTGGAGAACGTCCGATGACTTGCACGTGCACCGATCCCTTCTATCCCTGCCCCTACTGCCAGCGTCGTATCGACGATATAGAGAGCGAGCGTTCCCGATGACTACGTACACGATCCCGTCCGAGCCCGCCGGTCCGCTGTGGGTCACGGTCAACGGGGTCGTATCCCGGTGGACGTACGACGCCTGTTCACGTCGGGGACCGTGGTCCACGAGCGGGCAATCCGAGCGGCTCTACTGGTCCGAGCTGCTCGCCCTCGGCGAGGTCTCGGACGCGCACCCGGACTTGCCCGTGGACGCGCCGTTGCCGTGGACGGTGGACGGAGACGGCGACGTCAAAGCTGCGGACGGCCATTACGTGGACATTAACTTGCACTCCGCCCTGATGGCCGCGTTCGTGGTCCGGGCCGCGAACGCGTACGGCGAACAGGTCGCGGTCGTGGAAGCACTGGCCCAGGATCGCGCGTGATGAGGATATGGGGCGTCCTGGCGTTGCCGGAAGAGATGTCGGGCTACGTCGAGGTCGCGGACGACGAGCAAGACGCGCGTGAGTGGCTTCCGACCTGCCCGGCTGGCGCCTACGTCGCGTTCAGCGACGACGGCGAGACGTGGACGACCGCGACATGACCGTCAGTCTGCATTCCTTGCCGACTCCAGCCGGCGTGCGCAAGCTGCGGGACTACCAGCAGGACGCGCGAGACGCCCTCGCCACCGACCGGGCCCGCGGCCTGCACCGGCTCGGCGTCGTCGCCGCCACAGGCCTGGGGAAGACGGACATCATCGCCGCCGAAGCCGTCGCCGCCGCCCGCGATGGCCGGCGGGTGCTGATCCTCGCGCACCGCGCCGAGCTCGTCGACCAGATCATCGAGCGTTGCCGGATGCACGCCCCCGAGGTCTCGGTCGGCCGCGTCCAGGGCGCCGTGCGTCAGCATCGCCGGCAGATCGTCGTCGCCATGGAGCCGACGATGCGTAACGCCAAGAGCCGGGCCCGCATGATCGGCCCGGCCGCTCGGTACGACGGCGAGGGGCGGCTCGTCGAGCGGGCCGGTCTCGTCATCGTCGACGAGTGCCACCACGCCGTGTCCCCCGGGTACATGACGGTGCTGCGCTGGGCCGGC
>JAYSXW010000519.1:0-8193 GCA_043716935.1 Pseudonocardia sp.
CCATTGCTGGGAGTTGCCTCGCCAGGTTCAGCGGGCACCGGATACCACGGTACAAGGCCGATCGTCGGCGTGGGGGTCGGTCGTGCATGCTGGGATCGACGATCTGCGCTGGTCGGGTGTCCTTTCGCCCCGGCGGCCCCGCCCGACCGGCGCATTGATCCTGTCCGATCGGGGAGGGCCGGGTCGAGGACCGGCCGAGAACCTGGGCGCAACTCGCGACCACCGCGAGGTCGGGGGCCATCCCTCTGCCAGACCTCCCGGCCGCCGTCCGCGACGGTCACAGGCTGGAGACGACCTCGGCAATGAGCAGGCGCGCCCGGGTGCCGTGGACGGCTTCGGCGCGGAGTTGGTGCATTGGCGACCCGAACAGGGCGATCTCCTTCGGGCGGGTGACCTTGATGGCGGCGGTGGGTGTCTCCATGGCCACCGCATTGTTGTCGAGGATCCAGAATCCGATGCTGGCGATCGCGTGCCGTCGGGCGTCGGCCGGGATGATCCCGACCGACAAGAACGGCAGCCGCAGGAGAGACATCAGGTACCGGATCTTGGTCGCGTCCTGGGTTCGGGCATACCGGCCGGCGATGAGGTCGGCACCGCCAGGGGCCATCCGCCCGCGGTCCTGAGCGGCCGAGGGAGACGGGAGGACGCGCCGCGGCGTCGATCGAGCCTGTCGGTGACGAGCGGTCTGCGGTTCCCGGAAACGTGTCGGCCGCGCTGGTGGCCTTCATACGGTCCGAGTCCGGCATGGCCGAGCGGTTGCTGGCTGTCCACGTCGACGACGGGTCGGGGCGGTGCCGGGTCTGCTCGTCCGGTGCGCAGGCCGGCCGCTACGAGGGGCCGTGCACGATCCACAGGTCTGCCGCCGAGTCGGGTGCGCGGGACAGCGTCGGCACCGGCGCGGTGGTGACCGACAGCGAGCGCGGCGGGGATGCCCGACTCCCGACTGCGCTACGGGCCGACGGCCCTCCTGGCAGTCGGCGAAGCGCCCGCGGCGCAGTCGTGCCGATTCGCGTCGTGCCCTCGGGACCTCGATCTCGTGGTCGGTCCCGCTGACGTCGCTCCCTCGGCCCGGCGGTCGGATCAGCCGACATGGATCGGACCCTCGCGCTCGGCCAACCGGACGCCGGCGCCGCCCCAGTGCTGGGCGATCATCTCCGCGGCGATCGACACCGCGGTCTCCTCGGGGGTGCGGGCGCCCAGGTCCAGCCCGATCGGGCTCGACATGCGGGCGAGCTCCGCGTCGGTGATGCCGCGCTCACGCAGCCGTTCCCAGCGGTCGTCGTGGGTGCGGCGCGAGCCCATCGCCCCGATGTAGGCGACCTCCGGCAGCCGCAGCGCCACCTCCAGCAGGGGGACGTCGAACTTCGGGTCGTGGGTGAGCACGCAGAGCACCGTGCGCTTGTCGACGCGCCCGGCCTCGGCCTCGGCCGCCAGGTAGCGGTGCGGCCACTCGACGACGACCTCGTTGGCCCCCGGGAACCGTGACGCGGTGGCGAACACCGGGCGCGCGTCGCAGACCGTGACGCGGAAGCCCAGGAAGCTGCCCATCCGCGCGACGGCGGCCGCGAAGTCGATGGCGCCGAACACGATCATGCGGGGCGGCGGGGCGAACGACTCGACGAAGACCCCGAGCCCCTCGCCGCGGCGCTGGCCGTCGACCCCGTAGGTGACGGTGGCGTTGCGGCCGGCGTCGAGCAGACCCCGGGTGTCGTCGCGGACGGCGTCGTCGAGGCGGGAGGAGCCGGTGGTGCCGTCGACGCGATCGGGCCAGACGACGAGGCGGCGCCCGAGCCGTTCCGTCGGCCCGGAGATGACGGTGGCGACGGCGACGGGCTGCTCGCCGCGGACGGCCTCAGCCACCGCACCGAGCTGGGCATACCCCTGTGGGTCGACCTTCTCCACGAAGATGTCGATGATCCCACCGCAGGTCAGACCGACGGCGAAGGCGTCGTCGTCGGAGACGCCGTAGCGCTGGAACACGGGCCGCCCGTCGGCGAGCACCTGCTGACCGAGCTCGTAGACCGCGCCCTCGACGCACCCTCCGGACACGCTGCCGACGGCCTCGCCCGCGGGCCCGACGAGCATCGACGCCCCGGGCTGGCGCGGGGCGGAGCTGTAGGTGCCGACGACGGTCGCGAGCGCGGCCGCGTCGCCCTTGGCCCACCACTCGTCGAGCTTCGCCAGTACGTCACGCATCGTGTACCACCTCGAGGAGCTGTTCCAGGGCCGCCAGGCTGTGCCCCGCCAGCAGTTCGTCCAAGTAGGGCAACGCCGCCACTATTCCACCCTGGACCGGGGCGTAGCCGTCCTTCCCCGCGTGCGGGTTGACCCAGACGATCTTGTGCGCGAGCCGGTGCAGCCGGTGCATCGCCGCGCCGAGCAGGTCGGTCTCCCCGCGTTCCCAGCCGTCGGAGAAGACGACGACGACCGCGCGCCGGGCCGCGCCGCGCTGCCCCCACCGGTCGATGAAGGCGCCCAGCACCTCCCCGAGGCGGGTGCCGCCCGACCAGTCGGGGATCGCCCGCCCGGCGGCGGCCAGCGCGCGGTCGGCGTCGCGCATCCGCAGCTCCCGGGTGATGCGGGTCAGCCGGGTGCCGAGGGTGAACACCTCCACGGTGGCCGGCGAGCGGCGGACGACGACGTGGGCGAACCGCAGCAGCGCGTCGGCGTAGAGCTCCATGGACCCGGAGACGTCGACGAGCAGCACGATCTTGCGCGGGCGCCGGGAGTGGTCGCGCCGGCGCAGGTCACGCAGCTCGCCCTGGTTGCGCAGCGCGGCGCGCAGCGTCCGGCCCGGATCGGTCGGGCCGTACCGCGACGGTCGTAACCGCCGGGACGCGCGGGTGGGCAGCTCGGGGCGCAGCAGCGCGAGCAGGCGTCGCAGGTGCTCGCGCTCGCCGGGGGTGAGCTCGGCGAGGTCGCGGTTGCGCAGCACCTCGGTGCCGCTGGCGCGCGCGTGCACCTGCGGCTGCTGCCGGTCGTCGTCGTTCTCGCCGGGGTCGGTGTTGGGCGTGAGGGCGGCGAGTCGCGGCGGCGGCGGACGGCGCTCGTCGGAGATCCGCGTCCGGCCGCCGGCCTGCGGGGTGAACCAGTCCTCGAAGGCGCGGTCGTAGCGCGGCAGGTCGTCGGGGTCGGAGCAGAGCGTGAGCCGGCCGGCCCAGTAGGTCTGCATCCGGCTGGTGACGTCGAGGGCGTCGAGCGCGGAGAGGAAGGCGGCGACGCGGTCGGTGGTGACGGCGAGCCCGGCACTGCGGAGCACGACGGTGAACCCGACGAGCCCCTCCACCTCGGGTGCTGCGGTATTCATCCGCGGGATCAGGACGCGAGCAACGTGTCGAGCTGGTTGCGGACGCGGTCGGCGTCCTCGCGGTACTTGAGGACGGCGCCGAGCGTGGCGGCCGCGCTCTCGACATCCAGGTTCCGGGCGCCGACGAGTTGCAGCGCGTGCGCCCAGTCGATCGTCTCGGCCACGCCGGGGGGCTTGATCAGGTCGGCCTGCCGCAGCGCCCGGACCGCGCCGGCGACCTGCGCGGCCAGCCGCTCGGGGATACCCGGGAGCCGCGAGTGCAGGATCTCGATCTCCCGCGCCAGGTCGGGATGGTCGAGCCAGAGGTAGAGACAGCGCCGCTTGAGCGCATCGTGCACCTCGCGGGTGCGGTTGGAGGTGAGCACGACCAGCGGTGGCGTCGTCGCCCGGATCTCGCCGATCTCGGGAATCGTGACGGCGTGCTCGGTGAGCACCTCCAGCAGGAACGCCTCGAACTCGTCGTCGGCCCGATCGATCTCGTCGATCAGCAGCACGCACGGCGTGGTCTGCAGGGCCCGCAGGATCGGACGGGCGAGCAGGAACTTCGGGTCGTAGAGCGAGGCCTCGACGGCGTCGGTGTCCAGGGCGGCTCCGGACGTGCCGGCCGTGGCCTCGAGCGCGCGCAGGTGGAGCAGCTGGCGGGGGAAGTCCCAGTCGTAGAGCGCCTGGGACGCGTCGATGCCGTCGTGGCACTGCAGCCGGATCAGCTCGGCACCGAGCACCTGGGCGAGCGCCTGGGCGAGCGCGGTCTTGCCGGTGCCCGGTTCGCCCTCGCAGAACAGGGGACGGTTCATCCGCATGGCGAGGAACGTGGCGGTGGCCAGACCGTCGTCGGCGAGATAGCCGGTGGCGCGCAGTGCGGCGGCGAGCAGGGCGGGGGAGTCCGCGGGCGTCGGGGGGCGGTCGGTCACTGCATCAGCATGACTGACCGGCGGGCGGAGGGCTACCGCGCTCGACGACAGTGTGTTGCAGCGGCATTACGGTGTGTACACGAAAGAGTGTGATGAACTCGGCACTGTTTCCGGTTTGGAGCTTTTCCAACGCCTGTGATGCACCTGTGATAACAGGCCCTTGACCAGCCGATTTCACCGTGTCGGGGCCAAGATCGTAATGTCACAGTGATACACATCACCGAATCAAAATTTGGCGATTCACGGGAACTTGCTCGTAGCGTTTGTGTCCGGCCACCTCACAAGGGTGGCCCAAAATGCATCCGGAACCGTCGCGCCACACCCTGTCCCGCGGCTCCGGTCCGTCGAGTTGGAGACGGGACAGGGACGAGGACGTCGAATTCGACGGGCCGCCCCACGGCTCGGCGGTGACGTTGCGAGCAGTTCGCCGGGCTTTCCCTGCCGGCCGGACCGCTCCTCCTCGACGGCACGAGTGGAGAAACCGAAATGACTTCTCGACCCACCAAGGGCCGGAACCTGCTGCGCGTGGCCGTGGCGGGAGCGGTGGCCGTCGCGGTACCGTTCGCCCTCGCCGGGACCGCCAACGCCGCCCCGGAATCGGACTGGGACGCCCTCGCGAATTGCGAGAGCGGTAGCAACTGGAACGTCAACACCGGTAACGGCTACTCCGGTGGCCTGCAGTTCAGCGCCCAGACGTGGCGCGCATTCGGCGGCACCGGCTCGGCGCACCAGGCCAGCAAGAGCCAGCAGATCGCGGTCGGCGAGCGCATTCTCGCCGGCCAGGGTTGGAACGCCTGGCCATCCTGCTCGCGCAAGACCGGCGTCCGCGGCAATGCCGCGGGTCTCTCGGTGCGGGCCTCGGCCCCCGCCGCGTCCGCCTCGAAGGCCGCCGCCCCCAAGAAGGGGGCTGCTGCTCCCAAGGCTGCCGCCCCCAAGAAGGCTGGTGCTCCGCAGGCCACCCCGAAGAGGACCGTCGTCGCCGCTCCGGCGGTCGTCGCCCCGGCGGCGTCCGGTTCGCTGACCAAGGACGGCGCCACCTATACCGTCGTGGCGGGCGACACCCTGAGCAAGATCGCCGCAGTGCACAACACCGCCGGTGGCTGGCGGGCCGTCTGGGACCGCAACACCGACGTCCTGAGCAACCCGAACATGATCCGCGTCGGGCAGCAGCTCGACCTCGGCTGATCCGGCCACGACCGAGTGGGTCGGCTCCGGACTACGCGGAGCCGACACACTCGTCGGTGCCGTCGGTGAACGCCTGGTGCTTCCACACCGGCAGCAGGCGCTTCACCTCCTCCACCAGTTCGGCGCAGGTCTCGAAGGCCTCGTGCCGGTGATCGGCCGCCACCGCGCACGCCAGCGCGACGTCACCGATCGTCAGCTTCCCGACGCGATGGCTCACCGCCACCGCCCGTACCCCCGCGGACCGGGCGGCCACGTCGGCCGCCACCTGCGCCACGACCGCGGCAGCGCTCGGGTGGGCGCTGTACTCGAGCCAGCGCACCGAGCGCCCGCCGTCGTGGTCGCGCACCACGCCCGCGAACGTCACGACCGCGCCCGCCGCCGCCTGCTCCACCAGGGTCGCGTGCTCGGCCACGTCGAGCGGCTGCTCGCCGACCGCGGCCCGCAGCACCGCCGCTGCCGTCCGGTCCGTCACCGGTGGTCGCCTCCTCGCAGCTGGTCCACGGCGTGGTCCAGGACGCCGGCCAGCACAGCCAGCCCGTCCCGGACCCCCCCGGTCGATCCGGGCAGGTTCACCACCAGCGTGCGATGCGCGACGCCCGCCAGGCCCCGTGACAGCACCGCCGTCGGCACCGCCGGCGCGCCCGCGCCGCGGATCGCATCGGCCAGGCCCGGCACCTCGTAGTCCAGCACCGCGCGGGTGGCCTCGGGCGTCGCGTCGGTCGGGGAGATGCCAGTGCCGCCGGTGGTGATGACGACGTCCACGCCGTCCGCGACGGCCGCCTGTAGGGCGACCCCCACCTGCTCGCCGTCAGGCACCACAACGGGGTCCGGCGCCTCGAAACCGCGTTCGCGCAGCCACGCGACGATGATCGGGCCGCCCCGGTCGGCGTAGACGCCCGCCGCAGCACGGTTGGACGCCGTGACGACGCGTGCTCTGCGTCCCGACCCGGATGTGCTCGACCCCGCCGGTCCCTGCGCGCCCGGTCCCTGCGCGTCCGGGCCCAACGTGTCCCGGCCGAGCGGGTCCCGGTCCGGCGTGGCCGAGCTCGGCGTGCCGGGGCTGGGGCCGCCGGTGCCGGGCGATGGTGTGCCCGGACCGGTCATGACCGGTCCGCCGGGCGCGTCCAGGTGCCGGTCTTGCCGCCGTCCTTCCGCTCGACACGCACGCCGTCCAGGACGGCGGCCGGGTCGACGGCCTTCACCATGTCGTGCAGGGCCAGCCCCGCCACGGCCACGGCCGTCAGTGCCTCCATCTCGACGCCGGTCCGGTCGGTCGTGCGCACGGTGGCCCGGATCCGGACCTCCGCGCCATCAGGTTCCAGATCGACGACGACCCCGCTCAGCGCGATCGGATGGCACAGCGGCACGAGGTCGGGGGTGCGCTTGGCGCCCATGATCCCGGCGATGCGGGCGGTGGCGAGCGCGTCGCCCTTCGGGAGCGCGTCCCGGAGCAGCAGCGCCACCACCTCCGCGGTCGTGCGCAGGGTTCCCGAGGCGACGGCGGTGCGTGCCGTCGCCTCCTTGCCGGTGACGTCCACCATGCGGGCGGCACCGGATGCGTCGACATGTGTCAGCTCCACGACGACGACCCTACGACCCCGGGCAATTACTGTGACGTGTATCACGATGACGCAACCCTCGACGTCTCAGGCAAAGATCACGGTCGACCCAGCTGAACTGCGACGATGTCGACCGGTTCATTCGTTCGAGTAACAATTCTCCGGCGCGTCGTCGACGACGCGCAGGTTTGCTCTCAGGTCCGGTGGACGTACCGTCCTGATCGGCTCGACCGGATGTCCCCAGATCCGGTGGGCCCCGAGACCGCAGCGCTCCCCTGTCCGGCGGTCCCGGATCCCCGTCGCCTCACTGAGAGCGCGGGACAGGAACGGACGAGCGGCTCCCCCGGGTGGCTGTCCGACGCGCAGCGCACGGAGTCCGTCATCATGGCGCGTTACCGCGGTCGTCACCGTGCCCCATCGACCACCGGTCGGAGGATCGCCAGCACCGCCGTCGCCGGCGCCGTCGCCGGTGCCCCGCTGCTGTTTGCCGCCCCCGTGGCGCATGCGGCCCCCGACTCCACCTGGGACCGTGTTGCGCACTGCGAGAGCGGCGGCCGCTGGGACATCAACACGGGCAACGGCTACCAGGGCGGACTGCAGTTCTCGCCGTCGACATGGCGTGCCTTCGGCGGCGCCGCGTTCGCAGCATCGGCCGACCGGGCCAGCCGCACTCAGCAGGTCGCCGTAGCCGAGCGCGTACTGGCGGCGCAGGGCTGGGGTGCGTGGCCGGTGTGTTCCCGCCAGGCCGGCGCCACCGGTGACGCCCCGACGCAGCGGGTCGCGGCTGCGGCGAAGCCGGCTCCGGCCGTGGCCAAGAAGGCTCCTGTCGTGGCCAAGCGGGCTCCGGTGGTCGCGAAGGCTGCCCCCGTGAAGGCTGCCCTCGTGAAGGTTGCCCCCGCAGAAGTTGCGCCCGCGAAGGTTGCCCCCGCAGAAGTTGCACCCGCGAAGGTTGCCCCCGCGAAGACTCCCGAGACGAGGGTGGACGCTGCACGGGTCGCTCTCGAGGCGGCCATCACGTCGGCGCCCCCGGCGACCGGTGCGCCCTATGTCGTGCGGGCGGGCGACACGCTCTCCGAGATCGCCCAGCAGCGGAACGTGGCGGGCGGCTGGAATGCGCTGGCGGAGCGGAACGCACTGGCGGATCCCGACCTGATCCTGATCGGCCAGACGCTCACCCTCTGACGGCGGGTCGGCAACCCGCTGAGCCACCCGCGGCTGCGCACCACGGCCG
>JAYSXW010000520.1:0-8190 GCA_043716935.1 Pseudonocardia sp.
TGCCCCGCCCGTCGGCGGTGCTGACCGCTGCACTCGTCCGTGGCCGCTCACCCAATCGGCAGAGCAGACGGCCTTCAACCGTCGGGTTCCGGGTTCGAGCGCGCGCTGTCCCCGCACGACGTCACACACGGCACGCTCGCCGCGCTCGGCCGGAAACCGACGGCGCTGCCGGGCCTGCTCAGCCGGGTGCTCAAGGACTCCCTGTCCCCACTGCCCCGCCGTGCCCGAGTCCGGATCATGGGTTCGGTCATGGCCGGGATGACCGACCACCAGCGTGCTGGGGCCCCCTGACGGTCACGTCGTGCGAGCAGGTCGACCTGGCTGCGATGCCGTCGGCGAAGTCGAACACCCAGGGAGAGCGGTCCGGGCCGGTCCATGGGCCTGGTCGAAGTACCCCGCGCCCGCCCGGTGGCGGTGCTCATGAGGTCGGCCAGCTCCAGTCCGCGATCGCCGGGTCGTCCTCGCCGTGCTGCCGGGTGTAGGCGCGGGCCTGGGCGCGGGCGTCGACCATCTCCTGTCGCAGCGTCGCGGCCTGCGCCGCCAGGCCCGGGACGCGGTCGATGACGTCGATGACCAGGTGGAAGCGGTCCAGGTCGTTCATCATCACCATGTCGAACGGCGTGGTCGTCGTCCCCTCCTCCTTGTAGCCGCGGACGTGGATGTTGCGGTGGTTGTGGCGCCGGTAGGTCAGGCGGTGGATCAACGACGGGTAGCCGTGGTAGGCGAAGACCACCGGCTTGTCGGGGGTGAACAGCGCGTCGAACTCGACGTCGGGCAGGCCGTGCGGGTGCTCGGTGGGGGGTTCGAGCCGCATCAGGTCCACGACGTTGATGACCCGCACCTGCAGCGCGGGCAGGTGGCGGCGCAGCAGGTCCGCGGCGGCGACCGTCTCCAGGGTCGGGGTGTCCCCGGCGCACGCCAGGACGACGTCGGGCTCCCCGATGGCCGTCCCGGCCCACGGCCAGATGCCCAGCCCGCGGGTGCAGTGCGCGATTGCCTCGGCCATGCTCAGGTAGGTCAGCGCGGGCTGCTTGCCGGCCACGACGACATTCACGTAGCCGACGCTGCGCAGGCAGTGGTCGGCCACCGACAGCAGCGTGTTGGTGTCCGGCGGCAGGTAGACGCGGACGACCTCGGCCTTCTTGTTGACCACATGGTCGATGAACCCGGGGTCCTGGTGGGAGAGCCCGTTGTGGTCCTGACGCCAGACGTGGCTCGTCAGCAGGTAGTTCAGCGACGCGATCGGCGCCCGCCACGGAATCTTGTTGATCGTCTTGAGCCACTTGGCGTGCTGGTTGAACATCGAGTCGATGATGTGGATGAACGCCTCGTAGCAGTTGAACAGCCCGTGCCGGCCGGTGAGGAGGTAGCCTTCCAGCCAGCCCTGGCACAGATGCTCCGAGAGCACCTCCATCACCCGCCCGGTGGGAGCGAGGTGGTCGTCACCGGGCATGATCTCGGCGTCCCAGGCGCGGTCGGTGGCCCCGAAGACGGCCTGCAACCGGTTGGACGCCGTCTCGTCCGGTCCCATGATCCGGAACCGGTCGGGGTTGGCGATCACGATGTCGCGCAGGAACTCCCCCAGCACCCCGGTCGCGCTGCTGGACCCCTGCCCCGGGTGCGGCACCGGGACGGCGTAGGCGCGGAAGTCGGGCATCGTCAGCGGGCGGCGCAGCAACCCGCCGTTGGCGTGCGGGCTCGCGCTCATCCGCAGCTGTGCCCGCGGGGCGAGCGCCCGCAGCTCCGGGATCAGCGCACCGGTTCCGTCGAACAGCTCCTCGGGCCGGTAGCTGCGCATCCAGCCCTCCAGCAGCGCGCGGTGGCCGGGATCGGTCCGTGTCTGGGCGACCGGCACCTGGTGGGAGCGGAAAGTCCCCTCGACCGGCAGACCGTCGACCTCCTTCGGGCCCGTCCAGCCCTTGGGTGTGCGCAACACGATCATCGGCCACGCGGCGCGGGTGGTGCCGTGCCCGGCGCGGGCGGCGGTCTGGATCTCGGCGATGTCGTCGAGCACTCGGTCGAGGGTGGCGGCGAGCTGGGCGTGGACCTGCGCCGGATCGTCCCCCCCGACGAAGTGCGGGGTGTGGCCGTAGCCGCGCATCAGCTCCGCCAGCTCCGACTCCGGGATGCGCGCCAGCAGCGTCGGGTTGGCGATCTTGTAGCCGTTGAGGTGCAGGACGGGCAGCACGGCGCCGTCGGTCACGGGGTTGAGGAACTTGTTCGAGTGCCAGCTCGCGGCGAGCGGGCCCGTCTCGGCCTCCCCGTCACCGACGACGCACAGGGCCAGCAGGTCCGGGTTGTCGAACACGGCCCCGTAGGCGTGCACCAGCGCGTATCCCAGCTCACCGCCCTCGTGCATCGAGCCGGGCGTCTCCGGTGCCACGTGGCTGGGGATGCCGCCGGGGAAGGAGAACTGACGGAACAGCGCCCGCATCCCGTCCTCGTCCGGCCCGATGGCCGGATAGACCTCGGAGTAGGTGCCCTCCAACCAGGCGTTGGCCACCAGACCCGGACCGCCGTGGCCGGGACCGGTGACGTAGAGCGCCGTCAGGTCGCGCTGGCCGATCACCCGGTTGAGGTGGGCGTAGAGCAGGTTGAGCCCCGGCGTCGTGCCCCAGTGCCCGAGCAGGCGCGGCTTGACGTGCTCGGCGAGCAGCGGCTCGCGCAGCAGCGGGTTGTCCAGCAAGTAGATCTGCCCGACCGACAGGTAGTTGGCCGCACGCCACCAGGCGTCGATCAGCTCCAGGTCGCGAGGGGTGCAGCGCGGATTGGGCGGGGCGTCGGTGAGCGACACGGGGAGGACTCCAGCGGGTGACGGACGGCGGGGGTTTATCCCATCATTGCGGACGGCCGGGCGGGCCGGTACCGACGAAGGTCCCGTCCTGCGGGGCCGGGCGGTCCTACCGGACCGGATGGTCCGAACGGGACGATCATCCGGTGGCAGGCGCAGGACGTGTTCAGGTGGCCCGGTGATCGCCTCCGCGCCGGCCCCCACAGCTCTGTCGGCGCCCGCTTCTGGCGTGACGGCCGCAGCAATGCGGCCCATGCCGCAGGTGCTCGACGGACTCGGCGTGACCACGGCCGGGCTTTCCGCGGGCGAGGTCGCGGCACGCCAGGCGCGGTTCGGGCCCAACGCCATCGCGTCGCATCGGGCCCGGCCGCTGCAGGTGCTCGGCCACCAGCTGCGATCGCCGCTGCTCGGGCTGCTGCTCGCCGCGGCTGCCGTGTCCTACCTCGTCGGCGAGCAGGGCTCGTCGATCATCATCGGTATCATCGTCGGGCTGTCGGTCCTGCTCGGCTTCGTCAACGAGTACCGGGCCGAGAAGGCCGCGCAGGCCCTGCACTCCTCGATCCATCACCGCACCGTCGTCGTCCGCGACGGTCGTCCGAGCTCCGTGGACGTCACCGCGCTGGTACCCGGCGACGTGGTGGAGCTGCACCTGGGCGACGTCGTCCCGGCCGATGTCCGGCTGCTGGAAGTGACGGAGCTGGAGTGCGACGAGTCGGTGCTGACCGGGGAGTCGCTTCCTGTTGCCAAGACCGTCGATCCTGTGCCGCAGGGGACGCCGCTGGCTGAGCTGGCCTGCTGCGTCCTGATGGGCACGATCGTGCACGGCGGCAGCGGCCGCGGCGTCGTCGTCGCGACCGGCGCCCGGACGGAGTTCGGCGGGATCGCCGCGGGCCTGAGCGACAGCCAACCCGACACCGGCTTCCAGGTCGGGCTCCGGAAGTTCTCGGTGCTGCTCGTGTACGTGGCCGGGGCGCTCACGATCTCGATCTTCGCGATCAACGTGGTGCTGCAGAAGCCGATCATCGATGCCCTGCTGTTCTCGCTCGCCATCGCCGTCGGCATCACCCCGCAGCTGCTGCCCGCCGTGGTGTCCACGAGCCTCGCTGCCGGATCGCGGCGCATGCGCAAGCGCAAGGTGCTGGTCAAGCGGCTGGTGTGCATCGAGGACCTCGGCGATGTCGACGTCCTGCTCACCGACAAGACCGGCACCCTGACGCGCGGGCGGATCGACTACATGCGGGCCATCCCGGCGGGCGCGGATGATCCCGTGCTGCGCTGGGGCCTGCTGTGCACCGAGAACGGCGGCGGCGTTGGGGGTAACGCGCTCGACCAGGCGCTGTGGGCCTCACCGGCCGCCGCCACCGAACGGTCGGAGGTGGCCGGCTGGACCCGGGTCGGGATGCTGCCCTTCGACCACCACCGCCGCATGGTCTCGGTCATCGTGCGCGACCCGGCCGGGCGGACGACCCAGGTCACCAAGGGGGCACCGGAGTCGGTCCTGGACCGGTGCGTCGACGTGCCGGCAGCCGCCCGGACCGCGCTCGCCGCCGAGTTCGCCGCCGGCAACCGGGTCGTCGCCGTGGCGACCCGGTTGGTGCGGCCGGGGGGCCCCACCACGCCGACCGCCGCCGCACCGACCGCCGCCGACGAGAAGGGGCTGCGGCTCGTCGGGCTGCTGGTGTTCCTCGACCCGCCCCGGGACGACGCCGCGCAGGCGCTGTCGCGCCTGAGCGCGCTCGGGATCACCGTCCGGGTAGTCACCGGGGACAACGCCGCGGTCGCGGTCAAGGTCTGCCGCGACCTGGGGCTCGGCGGGAACGGGGGCACGGGCGAGGCCCCCGCCGTGACCGGCTCCGAGATCGATGCCCTCGACGACGCCCAGCTCGCCGCCACCATCGCGCGCACCACCGTCTTCGCTCGGGTCGGCCCGGAGCACAAGGCCCGCATCGTGCGCGTGCAGCGGCTCGCCGGAGGCGGCGTCGCGTACCTGGGCGACGGCGTCAACGACGCGCTGGCCCTGCACGCAGCCGACGTCGGAATCTCGGTCGACGCGGCCACCGACGTCGCCAAGGACGCCGCGGACGTCATCCTGCTGGTGAAGGACCTCGGGGTGCTCGCCGACGGCGTCGTCGAGGGCCGGCGGATCTTCGCCAACACCATGAAGTACGTCCTGATGGGCACGTCGAGCAACTTCGGCAACATGTTCTCGGCCGCCGGGGCGTCGCTGTTCCTCCCGTTCCTGCCGATGCTGCCGTCGCAGGTGCTGCTCAACAACCTGCTCTACGACACCGGCCAGCTCGCGATCCCCACCGACAACGTCGACGTCGAGCAGCTGCGCCGCCCCTCGCACTGGGACATCGCGTTCATCCGCCGGTTCATGCTGTTCTTCGGGCCGTTGAGCTCGGTGTTCGACTTCGTGACCTTCGGGGTGATGCTGTGGGTGTTCCACGCCGGACCGGACCTGTTCCGCTCCGGTTGGTTCGTCGAGTCCCTGGCCACTCAGGTGCTCGTGATATTCGCGATCCGGACGCGGCGCATGCCGTTCTTCCGCAGCCACCCCAGCCTCCCGCTGACCCTCGCCGCGTTCGCGGTGGTAGCGGTCGGCGTGCTGCTCCCGGCGACGCCGCTGGCCCGCGTCCTGGGGTTCGTTCCGCTACCGGTCGGGTTCTTCGTCGCCCTGGGCGCCATGGTCGTGGGCTACCTGATCCTGATCGAGATCGGCAAGCGGGTGTTCTACCGGACGGCCCGGGCGCCCACCCCGACCCCGCCTGGCCCGGCGCAGCGATCACGTCGGCGTCTGCGCCGGCGCGCGGCACGGTTCAGCACGGGCTCCCGGGCGATCACTCCGGCCGCCGGTGGCGTCCCAGGGTCCTCTGCGCGATCAGGTTGATCGCGTCGGCGGTCCGGTCCATCAGCCGCCGACGCCTCCAGCCAGCCCGCGAGATGCGCGCCGCCGGTCTCGACGCGGTCCTCGTCACCGACGGCGGGCAGTTTGTTGGGCATCGTCACCGCCGTTGACCTGATCCGGTCACTGGCGGTGTGAGTTACCGCCCAACGGGGGTGGGCCGGACCACCGCGACGGGGCAGGGCGCGTGGTGCAGCCGGGGGTGGCTGACCGAGCCCGGAACCAGACCCGAGAGGGTCCTGCGCGGCGAGGGCGGCGGCGGCCCGACTTGTCGGCGCTCGGCCGGAACTCGGCCTCGCCGACGCCGGGCACGCACAGGCCGAGGCGGCGCAGCGGGAGCAGGCGGCCCGGCTGGTACGCAACTTCCAGCCCACGGTGGTACCCGGACTCGTCCAGACCCCTGAGTACGTTCGCGCGGTCCTCGGGCTCGGCGCCACGCGCGATGTCCCGGCGGCGGTGTCGGCGCGGATCGAGCGCCAGCAGATCCTCTACGACGAGGGGCGGACGTTCCGGTTCCTCGTCGCGGAGCGCGTCCTGGAGTGGCCGTTGGGGGGCCCGTCCGTGGCCGGCGCGCAGCGGGACCGCCTTGCTTCCCTGGCCCGGCTCCCGTCCGTGGAAGTAGCCGTGCTGCCGGCCGGCGCGACGGTGGCGGCGCCGTGGCACAACTTCATCATCTGGGAATCGGCGGGGGTGCCAGCGTCATTCGTGACGATGGAGTTGGTGCACGGGGCGCAGGAGGTCCACGACCCCGAGCGGGTGCAGCTGTACGACGAGCTGTGGGAGCGGCTGTGGAGTGCGTCCCTGACGGGCGACGAGGCGCTGGAGCTGATCCGGGCGCTGACCTGACCTCGGTGTGGATCTCACCTCCGGATCCCGCTGTCGGCGAAGCCGATCGGTGCCCTCGACGACGCGGCCGCGGTGCTGGCCGGAACCGCGGGCACCACCGTCTCCGTCCGACCCGTCCCCTCCGCGCGCCGCGTCAGCTGCTGCTGCTGCTGCTGAAGGCCGCGTCGAAGGAGGCCGACGGGGGCGGGAAGGCCGTCCGCCGGACGAACTCCAGCGCGTCGGGGGCGCCGACGAGGCGGTCCATCCCGGCGTCCTCCCACTCCACGGAGATCGGGCCGGTGTAGCCGATGGTGTTGAGCATCCGGAAGCACGCCTCCCACGGCACGTCGCCGTGGCCGGTGGAGACGAAGTCCCAGCCGCGGCGTGGGTCGGCCCACGCCAGGTGCGAGCCCAGCCGCCCGTTGCGGCCGTTGCCGACCTGGCGCTTGGCGTCCTTGCAGTCGACGTGGTAAATCCGGTCCCGGAAGTCCCAGAGGAACCCGACGGGGTCGAGGTCCTGCCACACGAAGTGGCTGGGGTCCCAGTTCAGCCCGAACGCCGGCCGGTGCCCGATCGCGTCCATCGTCGCGACCGTGGTCCAGTAGTCGTAGGCGATCTCCGAGGGGTGCACCTCGTGGGCGAAGCGCACCCCCACCTCGTCGAACATGTCGAGGATCGGGTTCCACCGGTCGGCGAAGTCGCGGTATCCCGCATCCACCATGGACTGCGGCACCGGCGGGAACATCGCAACGGTCTTCCAGATGCTCGACCCCGTGAACCCGACGACGGTGTCGACGCCCAGCGCGGCCGCGGCCCGGGCCGTCACCGCCATCGCCTCGGCCGCACGCTGCCGCACGCCCTCGGGCGAGCCGTCGCCCCAGACCCGCGCGGGCAGGATGGCGCGGTGCCGCTCGTCGATCGGGTCGTCGCACACGGCCTGGCCCGTCAGGTGGTTGGAGATCGCGTACACCGACAGGCCGTGCCTCGCGAGGATATCGAGCCGGCCCTGGACGTAGCTGGGGTCCGCCAGCGCGGCCCACGGGTCGAAGTGATCGCCCCAACAGGCGATCTCCAGCCCGTCGTAGCCCCACTCGCCGGCCAGCCGTGCGACCTCGGTGAACGGCAGGTCGGCCCACTGCCCGGTGAACAGCGTGATCGGGCGGGTCACAGCTCCCCCTCGATGGTCTGCCAGCAGCTGCCGTCCGCTGCCGAACGGGCGACGGCGTCGAGCACGAGCTGTACCTGCAGCCCGTCGGCGAACGACGGGGTCGGGTCGGTGCCGGCCGCGAGGTCGCACACCAGGTCGACGATCTCGTGGGTGAACGTGTGCTCGTAGCCCAACCCGTGCCCCGGCGGCCACCAGGCGCCGGCGTAGGGGTGCGTCGGCTCGGTGACCAGGATGCGGCGGAACCCCGCGGTCTCCGGGTCCTCGCCACCGTCGAAGAACGACAGCTCGTTCATCGCCTCGAAGTCGAACGCCAGCGACCCGGCGCTGCCGTTGACCTCGAGGCGCAGCGCGTTCTTACGCCCGGTGGCGAAGCGGGTGGCCTCGAAGCTCGCCAGCGCACCGGAGGCGAACCGGCCGATGAACAGGGCGGCGTCGTCGACGGTGACGGGCCCTCGGCCCCGCGAGCCGGACGCCGACAGGCCCGTCGAACCGGATGCCGAC
>JAYSXW010000053.1:0-2079 GCA_043716935.1 Pseudonocardia sp.
GCTGTGCGACCGCGTCGACACCGACCTCCTCTTCCGCTGGTTCCTGGACCTCCAGCCCAGCGACGCCGCCTTCGACGCCTCGACGTTCTCGCACAACCGGCGGCGGCTCGACGACTTCGACCTGACCGCGGGCTTCTTCGCCGCGGTGGTGCGGGAGGCGATGGCGGCCGGGCTGTGCAGCGACCACTTCAGCGTCGACGGCACGCTCATCGAGAGCTTCGCCTCCGCCAAAAGCTTCCAGCCGGTCCCGCCCGAGTCGCCGGCCCCGGGCGCGCCGCCCGCCACCCCGCCCGTGCCGCCGGCCCCAGGCGCGCCGCCCGCGGCGGGCAGCGGGTTCAAGCCGCGCAACCCGGAGGTCGACTTCCACGGCCAGAGGCGGACGAACGCGACGCACGCCAGCCGGACCGACCCGGAGGCGAAGCTCTACCGCAAGGGTCTCGGCAAGGAGGCGAAGCTCAGCCACATGGGGCACACGCTGAGCGAGAACCGGCACGGCCTGATCGTGGCGGTCGCCGCGACCGAGGCGAGCGGTACGGCCGAGCGGGCGGCGGCGTCGGCGATGCTCGACGGGTTGGCGTCCGCGCACGCGAAGCGGCCGGCGACGCTCGGGGCCGACAAGGGTTACGACGACGGGCAGTTCTTCGCGGACGTGGAGTCGCGGGGCGTGGTGCCGCACGTGCCGCTGGTGGCGACCCCGCGGCCGTCGGCGACGGCCCCGGCGAAGGACCGGGCGAAGGTGGAGGCGCGGGAGCGGATGCAGACGCGGGCCGGAGGCGAGGGGTACCGGCTGAGTCAGAAGTGCCGCAAGAAGATCGAGGAGGGGTTCGGCTGGCTGAAGACGATCGCGGGGCTGGGGCGGAGCCGGGTGGTAGGGCGGTGGAAGTTGGGGCAGTTGCTCGAGATGGGGGCGGCGGCGTTCAACTTGGTGCGGATGCGGAAGTTGAGTCCGGCGTGAGTGCGAGGGGAGGGTGACCCGGCTCGGGTGAGCCGGTCCTGGAGGCTTGTGAACTCACTTGAACGCCCAGCGACCGTAGGAGACGCCGCCTTTTTCAGCAGCCTGCTAGTATTACTCCGTTAACTACGGTGGTTTGGCTTGCGAGGCCCTCGCTGATGGTGGCATAGTTTCCACAAGTTCGGGGACGGTTTGGCCGCAGAGCGGGCAGCGGGCGCACCAGCACGCCAGCAGGGGCTGGAGCTCCTCGCGCAGCCTGGGCAAAGTCAGGCCGCCGTTTTTTTGGGACGCCGCCGGCGCACGTCCTGGAGGAAGGCGTAGGCCATCAGCACCAGAGCCACGTGGTGGTTCCAGCCCCGCCACGACCGCCCCTCGAAGTGGTCCAGGCCGAGCCCGTCTTTGAGTTCTCGGTAGCTGTGCTCCACCCACCAGCGGCTCTTGGCGGTATCGACCAGCTTCTTGCGGCTCGTCGATGCGGGGAGGTTGCTGAAGAAGTACTTGGTCGGCTGGCCGGCGTCCTTGGGCCATTCGGCCAGAAGCCAGCACGCGGATAGGGGTTCCCGCCCCGACGACAGCTTGTGCGCCGGCCGGACCCGCCGGGCGGCGAAGCGTCCCTTCATCCGCCCCCTCGACCCCTGCCGCCACGTCACCGTGCGGAAGTCCTTGGCACGGTCGACCGCCCAGCCCTTCACGCTGGGGGACGCCGCCCCGCGCCGCACCTTCGCCGGCCGCGTCGGCGGCCGGCCGGTGCCGGCGTACGGCGGGACCGCGCCCAGGTCGGCGTCGGCCGCGACCACCTTCAGCGTCGAGTCGATCCCGACGCAGTACGCCAGGCCGTCCGCATCCAGTTGCTCGCGGAACTCGGTCACCGTGCCGAACAGGCTGTCGGCCAGGACCACGCCGCGCAGGCCGTTGGCGTTGGTTCGCCGCAACATCGCCAACGCCGTCTTCCACTTCGGCTCGTAGCCGACCTCGTCCGGCACGCCGGCCTTCGACATCCGCTCGCGGTCGTCCGTCCACGCTTGCGGCAGGTACAGCCGCGCGTCGAGGGCCACGACCTGGCTCGCCGCGGCGAACTGCAGCGTCACCGCCACCTGGCAGCTGGCGACCTTGCCGAGCGTGCCCGT
>JAYSXW010000521.1:0-2768 GCA_043716935.1 Pseudonocardia sp.
GGTGGACCCAGCCCGCGGGCTGGGTCCACCCCGCTTGCCGCACGTCCCCCCCGACTGCGAGGCCAGACTTGCCGAACCCCCTGTTCCCGGGCTCCGAACCCCTACCCGCCATGAGCCGGCGCCGCTTACTCGCCACCACCGGAGGTCTCGGGGCCGGCCTGCTGCTCGCCGGCTGCTCCGGCGGCACCCCGGCGACCACATCGAGCACCACAGCGCTGTCTGTCGACCGGATCGCCTCATCGGCACTGCAGGTGGCGGCCACCGAAACGGCTCGCCGGACCGCCGGACAGCGGACCGTCGAGGTGGCGCTCGACGCCCGCGTCGGCCCCGTCGACATCGGCGGACGGACCGTCACCACGTGGAGCTACGGCGGCACCGTGCCGGGCCAGGAGATCCGGGTCACCGCCGGCGACCTCCTCACAGCGCGGCTCACCAACCACCTTCCGGAGCCCACCACCGTTCACTGGCACGGCATCGCCCTGCGCAACGACATGGACGGCGTGCCCGTCCTCACCCAGCCCGAGATCGCGCCGGGCGCCACGTTCGACTACGCCTTCACCGTGCCGCACCCGGGCACCTACATGTTCCATCCGCACGTCGGCCCGCAGCTCGACCGGGGACTCTACGGCGCTCTGATCGTCGACGACCCGGCCGAGCCCGGCGGCTACGACCAGGAGCTCGTGGTCGTGTTCGACGACTGGGTCGACGGCACCGGTCGCGGTCCCGACCAGGTCCTCGCCGACCTGAAGGCCAACGGGATGGGCGGGATGGACGGGATGGCCCGTTCCGACCTGCTCGGTGGGGACGCCGGCGACGTCACCTACCCCCATTTCCTGGCCAACGGCCGCACCGGCGCGGAACCGACCTCGTTCCGGGCGAGACCCGGACAGCGCATCCGCCTCCGAATGATCAACATTGGCGGGGACACCGCGTTCCGGGTGGGTGTCCCGGGCAGTCCCATGACCATCACCCACACCGACGGGTTCCCCGTGACGCCGACCAAAGCCGACGCGGTTCTGCTCGGTATGGGTGAGCGCGTCGACGCCATCCTCACGATGCCGAGCGCCTCGGCGCCGCTGCTCGGCATCGCCGAGGGAAAGAACGGCGTGGCCCAGGTCGTGTTGCAGCCCGGTCGCGGCGCGATCGCCGACGTCAGCGCGGCCGCCACCGCACTGACGACCCGCCCGGCGATCCTCGTCAACGCATTGCCCGCAACCGACGCCGCCCAGCTCGCCCGGCGCGCACCCGACGTCGTGCACGACCTCACGCTCGGAGGCCCCGGGCCGGGCTACACATGGATGATCAACCGCCAGACCTACGACCCGGACAAGGGCCTGCCGGTGCGTTCCGGGCAGCGGGTGCGACTCCGGATGACCAACACCACCACCATGTTCCACCCCATGCACCTGCACGGGCACACCTTCCAGGTGGTCACCCCCGGCGGTGTCGGGCCGCGCAAGGACACCGTGAACGTGCTGCCCGGCAAGACCGTGGAGATCGACTTCGACGCCGACAACCCCGGACAATGGCTCACCCACTGCCACAACATCTACCACGGAGAGTCCGGAATGATGACAGTCGTCTCCTACCTGCCATGACCAGGAACGGCACCGGAGCGGTCGTAGCGCTCGCCGCCGCCCCGGCTGCAGGGTGCAGCGGCCCGACTGCTGCTGACAGCTCCCCCGACCGTGGCCTCGTCCACGGCCACGGCCACGGCCACAAACCCGGCTGACGGCCAGGTCTGCGCGGCCACACACGGGAATCTTCCGGATCGGGCCGGGCGGTCCGGTCCGGGTCCCCGGCCGCGAACAGGACACGATGGGATTCACCATCGTCGGGCCCGACAGCTTCCTCGGCAGCGGGCATCCCGGACCGGGTGACCCGGGGCCTTCCGATGTCGGTCTGATCCGCAGCGACGACGGCGGAGCCGGCTGGACGCCGGTGTCCCTGAGTGGCCGGTCAGACTTCCACGCCCTGACCGCCGGCGGTGACAACGTGTAGGGCTGGGGCCCAGCCGGCGGCACAGTCCTGCACAGCGACGACGTAGGACGCACCTGGACCAGCGGCGCGACCCTTGCGGACGTGGGAGCGCCGGCCGCCGACCCGGACGACGGCTCGTTCGCCGCACTGGCCGTCCGTCGCGGGGTACGCCGGCTCGCGGGCGTGCTCGTCATCGTCACGGTGTTCGTCGGAGTCGCCGGCGCCGGTGTCGCCGGCGCACCCCGCCGACCGTTCAGCGGTGGACGGGCACCGCATCCTGCGGGATCTGAGCCAGTGAACGCTCGATCTCCGCGTCATCGGGCACGACGTCGACCAGGCCATCTCCCGCGTACTCGGCGTAGGCGGCGAGGTCGAAGTGGCCGTGCCCGCTCAGGCAGAACAGGATGACGCGCGGTTGCTTCTCGGCGCGGCTGCGCAGCGCCTCGACGACCGCCCCGTGCACGGCGTGCGCCGACTCGGGTGCGGGCACGATGCCCTCCAGCTGGGCGAACCGCACCGCGGCGGCGAACACCTCCGGCTGCCCGTACGCGGCGCCCTCGATGACACCGTCCGCATACAGCGCGCTGACCAGCTTGGACGTCCCGTGGTAGCGCAGGCCGCCGGCGTGGATCTCCGGCGTCGCGAACGCGTGACCCAACGTATACATCTTCTGCATCGGGGTCTCCCGCGACGAGTCGGTGAAGTCGTAGCGGTACTGGCCCCGGGTCAGTTTCGGGCAGGCCGACGGCTCGACCGCCACGGCCCGTACCGGCGGCGCCTCGCCACGG
>JAYSXW010000522.1:0-2759 GCA_043716935.1 Pseudonocardia sp.
ACGGTCAGCCGCGGCACCGCGAGCAGCGCCGACGCCACGGAGTGGGTGGTGGTGCCCGCCGAGATCGCCACCGACGCGCCCGGCTCGATCAGGTCGGCCGCCGCCAGGGCGATGGCCCGTTTGGCCGCCGCGTGCAGGCCCGACTTGGCCGCGAATCCCGGTTCGTCGACGCTGCTGCCCGCCACCGTCGCGCCGCCGTGCACCCGCGTGACGAGGCCGCGCGCCGCGAGCATCTCGATGTCGCGGCGCACCGTCATGTCGGAGACGCCCAGGCGCTCCACCAGTTCGGACACCCGGGCCCCGCCGGTGGTGCGCACCTCGTCGAGGATCAGCTCCTGGCGCTGGCGGGCGAGCATCAGGTTCCTTCCCGCACCACGGCCGTGCCGCCGGGCGCGACGGTGAAGCTACCGGCGACCTCGGCGCCCGAGAGCAGCTCCGTGCCGCTCGCCGCCACCGTGACCGGCGTGTCGCCGCGGTTGAGCACGAACAGGTACGGCCCGCGCCGCACCAGCTCGACGCCCGGCGCCGCGACGTCGAGCCGCCGGACGCCCGCCTCCCGGGTGATCCGGTCGGCCAGCGCCGCGGTCGCGGCCTCGTCGAGGCGGGTGGCGACGTACCAGGCCACCCCCGCCCCGACCGCGCGGCGGGTCAGCGCCGGGGTCCCGGGCAGCGGGCCGTCGACGTAGCGGGCGACCACCTCCGCGGCGGGGGCGTCGAGGACCTCGGTCCACAGGTCGGCGGTGCTCCCGTCGTCGAGAGTGACGGTCGTGCCGGGCGCCAGCGGTGCGAACTCCTCCGACCGGACGCCCAGGAGCTCCCGGAACGCGCCCGGATAGCCGCCGAGGCGGATGTGGTCGGACTCGTCGACGATCCCGGAGAAGTACGTGACCAGCACGTGCCCACCCCCGCGGACGTAGTGCTCGAGCGCCGCAGCGGTCGCGTCCGAGCAGAGGTAGAGCGTCGGGACGACCACGATCTTGTACGCGCTCAGGTCCGCGGACGGGTGCACCACGTCGGCCGTCGCCCCCAGGTCCGTGACGGCGCCGTGCCAGCGGTGTGCGGCGTCGAGGTAGCGCAGCTCCGCACTGGGGTGCGACGCCAGGTCACACGCCCACCACGACTCCCAGTCCCACAGCAGCGCCACGTCGGCCCGCACCCGCCGGCCTGCGACCTCGCCGAGCTTTCCCAGCGCGGTGCCCAGCGCGACGACCTCGCGGAAGCGTGCGGAGTCCCGGCCGGCGTGCGGGACGAGCGCGGAGTGGAACTTCTCCCCGCCCGCCTGCGAGGCCCGCCACTGGAAGAACGCGACGGCGTCGGCGCCGCGGGCGACGTGGCGCAGGGCGTCCAGCATCAGCTCGCCGGGCCGCTTCGCGATGTTGACCGGCTGCCAGTTGACGGCCGAGGTGGCCGATTCCATGAGCAGCCAGGGCCGGCCGCCCGCCACCCCGCGCGTGAGGTCGTCGGTGAAGGCCTGCTCGGCCTGCGGATCGGGGAGCCGGTGGTCGAGGTAGTGGTCCTGGGCGATCAGGTCCAGCTCGGGGGCCCAGCGGGCGTAGTCCTGCTCCGACTGGTGCGAGCTGACCATGAGGTTCGTGGTGACGGGCACCGGCGAGATCGACCTCAGCACGTCACGCTCGGCGCGGTAGTACGCGAGGAGCTCGTCGGAGGAGAAGCGGGCGAAGTCGAGCTCGTGGGTGGGGTTGGGGACGGCCGGGGTGATCCGGGGTGGCAGCACCTCGTCGAAGCTCGAGTAGCGCTGGCTCCAGAACGCCGTGCCCCAGGCCTCGTTGAGCTTCTCGACCTCCCCGTATCGATCGGTGAGCCACGTCCGGAACGCTGCGGCCGACACGTCGCAGAAGCATTTCCCGATGTGGCAGCCCAGCTCGTTGGACACGTGCCACAGCCGCACGGCCGGGTGGTCGCCGTAGCGGCGCCCCATCTGCGCCACGAGCGCCACGGCGTGCTCGCGGAAGACCGGTGAGCTCGGGCAGAACGACTGGCGACTGCCGGGCCACAGCGTCCGGCCCTCGACGTCGACGGGCAGGATCTCCGGGTGGTCGTGGGTGAGCCACGGCGGGGGTGCCGCCGTGGCCGTCGCCATGTCGATCGCGATGCCGCCCCCGTGGAGCAGGCCGACGATCTCGTCGAACCAGTCGAAGTCGTACTCGCCGGGCCGCGGCTCGAGCAGCGCCCACGAGAACACCCCGAGCGTCACGAACCCGACGCCTGCCTCCCGCATGAGCGCGATGTCCTCGGGCCACACCGAGCGCGGCCACTGCTCCGGGTTGTAGTCGCAGCCCAGCGCGATGCCGTCGAAGGGGAGGCTCACTTCACCGATCCCGCTGTCAGCCCGGCCCGCCAGAACCGCTGAAGGCCGAGGAAGGTGAGGACCAGCGGGACCACCGACACCAGCGAGCCGACGATGGTCAGCGTCTGCAGCTCGGGATAGCGGGATACCTGCGACTGCCACGAGTAGAGCCCGTAGGTGATCGGGTAGAGCGTCGAGTCCTGCAGCATGATCAACGGCAGCAGGAAGTTGTTCCAGATCGCGACGAACTGGAAGAGGAACACCGTCACCAGCGCCGGGGCGAGCACCCGCGACGCGATGGTGAAGAAGATCCGCAGCTCTCCCGCTCCGTCGACGCGGGCGGCCTCCAGCAACTCGTCCGGGATGCTCACGCCCGCATAGACGCGGGAAAGGTACACGCCGAACGGGCTGACGATGCTCGGCAGGAACACCGCCCAGAACGTGTTGGTGA
>JAYSXW010000523.1:0-8148 GCA_043716935.1 Pseudonocardia sp.
ATACCACGCTCGATGCTGCCCGAGATCAGGCCCAGCTCCTGCCCGGCCGGGTACGGCACCACGCTGGGCAACGGACCGCTCGGCGGCGAGGTGCTGATCACCGGCGACCTCGGCGACCAGCAGGCCGCCACCGTCGGGCAGGTGTGCTTCGCACCCGGCGAGGCGAAGAACACCTACGGCACCGGCAACTTCATGCTGCTCAACACGGGCGCCGAGCTGGTGCGCTCGCAGGCCGGGCTGCTCACGACGGTCTGCTACCAGTTCGGCGACGAACCGGTCGTCTACGCGCTGGAGGGCTCGATCGCCGTGACCGGCTCGGCGGTGCAGTGGCTGCGCGACCAGCTCGGCATCATCTCCGGGGCGTCGCAGAGCGAGTCGTTGGCCCGCCAGGTGCCCGACAACGGCGGCGTCTACTTCGTGCCCGCGTTCTCCGGGTTGTTCGCCCCCTACTGGCGCTCCGACGCGCGCGGCGCGATCGTCGGGCTGTCGCGCTTCAACACCAACGCCCACCTGGCCCGCGCCACGCTGGAGGCGATCTGCTATCAGAGCCGCGACGTCGCCGAGGCCATGGAGTCCGACTCCGGGGTGCACCTGGAGGTGCTCAAGGTCGACGGCGGCGTCACCGCCAACGAGCTGTGCATGCAGATCCAGGCCGACGTGCTCGGCGTTCCGGTGAGCCGGCCGGTGGTGGCGGAGACCACGGCGCTCGGGGCGGCGTACGCCGCGGGGCTGGCCGTCGGGTTCTGGCGCGACACCGAGGAGCTGCGCACCAACTGGAACGAGTCCAAGCGCTGGGAGCCGCAGTGGAGCAAGGAGCAGCGTGATTCCGGTTACGCCCGGTGGAAGAAGGCGGTGGAGCGCACGTTGAACTGGGTGGACGTCGGCTGAGGTGGCCCCGGACGTCAGCGGGGTGACATCGCTGACGTTGAACGTCAGCGGAGCCACTCCGCTGACAACCGGGCCCGACGAAAGGACAGGAACATGAGATCGGTCGCTCTCTCCCCGCAGGCCCGATCGGCAGCGCTGGAGGCGATGGCGGCGACCGAACTCGACGTGCTGGTCATCGGGGGTGGTGTGGTGGGTGCGGGCAGCGCCCTCGACGCCGCCACCCGCGGGCTGACCGTCGGGCTCGTCGAGGCCCGCGACTTCGCCTCCGGCACGTCGAGCCGCTCCAGCAAGCTCATCCACGGCGGACTGCGCTACCTGGAGATGCTGGACTTCCGGCTCGTCGCTGAGGCGCTGGCCGAGCGCGGCCTGCTGATCGAGAAGCTGGCGCCGCACCTGGTGCGGCCCGTGGCGTTCCTCTACCCCCTCACCCATCACGTGTGGGAGCGGTTCTACGCGGGCGCGGGAGTGGCGCTCTACGACGGGCTCGCCGCGCTGTCGGGACGCACCGGCGGTCTGCCGCGGCACCGGCACCTGACGCGCCGGGGCGCGCGCCGGATCGTGCCGTCGCTGCGCAGGGACGCGCTGGTCGGCGCCCTGCAGTACTACGACGCCCAGGTCGACGACGCCCGACACACGATGTTCATCGCCCGGACGGCCGCGGCCTACGGGGCGCACGTGGCGACGCGGGCGCGCGTGGTGGGGCTGCTGCGGGAGGGCGAACGGGTCACCGGAGCACGGGTGCACGACCTGGAGTCGGGCGCAACGATCCAGGTGCGCGCCCAGCAGGTGATCAACGCCACCGGCGTGTGGACCGACGACACCCAGGCACTGGTCGGCGAGCGCGGGCAGTTCAAGGTCCGGGCCAGCAAGGGCATCCACCTCGTCGTGCCGCGCGACCGGATCCAGGGCGACTCGGGGCTGATCCTGCGCACCGAGAAGTCCGTGCTGTTCGTCATCCCGTGGGGGAGGCACTGGATCATCGGCACGACCGACACCGACTGGGAGCTCGACAAGGCCCACCCGGCCGCGAGCGCGGCCGACATCGACTATCTGCTCGACCACGTCAACGAGGTGCTGGAACAGCCGCTCACCCACGCCGACGTCGAGGGCGTCTACGCCGGGCTGCGACCGCTGCTCTCGGGTGAGTCCGACTCGACGTCGAAGCTCTCGCGCGAGCACGCCGTCGCGCACCCGGCACCCGGGCTCGTCGTCGTGGCCGGCGGCAAGTACACGACCTACCGGGTGATGGCCCGCGACGCCGTCGACGCGGCCGTGCACGCGCTGGACGCCAAGGTGCCGCCGTCGGTCACCGAGGACGTGCCTCTCCTGGGGGCCGAGGGCTACCAGGCGACGAAGAACGCTCGATACCTCCTGGCCGGGCACTACGGGCTGCACGTGGCGCGCATCGAGCACCTGATCGGACGCTACGGCTCGCTGGTCGACGAGGTCCTGGAACTGGTCGCCGCGGACCCGGCGCTGGGCGAGCCGCTGGCCGGGGCGGGCGACTACCTGCGCGCGGAGGTCGTCTACGCGGCGTCGCACGAGGGCGCCCGGCACCTCGACGACGTCCTGGCGCGCCGCACCCGCATCTCGATCGAGACGTTCGACCGGGGCATCGGCGCAGTGCAGGAGGCGGCTCGGCTCGTCGCCCCCGTCCTGGGCTGGAGCGACGAGCAGATCGAGCGCGAGGTCGAGCACTACCGCAAGCGCGTCGACGCCGAGCGGGAGAGCCAGAAGATGCCCGACGACGAGACGGCTGACTCCGCCCGCATGGGCGCCCCCGAGGTGGTTCCGCTCGCCTGACGGTCCGCCCTATTCGTCGTACAGGCTCGCCACCCGGGTCGGCATGACCACGCCGGTGGGCTTCTGACGGTCCGGTACGGACGGCGGGCCGGCCGGCGTGGTGTCGGCCTTCTCGGCGCCGGCACCGGTGAGGGCCCGCACCTCCATCTCCGCCTGCCGATCGTTGGACTCCCGCCCGCCGACGTAGCTGCCCACGATACCGAGCAGGAACGACAGCGGGATCGACACCAGGCCGGGGTTGGCCAGCGGGAACAACGCGAAGTCGAAGCGGGGGAGCATCGACGTCGGCCGTCCCGACACCGCGGGGGACAACACGATCAGCACCACGCAGCTCCCCAGCCCGCCGTAGATGCTCCACAGGGCACCGGTGGTGGTGAAGCGGCGCCAGAACAAGGAGCAAAGCAGCGTCGGCAGGTTCGCCGAGGCGGCGACGGCGAACGCGAGCCCGACGAGGAATGCCACGTTCTGGTTGCGCGCGAGGATCCCGGCCCCGACCGCCACGACACCGATACACAGCGCGGTCCGCCGCGCGACCCGAACCTCCGCGTCCGAGGTGGCGCGGCCGCGCTTGAGCACCCCCGCGTAGACGTCGTGGGCGAACGACGCCGACGCGGTGATCGTCAACCCGGCGACGACGGCGAGGATCGTCGCGAACGCGATCGCCGAGATGAGTCCGAGCAGCAGCTCGCCGCCGAGCTGGTAGGCCAGCAGTGGCGTGGCCGAGTTGGTGCCGCCGGGCGCGTTGGCGATGCGCTGTGCTCCTCCGGGCACGAGCGCGGCGGCGCCGTAGCCCAGGACCAGCGAGAACAGGTAGAAGGTGCCGATCAGCCAGATCGCCCAGACGACCGAGCGCCGCGACTCCTTCGCGTTTGGCACGGTGTAGAAGCGCATGAGGATGTGCGGCAGGCCCGCGGTACCCAGCACCAGCGCGAGCCCGAGCGAGACAAAGTCGATCTTCGCGAGGGCCGTGCGCCCGTACTGCAGGCCGGGCACCAGCAGCCGCTCCCCCAGCGGCGTCGGGGCGGCGGCCCCGGGCAGCTGCACCTGGGGGTTGGCGGCGACGGCCCGGCCCAGCAGCGCCGAGAAATCGAAGCCGAACCTGCCCAGCACCCACGCGACCATCACCGCGGCGCCCACCAGCAGCAGGCTGGCCTTGATGATCTGCACCCAGGTGGTGCCCTTCATGCCGCCCACCAGGACGTAGACGATCATCAGGCCGCCGACGACCGCGATCGCCACGCCCTGGCCGAACGTGTCGCTGTTGGGGATCTGCAACAGCAGCGAGATCAGCGCCCCGGCCCCGGCCATCTGGGCGAGCAGGTAGAAGAACGACACCACCAGCGTCGACGTGGCCGCGGCCGCGCGCACCGGCCGTTGCCGCATCCGGAAGCTCAGGACGTCACCCATCGTGTACGTGCCCGTGTTGCGCAGCAGCTCCGCCACCAGCAGCAACGCCACGAGCCATGCCACGAGGAAGCCGATGGAGTAGAGGAAGCCGTCATAGCCGTACACGGCGATGGCGCCCGCGATGCCGAGGAACGAGGCCGCCGAGAGGTAGTCCCCCGCAATCGCGATGCCGTTCTGCGGCCCGCTGAACGAGCGTCCCGCCGCGTAGTAGTCCGACGCCGTGCGGTTGCCGCGGCTGACGCGCAACACCACCACCAGCGTGACGACGACGAACCCCGCGAAGATGCTCATGTTGAGCAACGGGTTGCCGATACCGGTCATCCCGGGCCCTCCGATCCTGGAGACTGCGCTCCTGCGGCAAGATAATGACCCAGCGCTACATCGTCGAGCCGAGCGGGTCGGTCACGTACGCTCGTGCGGGTGACCGACACGCACTCCCGGGCCAGCATCCGACGGGCTCCGGGGGTATCGCGAGATCCCGTCACCGACGCCTGGATCATGAACTTCGAGGTGATCTGCCCCGACTGCGGTGACGACGGCGGCCCGTTCGACGAGCAGCCCACCGAGGTGCGGGCCCTGCGCGGCCCCTACCCGGATGCGGCTGCGGCGGGCCGGATCGCGCAGGAGCACCGGGCCGAGACGGGGGTTCGCCTTCCGCCGCTTCGTTCCCGCTGACGATCGACCCGTCGAGGCACGGTGTGGCTCAACCGTCGGTGCGCACCTCGGTGCCGTCCTGCGACCAGCGGGTGTGGAACGACCCCTCGGCGTCGGTCCGCCGATAGGTGTGGGCGCCGAAGTAGTCACGCAGGCCCTGGATGAGGTTGGCCGGGCCGCGCTCGCGGCGGTAGGCGTCGTAGTAGCTCAGGGAACTGGCGAACGCCGGGATGGCCACGCCCTGCTCGGTGGCCGTCACCACCACCCGCCGCCAGGCGTCCTGCGCATCGGCGACGGCGTCGGTGAAGTAGGGCACCATCAGCAGGTTCTCGATGTCGCTCCCGTCGGCGGAGTACTCGGCGTAGGCGTCGCGGATCCGGTTGAGGAACTGCGCCCGGATGATGCAGCCACCGCGCCAGATGGTCGCCATGGCTCCGAGGTCGAGATCCCAGCCGTTGACCTGCGATGCGGCGCGCATCTGCGCGAAGCCCTGCGCGTAGGCCACGACCTTGGAGGCGTAGAGCGCTTGGCGGATGTCGTCGACGAGATCGGTGCGGTTCTCCCCGGCGCCGGGGACGGGCCCGCCCAGGGTGCCGGCTGCGGCGCGGCGCTGGTCGCGCAGCGCGGAGATCGTGCGCGCGAACACGGCCTCGGTGATGCCGGTGAGGGGCACGCCGAGGTCGAGGGCGTCCTGCGAGGTCCAGCGCCCGGTGCCCTTCTGCTCGGCCTGGTCGACGATGACGTCGACGAGCGGGCCGCCGGTCTTCTCGTCGGTCTTGTCGAGGACCTTCGCGGTGATCTCGATGAGGAAGGACTCGAGGTCGCCGGTGTTCCAGTCGGCGAAGATCGCGGCGATGGCCGGGGCGTCGAGGCCGGCCACGTGGGTGAGCAGGTCGTAGGCCTCGGCGATGAGCTGGATGTCGGCGTACTCGATGCCGTTGTGCACCATTTTGACGTAGTGCCCGGCGCCGCCCGGCCCGACGTGCACGCAGCACGGGGTGCCGTCGACGACGGCGGCGATGCTGGTGAGGATCTCCGCCACCTCGGCGTAGGCGGACTCGTCACCGCCGGGCATGATGCTCGGCCCCTTCAGCGCACCCTCCTCGCCGCCGGACACGCCGATGCCCATGAACCGGATGTTGTCGGCGGCGCACTCCTCGGTGCGGCGCACGGTGTCGGGGAAGTGTGAGTTGCCGGCGTCGATGATGATGTCGCCCTCGTCGAGGAGCGGCGTGAGCTCGGCGATGACGGCGTCCACGGGCTTGCCCGCCTTGACCATGACGATGATCCGGCGCGGGCGCTCCAGCGCGGCGACGAACTCCTCCAGCGATTCGCTGCCGGTGAACGGGCCCGTCTCGCCGAACTCCGCCATGAACTCCTTGGTGCGGGCGGTCGTGCGGTTGTGCACCGCGATCGGCACCCCCCGGCTCGCGATGTTGCGGGCCAGGTTCGCCCCCATCACCGCCAACCCCGTGACCCCGACGCGGCTCTGCCCGGCCTCGCTCATCGTTTTCTCCCTCACACCTACGGCGACGGGCGCAACGCTACCGACACGGGCGCCGCAGCTACACCTCCGCCGCAGCGGCCACGACCTCCCGGCCGAGCAGCGCGAGCGGCTCGATCTCCCACGGCCGCGCGACCCCGGCCGTGCGCGTGCCGGACGCCCAGTGCCGCGAGTGCGCTCAGTTGCTCGAGCATGCGCGTCGGAGCTGGTCCGGGCCTGCGGGCGGTGACTCTCAGCCGATGAACCGGAGGACCGCGACGACCAGGGAGAGCACCGCCAGCACGAGCGGCGGCACGAACGACTCCTTGCGTCGCGCGTGTACGACGACGGCACCGACCATCACGAGCGCCAGCCCGAGCGCGGCGAGTAGCGCGCCGGTTCGTCACGACCAGCGAGACCCACGTTGGGACCGGGGGTGGGGGGAGGGGGCTGGGAGCTAGAAGGCCGGCCAGGGAATTGCCGGGCCGTAGCCGGACGGTTCCGGGTACGTCGGCGTCGCCAGCAGCGCGTCGACCCTCGACGAGAGCGTGCGCACCTCACGGCGGGTGACGTGCTCGCCCAGGTCGTCGCCCAGGGTGCCGTCGAGCCCGGTCCGCAGCTTCTCCAGCGCCTCGATCACCTCGGCCGGCAGCGGCTGGCCGACCCAACCCCACAACACCGTGCGCAGCTTGTCCTCGACGTGCAGGGTCAGGCCGTGGTCGACGCCGTAGAGATGGCCGTCGGTGCCGGCGAGCACGTGCCCGCCCTTGCGGTCGGCGTTGTTGACGACCACGTCGAACGCGGCCATCCGTTGCAGCGCCGGGGTGTCGGCGTGGACGAGGACAGCGGGCTCGCCGCGATCTCCGCGGGCCCGCAGCACCCCGATCCAGCCCTTCGGCACCTTCTTCGGGGCACAGACGTCCACGAGCTCGCGTTCGTCGACGGTGTCGACCCAGGCCTGCACCATTCCAAGCCCGAACGGGCCATCGCGCAACAGCGTCGGCGGGACGACGTGGAATCCCGCGGCCTCGGACACCAGGTACGACGCCACCTCGCGACCGGCCAGCGTGCCGTCGGGGAAGTCCCACAGCGGACGCTCGCCGCGCACCGGCTTGTACACGCACCTGCACTCGACGCCGTCGAGCACGGAGGTGCCGAAGAGCGTGGCGTTGGACGCGTCGACGAGACGTCCGGTTATCTCTATGCGGCCACGCCGCAGCACGTCCGGCAGCGCCGGGTCACGGGGGTCCACCGGGCGATCAGTCCGCGACCGGGTTCCTCTGGTGATACCCGTTGAGGCGCACGCACACGTGGCCGTCCGGGTCGAGCGCCTCGGCGCAGAGCGGGCACGGCGGACGGCCGGCGCCGACGACCTTCTCGGCGCGATCGGCGAACGCGCGGGCCTGCTCCGGGGAGAGGAACACGCGCAGGGCGTCGGGGCCCTCGTCGGTGTCGTCGAGCACGACCGACTCGTCGACCTCCTCCTCGGAGACGGCGAGCAGTTCGACGACCACGGAGCTGGAGTCGGAATCCCAACCCAGGCCCATCGTCCCGACGCGGAACTCCTCCTCCAGCGGCACGGCGAGCGGATCGACGTCGGTACCGTCGCCGGCATCGGCCACGCCGCCGCCGAAGCGCTTGGACACCTCGGTGAGCAGGGCGGCGATGCGTTCGGCCAGCACGGAGACCTGCTGCTTCTCCAGCAGCACGCTGATCGTGCGGGCCTCCTCGATCGCCTGGAGGTAGAAGGAGCGGTCGCCGGGCTCGCCAACGGTCCCGGCGACGAAGCGCTCGGGCTGACGGAAGACATGGATGACTCGTGACATGACTTCCTTCAGAGTAGGCCTTTCGAGCGGGCCTGGCACGTCAGCTACCGGTGTCGCCGCCCACCACCGCGTCCGAACTGCGAGCCG
>JAYSXW010000524.1:0-2752 GCA_043716935.1 Pseudonocardia sp.
GGTGCCGCCACGGGCGCGGGCTCGGGCGGGGCCTCGGGCGCGGGCTGCGGCCCAGCCCCGGAGGCAGGGTCCGGGGCCGGGTCGTCCTCCCGACAGACGTCCGCGACCCGCGCGGCCTGCCGGCGGCGCGACGGGCGGCGCAGCGGGGTGGGCCCTGCGCTCGGCTCGTCCGCAGGAGCGGCGTCGGGCGACGGGTCGGTGCCCGCGGGATCGGCCGTGGCCTCCGGATCGGAGGTGGAGCGGCCCAGCAGCCGCCGGACCCGATCCGGCACCTGCCGCACCGGAGTGGCCGTGAGCACCAGGAACGCGTACGCCGAGAGCAGCACCAGCACCGGCACGGCCACCCACTGCGTGAGCCCGGTGGCGAGCGGCGTCGCCGCGACGTATCCGACGGCGCCCCCGCCCAGCGGCCAGCGGGCCGGCTCGTCGGGGCGCCCGGACACGATGTGCACCAGCCCGAGCACACCCAGCGTGAGCAGCAGCGACCCGACGGCGACCCGCGGCCGCGCCGGCGGGTTCGCCTCCCGCGTCGCCAGCACCACCCCGACCACCAGCAGCAGCACCGGTAGCAGCACCGCACCCCGGCCGACGACGAACGCGATGGCCGACGACAGCGCACCCCCGACGGGCCCGCCGGCGGCGAACCAGATCCCGGCCGCGCTGGCGAGGGCGAGCACGATCAACCCGACGCCCAGCCCGTCGCGGCGATGGGCGGGATCGAGCTCGCGGGTGCGGCCCAGCGCCCGGCCGGTGCCGCGCCCCAGGCGTCCGATCCCGCGGCCGACGGCGTCGATGCCCTGATCGATCAGGTCGGGACCCTTCTTCGGGGCGGACCGGCGGGCGGCGGGCCGGCGGGCCGGGGTGGATCGCCGGGCCCCGGTGCGGGTGCTCCCGGTGGTGCGTCCCCGCGTGCTGGTGGTGCGTCCGGCCATGTGAACCACCGTATCGGGCGCGGAAGATCGACTCCGTCAGCGACGCACCCAGTCGGGTGCCGTGAGTTGTCACGTCGTGGCGGGGCCGCAGCGGCACGATGTTCGTCGAGATCACGGAAGGCGTGGTCAGTAGCGGGTGAGCACTACCCAGGTCGTCGTCCGGACCGTCTCGCGCCAGCCCGCCACGCGGTCGAGCACGGCGTCGAGCTCGGCAGCGCTCGGCGCCGTCACGAGCAGCAGCAGGTCGTACTCCCCCGCCACCGTCTCGATCTCGGTGACACCCGACAGCTGGGCGAGCCGACGGACGTAGCCGGCGACGTCCGGGGTGCGCACCACCACCCCGATGCGCGCCCGGTGCGTCGCCGCCGCGGCGGGCAGGGCGACGTCGGCGCGGTAGCCGCGGATGACGCCGTCGCGTTCCAGGCGTTGGACGCGGGCCAGCACGGCGGTCCGCGAGAGACCGACGCTGCGGCCCAGCTGCGCCATCGTCAGGCGGCCGTCGACGGCGAGCAGCGCCAGCAGTCGGTGGTCCAGCCCGTCGAGCTGACGATCCGTCGGTGCCACGGCCGACATGGTGGCACTTCGCGCCCGCATGCCGACGCTCGGTGTCGTGCGCCGCCGGGGCCGGGTCCAGACACTGATGGTATGCCCACCATCGCCCCGGACCGTGTCCACGAGACGCTGCGCCGGCACCTGCTCGTCGACGGGTTCGACCTCGTGCTCGACACCGCCAGGAGCCGCGGCTCCTGGCTGGTCGACGCCCGCGACGGCACCCGTCACCTCGACCTGTTCAGCTTCTTCGCCTCGGCCCCGCTGGGCATGAACCATCCCGCGCTGGCCGACGACCCGGAGTTCCGCGCGGAGCTGGCGGAGGTGGCGGTGAACAAGCCGTCGAACTCCGACGTCTACACCGCGCAGCAGGCCGAGTTCGTCGAGACCTTCGAACGGGTGCTGGGCGATCCGGCGCTGCCGCACCTGTTCCTCGTCGACGGCGGCGCCCTGGCCGTGGAGAACGCACTCAAGACCGCGTTCGACTGGAAACGGCGCCACAACGCGCTGCACGGACGGCCCGGGCACCTGGGCACGAAGGTGCTGCACCTGCGCCGGGCGTTCCACGGCCGCAGCGGCTACACGCTCTCGCTGACCAACACCGACCCGATGAAGACCGCACTGTTCCCGACGTTCGACTGGCCGCGCATCGACGTTCCCGCGATCCACTTCCCCGGCGACGTGCGGGAGGCCGAGGCCCGTGCCCTCGCCCAGGCCGAGGCGGCGTTCGCGACGCACCCGCACGACATCGCGTGCTTCATCGCGGAGCCGATCCAGGGCGAGGGAGGCGACAACCACCTGCGGGCGGAGTTCCTGCTGGCGATGCAGGACCTGTGCCGCGGGCACGACGCCCTGTTCGTTCTCGACGAGGTGCAGACCGGCTGCGGCATGACCGGCACCCCGTGGGCCTACCAGCAGCTCGGCCTCGCCCCCGACGTGGTCGCGTTCGGGAAGAAGGTGCAGGTCTGCGGGATCATGGCGGGCGGGCGGGTGGACGAGGTGCCCGACAACGTCTTCCGCGTCCCGTCCCGGATCAACTCGACGTGGGGCGGCAACCTCACCGACATGGTCCGCTCGCGGCGCCAGCTCGAGGTGATCGAGACCGACGGCCTGATCGAGCGGGCCGGAGTCCTGGGCAAGCGCCTGCTCGACGACCTCGCCGCCGTCCCCGGCATCACCGCAGTCCGTGGCCGCGGCCTCATGGTGGCCTTCGACCTCCCGACCCCGTCCGCTCGGGACGCCGCACTGGCCCGGCTGCACGGCGACCACGT
>JAYSXW010000525.1:0-2726 GCA_043716935.1 Pseudonocardia sp.
GGGCGGACGCGGCGGCGACGATGGCCGCCGTGGTGGCTGCCGCGCCCGCGGCGGTACCGCTCAGCAGGGCGGCGATCGTGCCGACCAGCACGAGCGTCAGGAACTTGAGAGAACGCACGACCCACCCCACTCACTACCCGCCGTGACCGGTAGGTCTCGGGCGGTGGCGTTACGTCAATATCCGGGTAGCGGCCGATCCGAGCAAGAGCGATCGGGGCTGAGCAATCATTTTAATTGGATCACAGGCCGTGGTCGCGCTGAATCAGGGGAGAGGCGGAGCCGGGTTCGCAACCGCCGCGATCTGCTTTTCGGAGAGATCGAACTCCACCGAGGAGTACTCGCGCAGCTTCGTGAGCCGGTGGTAGCCGTCGATCATGCGCACGGTGCCCGACTTGGAGCGCATGACGATCGACTGCGTCGTCGCGCCACCCGCGGTGTAGTGCACGCCGCGGAGCAGGTCGCCGTCGGTGATGCCCGTGGCGCAGAAGAAGATGTTGTCGCCGCGCACCAGCTCGTCGGCGCTCAGTACACGATCGAGATCGTGGCCCGCAGCGATGGCCCGAGCCCGTTCCTCGTCGTCGCGTGGCCACAGCCGCCCCTGCATCGCGCCGCCCATGCATTTCATCGCGGCCGCGGTGATGATTCCCTCGGGTGTGCCGCCGATGCCGTAGAGCATGTCGACGCCGGTGCCGGGCCGGGCCGCGGAGATCGCGCCGGCCACGTCGCCGTCGGAGAGGAAGTGGATGCGCGCGCCCGTGCGACGGATCTCGGCCACCAGCGAGTCGTGACGCGGACGGTCCAGGACACAGACCGTGACGTCGCCGACGCCGAGGTGCTTCGCGCCGGCGACGCGGCGGATGTTCTCCGCGACCGAGGCGTTGAGGTCGATGACGTCGGCCGCCTCCGGGCCCACGGCCAGCTTCTCCATGTAGAACACCGCCGACGGGTCGAACATGGCCCCGCGCTCGGCCACGGCCAGCACCGCCACCGAGTTGGGCATGCCCTTGGCCATCAGGGTGGTGCCGTCGATGGGGTCGACGGCCACGTCGCACCAGGCGCCTTCGCCGTTGCCCACCTCCTCGCCGTTGAACAGCATGGGCGCCTCGTCCTTCTCGCCCTCGCCGATGACCACCACGCCCCGCATCGAGACGCTGCCGATGAGCTGGCGCATCGCGTCGACCGCGGCGCCGTCGCCCCCGTTCTTGTCCCCGCGCCCCACCCATCGGCCGGCGGCCATCGCGGCCGCCTCCGTGACGCGTACGAGTTCCATGGCGAGGTTGCGGTCGGGCGCTTCGCGTCGCCGTCCGGTTCCGCTGTCGAACGGGGACGGCTCCTGGGCCATCGGGTCTCCTCCGTGCGTGATGCCGTCCCCAGGGGATCGGGTGTGGGGAATGCGATGATTCTCGCAGATCGTCGGGTGCGGTGGCGGCCTGCCGAGGCGGGGCCGGCCTGGGACGATGGACACATGAGCACCGACCCCGCCCCGTCCAAGCCCCCGCGTTCGGCGATGGGCCTGCGCGACCTGGGCGTCGCGCTGGGGTTGCTGGTGGCGCTCGTGCTGATGGTCGGTGGCATCACGCGCTCCTGCTCGCTCGCTCCGGCCGGGCCGACCGTCGATCCGGCCGGGATCCCGGTCGTGGACGCGCCCGCGGAGCTGCGCGACCTCGCCCGTGGCGTTCCGTTCGCCCTCCGGATCCCGGCCGTTCCGCCCGGGTGGCGGTCCAACTCCGTCGGGCAGGACCGGGTGCAGAGCAGCGGGGTCGACGCCGGCCGGGCCGTCCGCACCGGCTACCTCACCCCGGACGGGCGATACCTGCGGCTGCTGCAGAGTGACGCGACCGAGGCCGCGCTCGTCGTCGTCGAGACCGGCTCCACACCCGTGACGACACAGGGACCCGTCGACGTCGGCGGTCGGCGCTGGGTCGCCTACACCCGGGAGAACGACGAGCCGATCTGGGTGGCCGACCTCGGCGACGTCCGGTTGCTCATCACCGGCAGCGGCAGCGCCGCCGACTTCCAGGCCCTCGCCGGCGCGGCTGTTGCCGGGCAGGTGCTCACTCCGGCGGGTTGAGTACCCGCTCCACCCGCTCGCGGGCGCCCGCCAACTGCTCCTCACAGCGGCGCGCCAGCGCCTCGCCGCGTTCCCACAGCGCCACCGACTCGTCGAGGCTCAACCCGCCCGCCTCCAATGCGCGCACGACCTCGGCGAGCTCGTCCCGGGCCTGCTCGTAGCCCAGCTGCCCGAGTTCACCCGGCTGCCCGATGTCGCGCGTCATGTGCGGGTGACCGTCCCGGTGTCCACGGTGACCGCTCCGACGGCACCGTCGGCCACCCGGATGCGGAGCCGGTCGCCGGGCGTCACCTCGGCGACGGAACGCAGGACCGGCAGGACGTGGCCGGCATCCGTCGGGATTCGCTGCACGATCGCGTAGCCGCGGGCGAGCGTCGCGGCCGGGCCGAGGGTCGTCAGCCGGGCCCGGACGTGGACGATGTCGGCGCTGCGGCGGTCCAGCCCGCGCACCGTGGCGCCGCGGATGGCGTCCCGCAGCCGGTCGACCTCCCCGGTGTGGGCGTCGAGGGCGCGCAGCGGATCGGCCAGCACCGGGCGTCCGCGCAGGGCGGTGAGCAGCCGCTGCTCGCGGTCCACCCAGCCGCCCAGCGCCCGGCGGGCCCGGTCGCGGAGCCCGGCGATACGGGTGGTCTCCTCGACAAGATCGGGTACGAGT
>JAYSXW010000526.1:0-8041 GCA_043716935.1 Pseudonocardia sp.
TCGACACCGCAGGGCGTCTGGCCGACCGGCGCAGCGACTTCGACGACGTCTACGGCGACTGGTCGGAGGTCGGCCGGCTCGTCGGGGCACCGCAGCGGCTCGACACCGACGTCGCCGCGGCGTTGCGTCGGGACCCGTCGGCGCTCACCGAGAAGGACGTGATCAGCCTGCTGGTCGCCGACGGTCCGGACCTGGAGGCGGTCGTGCGGTGGGCCGACGAGGTGCGGCGGGACGCCGCTGGTGACGACGTGAGCTACGTCGTGAACCGGAACCTCAACTTCACCAACGTCTGCTACACGGGGTGCCGGTTCTGCGCGTTCGCCCAGCGCGAGCGCGACGCCGACGCGTTCCGGCTCTCCCTCGACGAGGTTGCGGCCCGCGCGGTCGAGGCGGCGGCCGAGGGTGCCACCGAGGTCTGCATGCAGGGCGGCATCGACCCCCAGCTGCCCATCACCTTCTACGCCGACCTCGTGCGCGTGGTCAAGGCCGCCGTTCCCGACATGCACGTGCACGCGTTCTCGCCGATGGAGATCGTCTCCGCGGCGGCCAAGGCGGGCGTGTCGGTGCAGGACTGGCTGGTCGAGCTGCGCGAGGCCGGCCTGGGCTCCATACCCGGAACGGCGGCGGAGATCCTCGACGACGAGGTCCGCTGGGTGCTGACCAAGGGCAAGCTGCCGGCCGTGCAGTGGCTCGACGTCGTCGGCACGGCGCACCGCCTGGGCATCCCGTCGTCGTCGACGATGATGTACGGCCACGTCGACGAACCGCGGCACTGGCTCGGGCACCTGCGCACCCTCGCCGCCCAGCAGGATCTGACCGGTGGCTTCACCGAGTTCGTGCCACTGCCGTTCATCCACACCAACGCCCCGATCTACCTGGCCGGGGTCGCCCGCCCGGGTCCGACCGAGCGGGACAACCGCGCCGTTCACGCCTTCGCCCGCCTCGCCCTGCACGGCCGCATCGACCACGTCCAGTGCTCGTGGGTGAAGCTCGGCGACACGGTCTCGGCCCGGATCCTGCGGGGCGGCGCCGACGACATGGGCGGCACGCTGATGGAGGAGACGATCAGCCGGATGGCGGGCTCGGAGAACGGCAGTGCCCGCACCGTCGCCGAGCTGACCGCGATCGCCATGGCGGCCGGGCGTCCCGTCCGCCAGCGCGGCACCACCTACACCGAACCGGTCGCCCGCATCGAACCCGCCCGCCGGCTGCTGCCGCTGGCCTAGCCATACATTCGCGTCTGCGGCGCCCGACCCTGTTGTCCACGCATGGCACTACGGTGGGGGGATGGGCGTGCTCGGCGAGATGTTCCCCGGTCGGAAGATCCTGGACGAGGCTGCGGAGGCCGGCGACGGTGAGAAGTGGCGGCTGGGCCCGATCGACCTGGAGAAGGGCGTGGTGCAGATGTACCGGGCGGCCGCCACGGAACCGCCGGAGCCCGCCGACGACGTGTGAGCGGAAGCCCCTATCCACGCGCGGGCGCCGCAGGCGCGGCCCCACGCAGGCGCCAGGTCACCCCGTCCGGCGAGTCCTGCACCTCGACACCGGCCTCGGTCAGGCGGTCACGCAGGCCGTCGGAGGTGGTGAAGTCGCGGGCCGCGCGGGCGGCGGCACGGCGCTCGATCAGCGCCTCCACCAGCGGGGCGATCCGCTGCGCCGGGTCGGCGAGGCCGTCGCGGGCCGCGCCGGCCAGCTCCAGCACCATGCCGCGCAGGGTGCGGCGGGCGTGGTCGGTGTCGTCGGACTGGAGGGTGTCGGCCGTCCAGTCGGCGAGCGCCTGCTCCAGCTCCAGGACCGCGCCCGCCGCGGCGTCGGCGTCACGGGCGGCGAGGGCGACGTCGAACGCCGCCCGGGCCCGGCCGGTGGCGTCGCGCAGGGAGCCGGCGGCCGGCACGTCCACCGCGCCCCGACTCGCGCGCACCGGAACCCCGACTCGCGCGCGCCGAGGCCCCGACTCGCGGGCCTTCAGGTCATCGATCTCCACCGCCGTGCCCGTCGGCAGGACGCGGGAGGCACCGTCGTGGCGGACGGTCACGGTGCCGTTGCCCAGCACCGACGCGGTGCCGGCGGCAAGATCGAACACGAGCGCGGTGTGCTCGTCCACGCCGATCACATGGGCGCCCGGGGGCAGCGACCCCTCCAGGTACCGCAGCCGCCGCTCGCCGAGGTAACAGAAGTTCGTGGAGTGGGTCCCGCCCTCGGCGTTGTCGTAGTGCGGGATCAGTGCGGCGCGCAGGCCCGTGAGGCGCTCCAGCAGGTTGGTGCCCGGCGCCCAGGCCGGGTCGGCGCCGGACTTGTAGATCTCGTACACCGGGATCGTGACGACGCCGATGGTCAGCGCGGCGGCACTCGCGAACGTCACCGTGCCGCCGCTGCCGGCGACGGCGGCCAGGGCGTCGTCGAAGCCCGTGCCGGCCCACACGCGCAGTGCGTAGGTGGGGCTGCCGGGCCCGGCGAACACCGAGCGGGCCGTGCGGACGGCGGTGAGCGCGCGGTCGAGATCGGTGCCGTCGAGCCGGTGGCGCCACGGCAGCGGGGTGACGGTGCGCCCGACGTTGCGCGCGAAGTAGGCCAGCGCCTTCTCCGTGATGTCGTCGGCGTTCTCCTGGAAGCCGTAGGGCGTGTCCAGCAGCAGCGACGGCCCGTCGCCCGCAGCGCGGAGCGTCGAGCGATGCACCTCGACCATCGTCGGGGCGGTCTCACCGGATCCCATGATCACGAGCCGGCCGCTGTTCACGCCAACCCCGCGATCAGCTCGGCGACCCGAGACGGTTGCTGGGCGTGCAGGTCGTGGTCGCCACCCGGGAAGTCGACGACCTCGGCGTGCGGCAGGGCGCCAGCCGCCTGCGCCACCAGCTTGTTCTTGCTCACGGGCCCACCGGCGGCGAGCAGCAGCACCGGGCACCGGATCAACGGGTAGAGCTCCCGCGGCCGGTGCCGCAGCAGGCTCCCGACGATGGCACGGTGGCGTTCGCGCTCCAGCCAGGGCGTCACGGTGCCGTCGGCGCGTTCGCGGAGGTTGCCCAACGTGGCGTTGATCGCGGCATCGGACCAGTCGGGATGCCCGGCCCGCAGCCGGGCGCGCAGGTCGAACCGTGAGGTGTCGTCGAAGCGTGGTGGGGCGAGGATGCGCCAGGCGTCGTCGAGGGTCGACCACTGGTCGCCCAGGTGCAGCCATCCCCCGTCGACCAGCGCGAGGCCGTGCACGAGATCGGGCCGGTCGGCGGCGAGCTGCAGCACGACGTTGCCGCCCCACGACTGGCCGGCGACGATCGGCGCCGTCCATTTCAGCCCCTCGCAGATGTCGGCGAGATCGCGTGCCGCGAGCAGCGTCGGGTCGGTGGCCGCGGCGTCGGGATCGTCGGAGTCGACGTCGGGCACGTCCGCCGACGCCCCGTGCCCGCGCAGGTCCACCGCGACGACGGGGTGCCCGGCCGCGGCGAGGTGCTCGGACACGCCGTCCCACAGCCGCGCGTTGGACGAGAGCCCGTGCACGAGCAGCACCGGGTGGGCGGCGCCACCGGGCCGGTGGCGGGCGTGCAGCGCCACCGGGCCGGCGTCGACGGTGATCACTTCGGGTTCGTCCACATCGACGAGCCTAGGGCGGAACCCGCTGGCCCGTACTGGGAGAATCGTCGCCATGTCCACCCCGATGCCTCCCCGGGTGCTCTCCGGCATCCAGCCGACCGCCGACTCGTTCCACCTCGGCAACTACCTCGGCGCGATCCGACAGTGGGTGGCGCTGCAGGACGACCATGACGCGTTCTACTTCATCCCCGACCTGCACGCGATCACCGTCGAGCACGATCCGGCGACGCTCGCCGCGCGCACCCGGATGGCGGCAGCGCAGCTGCTGGCCCTGGGCCTGGACCCCGACCGCTGCACCGTGTTCGTGCAGTCCCACGTACCCGAGCACGCCCAGTTGGAGTGGGTGCTGGGCTGCCTGACCGGCTTCGGCGAGGCCAGCCGGATGACGCAGTTCAAGGACAAGGCAGCGCACCAGGCCACCGAGCGGGCGACGGTCGGGCTGTTCACCTATCCAATCCTGCAGGCTGCGGACATCCTGCTCTACCAGGCCGACCGGGTGCCGGTGGGCGAGGACCAGCGTCAGCACGTCGAGCTCACCCGCGACCTCGCGCAGCGCTTCAACACACGGTTCGGCCGGGCCCTGACCGTCCCCGAGCCCTACATCCTCGCCGGCATGGCCAAGATCCAGGACCTGCAGGATCCGACGGCCAAGATGAGCAAGTCCAGCTCCAGCCCGGCCGGCCTGGTCAACCTGCTCGACGACCCGAAGGTCAGCGCGAAGAAGATCCGCTCCGCGGTCACCGACACCGAGCGGGAGATCCGGTACGACCCCGAGGCCAAGCCCGGGATCGCCAACCTTCTGACGATCCATTCGGCACTCTCGGGCGCCACGATCCCCGAACTGGAGCTCGACTACGCCGGCCGCGGTTACGGCGACCTGAAGAAGGACCTCGCCGAGATCGTCGCCGACTTCACTGCGCCGCTCGGGAAGCGGGTACAGGACCTCCTGGACGACCCGGGCGAGCTCGACCGGGTGCTGGCCCACGGCGCCGCCCGCGCCAGGGAGGTCTCCAGCGCGACGTTGGCCGCCGTCTACGAGAAGATCGGTTTCCTGCCGCCGACGTAGAAGGACGAGGGGTGACGAGACGTGACCACCGCGACCGTCGATCGACGTGACGACGAGGTCCGCACGAAGGCGGCTTCGACGCCCGAGAAGCCCGCGGTGCCGTCGCGGATCGAGCGGCTGCGGGCCCGGTACGGCTGGCTCGACCATCTCCTGCGCGCCGGTGGCCGCTACACCGAGCGCCACGGCGACCACTACGCCGCGGCCATCACCTACTTCAGCGTGCTGTCACTGGTCCCGCTCATCCTCGCCGGCACCGCGATCGCCGGGTACGTCCTGTTCTTCAATCCCGACCTGCTCGATCAGCTCAAGGACGGCATCGGGAAGAACCTCCCGGGCGGCCTCGACGACCTGATCCTGCCGGTGATCACGAGCGCCATCGACAACCGCGGCAGCCTCGGGATCCTCGCCCTGCTCGGTGCGCTCTACACCGGGGTCGGCTGGACGTCGAACCTGCGCGAGGCCCTCTCGGAGCAGTGGGCGCAGGTGCCCACTACCCCGCCGATCCTCAAGCGGCTGCTGTTCGACCTGCTCGCCCTGGCCGGGCTCGGCCTCGCGCTGGTCGGTTCGTTCGCGATCACCGGCATCGCGTCGGGCTTCACCCGCTCCATCCTGGAGTTCGTGAGCCTGGCCGACCAGCTGTGGGCGCGGGTGCTGCTCGCCGCGCTCGGGGTGGTGCTGGGTCTGGTGGCGAACTGGCTGATCTTCCTGTGGGTGATCGCCTGGTTGCCCCGCCAGCACGCCACCCTGCGCAGCGCGGCCAAGGCGGCCGTCCTGGGCGCCGTGGGCTTCGAGGTGCTCAAGCAGGTCATGACCTTCTACCTGGGCACGGTCACCAGCTCTCCCGCCGGTGCTCTGCTCGGCCCGTTCGTCGGACTGCTCGTGTTCGTGTTCTTCGTCTCCCGCTTCATGCTGTTCGTCACGGCCTGGGCGGCCACGGCGAAGGAGAACGAGCAGGAGGCGCCGACCCCCGTGCCCGGCCCCGCCGTGATTTGTTCCGAGGTGACGGTGCGCTCCGGCCCGTCCGGCGGCACGGCGGCCGGCTTGGTCGGGGCGGGCGTGCTCGGCGGGCTGCTGGGTGGTCGCCTGCTGCTGGGGCGTCGGCGGTCCTGACCGCCGTTGCTCCAGCAGCCCTTCAGAGTCGCCGCCGACGGCGCACCACGATCGCAGCGACGCCGATCAGCACTGCCGCGCCGAGGACGAGTACGGGGGTCATGGCGGTGGTGTCGGCCCCGGGCGTGCCGCGCAGGGCGGCTGTGGGGGCGGGCGTCATTCTCGGGTCGGGTGCCCCGGCCAGCACGGGCGTCGCTGTCGGAGGTGGCGTCGGGTCGGGCGGGCCCGTGTCCACGAGCGTCCCGACCGGGGTGCCGGGCGGCTGTGCGAAACCCCAGTCGAGCAGCGCACCCGCCTGCTTCCACATCGGCTCCGGGGTCTGCTCGCCGCGCATCAACGCGACCACCAGCCGTCGACCGTCGCGCCGGGCCGCACCGACGAGCGTGTGCCGCGCCGCGTCGGTGAACCCGGCCTTCCCGCCGAGCGCACCGGGGTAGTTCTCCAGCAGCCGGTTGCTGTTGGACAGCACGAACCCCGGGTGCTCGCCCCACCCCGGGAACGGGACGGAGTGCAGGGCCGTGGTCGCGGCGAACCGCGGGTCGCGCAGGGCGTCGCGGAACAGCAGGGCCAGGTCGTAGGCCGAGCAGCTCATGCCCGGCCCGTCGAGGCCCGACGAGGTGGCGGGCCGGGTGTCGAGCGCGCCGAGGTCGTGCGCGAGCCCGGACATCGCGGCGGTCGTCGCGGCGTCCCCGCCCATCGTCCGGGCCAGCGCCTCCGCGGTGTCGTTGCCGGAATTGAGCAGCAGGCCGTCGAGCAGCTGGGCCACGGTGTACTGCCCGCCGGGTCCGATGCCGGCTCTGCTGCCGTCGACGCGCTGATCCGATGCCGCGCCCTCGACAACTGTGGCCGGATCGAGGTCACGCAGCGTCAACAGTGCGGTGAGCACCTTCAACGTCGACGCCGGACGGTGCCGCGCGTGTGGGGCGCGGGCGGCCAGCACCCCGCCGGTGTCGAGGTCGGCCAGCACCCACGACGCCGCCCCCACGACCGGCGCCCCCGCCGTGCCGACCTCGCCGCAGGTGCCCAGCTGCGGCCCACCCACCGGCTCGGCGGGGCGGGGCAACGGCTCGGCGGGAAGCTCCTCCTCGGCCGCGGGCGGCGGTGGGGCGAGTTGTTCGGGACACGCCTCGCGCGGCGGCGAAGCGGCCGGCGGCGGCGGCGGCGCCGCCGGGGCCGCTGGTCCGGGAAGGGCGAGTGCAACGAGCACCGTGAGCAGAGCCGGCCAACGCACGATGCCCGATCCTACGTCGGCCTCATCCCGACTCGTGCCCACGGAGGCCCCGGCTCGCGCGCACGAAGGCCCCAACTCGCGCGCACGGAGGGCCCGACTCGCGGGGGTCGGGTGAGGTGGCGGTGACGGAGCGGAGCCGACGATTCGGTCACGCCCAGGGGGCGACCACGTGAACCGGGGCCGGCCTCGGTTACGGTTCGCCGTCGTCGTGCCGGCCGAATCGGGGTCCGGCCGGAACAGGAGGCGTTCTTCAGTGCGGATCAGACGAGGTTTCGTCCTGGCAGCAGCCGTGCTGACCAGCACGCTGGTGCTCGCGGGCTGTGCTCGGGACACCGGGACCACCGCCCCGGCCGCCAGTGGCGGGGCGAGCGCGGGCACCTGCAAGCGCAACGCGGCGCCGGCCTCCGCGGGTGCTGCGAGCACCGCGCCGGCGGCGGCGAAGGCCGACGCCAGCAAGTTGAAGGTCGGCATGGCCTACGACATCGGTGGGCGCGGTGACGGGTCGTTCAACGACGCGGCCGGCGCGGGCCTGGAGAAGGCGCAGGCCGAGATCGGCCTGACGAAGGACAACACGAAGGAGCTGACGGCGGCGGCCAACGAGAGCGAGGACGCGGCGGCCACGCGGCTGCGCCAGCTCGCGACCGACGGTTACAACCCGATCGTCGCAGTGGGCTTCAAGTACGCCACCGCGCTGGGCACGGTGGCCGCCGAGTTCCCGCAGGTGAAGTTCGCGATCGTCGACGACAGCACGGTCGAGCTGCCCAACGTCACCCCGCTGGTGTTCGCCGAGGAGCAGGGCTCGTTCCTCGTCGGCGCCGCGGCAGCGCTCAAGACCAAGACCTGCCACATCGGTTTCATCGGCGGCGTCGAGCAGCCGTTGATCCAGAAGTTCGAGGCCGGTTACGTGCAGGGCGCGAAGGCCGTGGCGCCGGACATCCAGATCGAGAAGCAGTACCTGAGCCCGGCGGGTGACTTCTCGGGCTTCAACGACGCCGGCAAGGGCCAGGTCGTCGCGCGCGGCGAGTTCGACAAGGGCGCCGACATCG
>JAYSXW010000527.1:0-2704 GCA_043716935.1 Pseudonocardia sp.
GTCGTCGGCGTCGTCGGCGTCGTCGGCGTCGACGGTGTCGTCGGAGCCGGCCATGAACGACGCCACGAGCACCCGCGCGACCTCGGCCGCGTTCCCGTAGCCGGGCTGCTCGGAGAACCCGGTCCATGACTGCTTCACCGGACGCCGGCGGAACCGGTAGTAGCTCACACCCTTGCGCCCGATCACGTAGAGCACCGGCTCCTTGCCCTGGCCGCGCAACAGCGACTGCAGCTGCTCCGCCTCACGCAGGACGCTGGAGTTGTAGCCGCCGCACTGGCCGCGGTCACTCGTGACGACCAGCACCGCGGCCCGCTTGGGGCTCTCCCGCTCGACGAGCAGCGGGTGGTCGAGCGCCGCGTTGTTGGCCAGCTCGGTGAGCACCGCCGTCATCTGCTCGGCGTAGGGCTTGGACTCCCGCACCCGCGCCCGCGCCTTCGCGATGCGCGAGGTCGCGATGAGCTCCATCGCCCGGGTGATCTTCTTGATGGACTGCGTCGACTTGATCCGCCGCCGCAGCACCCGGATCTGTGCCGCCATGTCGTCCGCCTACTTCGCGCTGCTGCCCGAGGGCCCGGGCTGGGTGGACGCCGGCTGGTCGGGCGCCGGCCGGTCGGACGCCGGCCGGTCGGGCGCCGGCCGGTCGGGCGCCGACTTGTTGACCGTCACCGACTCGCGGTCGCCCTCGTCCTCGTCCGGCGCCTCGGCCTTGGCCTCCTTCGGCACCACCGAGGAGCCGTCCGTCGCGGTGAAGTCGTTCTTGAACGCCTTCACGACGTCGGCGATGCGCTCGGAGTTCTCGTCCGAGAGCTTCCCGGTGTCGCGGATCTCCCCGAGGATGCCCTCGTGCCCCCGCCGCACGGTGTCGAGGAACTCCGATTCGAAGCGGCGGACGTCGGGCACCGGTACCGAGTCGAGGTGGCCCTTCGTCCCGAGGAACAGCGAGACGACCTGCTCCTCGACGGGCTGAGGCCGGTACTGACCCTGCTTGAGCAGCTCCACCAGCCGGCTGCCACGGCCCAGGGCGGCGGCGGACGCGGAGTCGAGGTCGGAACCGAACGCGGCGAACGCCTCCAGCTCGCGGTACTGCGACAGGTCCAACCGCAGCGAGCCCGACACCGACCGCATGGCCCGAATCTGCGCCGAACCGCCCACCCGCGACACCGAGATGCCGACGTTGATCGCCGGCCGGACGCCCTGGTTGAACAGATCGGACTCCAGGAACACCTGGCCGTCGGTGATCGAGATGACGTTGGTGGGGATGTAGGCCGAGACGTCGTTGGCCTTGGTCTCGATGATCGGCAGGCCGGTCATCGAGCCGCCGCCCAGCTCGTCGGACAGCTTCGCGCAGCGCTCGAGCAGGCGGGAGTGCAGGTAGAACACGTCGCCGGGGTAGGCCTCGCGACCCGGCGGGCGACGCAGCAACAGCGAGATGGCGCGATAGGCCTCGGCCTGCTTGGACAGGTCGTCGAACACGATCAGGACGTGGTTGCCCTGATACATCCAGTGCTGGCCCAGCGCCGAGCCGGTGTAGGGGGCGAGCCATTTGAAGCCGGCGGCGTCGTTGGCCGGGGACGCGACGATCGTCGTGTACTCCAGCGCGCCGGCCTCGTCCAGCGACTGCCGGATGCCGGCGATCGTGGTGCCCTTCTGGCCGATGGCGACGTAGATGCAGCGGACCTGCTGCTTCGGGTCGCCGGTCGCCCAGTTGGCCTTCTGGTTGATGATCGTGTCGACACAGACGGCGGTCTTGCCCGTCTTGCGGTCACCGATGATCAGCTGGCGCTGGCCGCGGCCGATGGGCGTCATGGCGTCGATGGCCTTGATGCCGGTCTGCAGCGGCTGCTTGACGCTCTGGCGGTCGATCACCGACGCGGCCTGCAGCTCCAGGATGCGTTGCGTCTCGGCCTCGATGTCGCCGAGCCCGTCCATCGGGTTGCCCAGGGGGTCGATGACCCGGCCCAGGAACTTGTCGCCGACCGGCACCGAGAGGATGTTGCCCGTGCGCTTGACCAGCTGGCCCTCCTCGATGTGCTCGTAGTCGCCGAGGATGACGGCGCCGATCTCGTGCACGTCGAGGTTCAGGGCGACGCCGAGGACACCGCCGGGAAACTCGAGAAGCTCGTTGGTCATCGCGGAGGGCAGGCCCTCGACGTGGGCGATGCCGTCCCCCGTGTCGGTGACGTGGCCCACCTCCTCGCGGGAGGTGTCCGTCTCCAGCTGCGAGACGTGGCCGGCTATCGCACTCCGGATCTCCTCGGAGGAGATCGTCAGCTCTGTCATGCTGCGCTGTTCCTTCTTGTTGTCATCGGAGAACGGGGATCAGCTCGGGATCGCGCGACGTGCGGTGGCCAGCTTGCCCGCCACGCTACCGTCGATGACCTCGCCACCGACCTGCACGACGAGCCCGCCGAGCAGGCTTTCGTCCAGTTCCACCTGCAGCGACATCGGGCGGCCGTAGAGCCGGGCGAGGGTGCCGGTGAGCTTCTGCTCCTGCTGCGGCGACAGGGCGACCGGCGTCCGGACGTTCGCCACCGAGCGGTCGCGGCGGCCCGCGGCGAGCGCCGCGAGGGCCTCGGCCACCAGGCCGAGGACCCGGCCGCGGGGCAACCGCACGGTCTGCGACAGCAGGGCCGCGGTGACCGGTGTGACGCGGCCGCCGAGCACCTGCCGGAGCAGTTCCGTGCGTCCCGCCTCGGGTGTGGCC
>JAYSXW010000528.1:0-2704 GCA_043716935.1 Pseudonocardia sp.
GGACGACCCGGCCGCGCTGGTGTGCGCCGACGTCGTTCCCGGCGTGGCCACCGACCTGGCGGCGCTGCGGGAGTTCGCCCGCGGCTGCTCGGCCGTCACGTTCGATCACGAGCAGGTGCCACCCGAGCACCTGCAGGCCCTCCTCGACGCGGGGGTGCCGGTCCATCCCGCGCCGCACGCGCTGCTGCACGCGCAGGACAAGCTCGTCATGCGACGACGGCTGCGGGCGCTCGGTGTGGCCGTGCCGGAGTTCGCGGCCGTGAGCTCGCCGTCGATGGTCGACGAATTCGCCCGGGGCCGACACGTGGTGATCAAGGCCGTCCGCGGCGGCTACGACGGACGCGGTGTGTGGATGAACGGCGCTCCCGTGGCGGAGCTGCTCGCGGCCGGCGTCCCGCTGATGGTCGAGCTGGCCGTGCCGATGCGCCGCGAGCTGGCCGTGCTGGTGGCGCGCTCGCCGTTCGGGCAGGCTGCCGTGTGGCCGGTGGTGGAGACCGTCCAGGCCGACGGCCAGTGCGTCCAGGTCCTCGCCCCGGCTCCCGGCCTCCCCGACGAGGCCGCCGCGCAGGCTCAGGAGCTGGCGTTGCGCCTCGCGACGGAGCTGGAGGTCACCGGCCTGCTGGCGGTCGAGCTGTTCGAGACCGTCGATGGCGCGCTGGTGGTCAACGAGCTGGCGATGCGCCCCCACAACTCCGGGCACTGGACGATCGAGGGATCGCGGACCTCACAGTTCGAGCAGCACCTGCGCGCGGTGCTCGACTACCCGCTCGGTGCCACTACGCCGACCGCCCCGGCTGTGGTCATGGCCAACGTGCTCGGCGCCGAGCACGAGCCCGCGATGGGGGCCGACGAGCGCCTGCACCACCTGTTCGCGCGGTTCCCCGAGGTCAAGGTGCACCTCTACGGCAAGGCCGAGCGGCCGGCGCGGAAGGTCGGGCACGTGACGGTGCTGGGCGAGGACATGGCGACGGTCCGGGAGCGGGCCACGCTCGCCGCGCAGTGGCTGTCCACGGCGACCTGGGCCGACGGCTGGTCGATCCACGACGGGCAGGCGGGCCGTGGACGCTGAACCGCTCGTCGGGGTGATCATGGGCAGCGACTCCGACTGGCCCGTCATGCGGGCCGCCGCCGACGCCCTCACCGAGTTCGACGTCCCGTGCGAGGTGGGCGTGTACTCGGCGCACCGCACCCCGCAGCGCATGCTCGACTACGCCACCGGGGCGTCGGGCCGGGGCCTGAAAGTGATCATTGCCGGGGCCGGGGGGTCGGCGCACCTGCCCGGGATGGTCGCGGCGGCCACCCCGTTGCCGGTGATCGGCGTGCCGGTCCCGCTGGCGCGACTCGACGGCCTCGACTCCCTGCTGTCGATCGTGCAGATGCCGGCCGGCGTGCCCGTGGCCACCGTCGCGGTCGGCGGAGCGCGCAACGCCGGCCTGCTGGCCGTGCGCATCCTGGCCGTCGGCGACCCCGCTCTGCTGGCCCGGATGGAGCAGTTCCGGGCCGCGCTCGCGCACTCCGTCGAGATCAAGGACGAGGCCCTGAAATACGTGTGGCGCGGTGGCCCGGCGCCGTCGTAGGGTTGGACCACACGTGAGAGGAGGTGGTCCAGCGTTGATTGACATGAGGACTCGTGAGGTGGCTGTCCGCTAGCACCACAGGGACACGTTCATCCCGACCGTCGTGGAAGCCGGTGTGGTGCCGGCGTAGACCCCGACAGTCACCCGTGATCCCCGGGCCCGAGCCCGTCCAGCTCGGTCACTCATCCGATGATGAGGCCCGGGGATCACGCATGTCCGGCTTCGGGTCGCTAGGAGGTGCGCTCCAGGCGTCCGACCGCGGCCTCCAGCCGATCGGTGACGGCGGTGAGATGGCCCGGTTCGCCGGGCAGGATGTCGGCGACCTGTCGGAACCGCTCGACGCCGGCGTCGACGCCGTCCGCCGGCGCGCCTGCGCCCAGCCACTCCCGCAACGCGACGTTGTGGGCGGCGACCACGGCCGCGCCCGTCACCGCGGCCACCAACTCGTCGACGCCGCGACGGCGCAGGGAGCGGGCGAACAGCCGGCGGTAGTGGTCGACGCGCGCCGACTCGCGATCGCGCAGCGCCGCGACGTCGTGGGTGAGCCGGTAGCGCGCGACCGAGAGCTCCGGGTCGTCGGTGTAGAGGTCGAACACGGTCTCGCCGGCGCGCAGGACGAGGCTCACGCTCGGCTCGTTCGGGTGCGCCGCGGCGAAGACCTCCTCGATCCGCGCGAGCGCCGCCTCGTGATCGGGCGAGATCGCGTCCTCCTTGCTGCGGAAGTACCGGAAGAAGGTGCGACGACCGACGCCCGCGGCGGCTGCGATGTCGTCGACGGTGGTGTCCTCGTAGCCGGCGGAGGTGAACAGGGCCACGGCCGCGGTCACCAGCTCACGTCGTACCGCGGCTCGGCCCTCGGCGGAGCGGCCTCGACGGGTTGCTCCGGACATGGCACGCAGGGTAGCAGCGGGCTTGCCCGGTGGCACGCAGTGCCGTTAAAGTGGCCACATGGACCCCGATTTCGACACCTACCGGCTCAGCGACGAGCACGAGGCGCTTCGCGAGGCCGTGCGCACCCTGGCCGAGAAAGAGATCGCGCCCTACGCGGCCGACGTCGACGAGCAGGGCCGCTACCCCGTCGAGGCCCGCGACGCCCTGACGAAGGCCGGCTTCCACGCCATCACCAT
>JAYSXW010000529.1:0-2703 GCA_043716935.1 Pseudonocardia sp.
TCGGCGCAGCTCAACCGCTTCCACGCCTGCTCGGGTGCACCCGCGACGGCGTGATCGGCGCGGCCGAATCCAGCACCGGCCGGGATGGTCTGGCTGCGCGGCACCGCGACGACGGAGCCGATGCGGCGGCGTTCGCACCAGGTGCGGAACTTGTGATCCTGCCCGTAGGCCTCGTCCGCAGCTACCCACGACGCGGGCACTCCGGCGTCCAGGGCGCGGCCCAACATCTGTTGCGCGAGAACGGCTTTGGTGGCGAACTCGACGTCGTCGCTGATCGCGGCCGCCCGGCAACGGTCCCGGTCGGAGGTCCAGGACCTCGGCAGATACAGCTCCCGATCGATCAGGGTGCAGCCCTTGCCGGTGGCGTAGGCGAGGAACACCCCGAGCTGGCAGTTCTCCACCCGCCCCGCGACACCGGAGTACTGACGCTGCACGCCAGCGGATGTGAGGCCCTTCTTCAGGAACCCGGTCTCGGCAACGATGAGCACCCCGGCGAGGTCGCCAAGGTGCTCCACGACGTATCCGCGCACGTCATCACGCACCCCGTCGGTGTCCCACTGCGCCGAGTTCAACAACCGCTGCATCCCATCCGGGGTCGCGTCCCCCGCGACCTCGGCCAGTGTCCAGCCATTCTTGCCCGCCAACGGTGCGAGCAGCCCGCGCACCTACGCCTGCGCCCGCCGGCGCGGCTCCGCCCGCAGGAACCAGCCAGCGACCTGCGCGAACAATCCATCCAACCCGACGGCCCAGGCCGCAAGACCTGCATCATCAACCACAAGATCGAGAGAACAGACCATCACATCACGAAGTGCGGCCGGGGTACTCGGGCTGCTGGAGCTCTACGCCGTGGAGCCCTGTGTCAACCCAGTGCAGAACCAGGGGCGGCAAGTCGCCGTCGGCTCGCGGTCCAGGCCGTCCGCGAGGTGATCCGCCCGAGCCGGCCTGTGATGGTGGTGCTCGGCGCGATACCCGAGGAGGAGTGCCGGCCCGCTGCGGCCGCCTCAGGAAGGGGGCACCGCACGGCCGAAGAGGTCGCGTAGCAGCGTCGTGGTCACCCATGCCGCCCACTCATGCTCGGCCCAGTTGTTCTCGATCACCAGCGACCGGTAGAGCGGCGGGCCGAGCAGGACGAACAGCAGGTCGACGGCGTGGACGTGGCTCATGCCCGGCCGCAGCGGGGCGGTGCGCGCCAGCAGCGTGATCAGCTCGCTGAAGCCGTCGCGGCGCAGCTCCTCGCCGCGGCGGTAGACCGCACCGGCAGGATCGGCCGAGACGGACTCGAACACCGGCAGCATCGGCGCGACCCGGGCGAGGATCCCCGCCACACCCGCGACCAGGGTCGCGACGGCGCCCTCGATGGCTGGCGCGGCGATCGCCCGCACGAACCAGGGCTGGCGCTGCGGCGGCAGGCCCTCCTCGCCCAGCACCGTGCGGTCGTGGACGGCCTGGAGCAGCCCGTCCTTCGTGCGGAAGCTGAAATACGTGGTCTGCACCGCGACACCCGCCCGGTCAGCGATGTCCTGCATCGTCGTCGCTCGGTAGCCGCGCTCGCAGAACAGCGCGTACGCCGCGTCGAGTATCCGCGTCCGGGTCCGCGCGGCCTTCTCCTGCCGCGCATCGCTCTTGACAGGCTTCACCCTCTGAACTCTACTAGTGGCCGTCACTAGTGATTGCCACTAGTCAGGAGGAGCTGAAGATGACCACCACGCAGCCGTTCGTGATCGAGTCACCCGCGGATCGGGACCGCCCGTGGCGGATCCTCGCCGGAGGTGACCGCACCGGCGGCGCGGTCACCTTCGGCGACGCCGACGTGCCGCCCCACGGTCCCGGGCCCGGGCGGCACGTCCACACCCACGAGGACGAGGCCGTCTACGTGATCTCCGGGGTGCTCAGCTTCTGCATCGGCGACCGCCGCTTCGACGCCGGCCCGCAGACGCTGGTGTGGATGCCGCGGCAGGTGCCCCACGTGTTCGCCAACCTCTCCGACGAGCCGATCCGCAGCTTCGGCGTCATCACCCCCTCCGGACTGGAGGGCATGTTCGCCGAGCAGGAGGCCTATTTCGCCACCCTGACCGGAGAGCCCGACATTCCGGCGCTGCACGCGCTCTCCGCACGCTACGGCGTGCTGCCCGTCGAGGGCCCGCCGCTGTTGCCGATCCCGCGTTCCTGACCGTGTGTCGACGCAGTCAGATGATCCGAACCAGGGTGGGTGGGCGGAGGGTGTTGCGGGCGTGATGGTGCAGGGCTTGGCGATGTTGTCGGGGTCGGGTGCCGCCTCATCCCCCGGATCGGGTGCCGGCTCGGGTACCGGAGCAGGTGCCGGCTGCGGAGCAGGCATCGATCCCGGAAGGAACTGCCAGCCGCGCTTCAAGTGCGTGGTCGCACCCGAGGAGATCTTGGTCTCCTGCACCTTGTACGCAAACTGTTCGAGACGATGACCATTGATCAGGTAGGCGTTCGCGTCGAGCACCAGCTCCACTCCGAACTCACGGTAGTCCAGGGGACACGACCGTGACCGCGTCTCCTCGGAGTACCGCGGATACGGATACAGATCCGCGCAATCCCGGTCAGAAGTACAGGGTGTGCGCCGTCCAGTACGCCCGGCCATCCACCAAGAAAACGTTGTCGACGTAGGGATAACTTCTCATCGGCTTGAAGTCGGCGCCAAGATTCCGCGCCCCCGACGCTACGACGGTTTTCATC
>JAYSXW010000530.1:0-24135 GCA_043716935.1 Pseudonocardia sp.
TCGATCCGGTCGTAGGGGATCCCGAACAGCAGGTGCGCCTCGATCACCTCGAGGCCCTTGTTGACCATCGTCGCGGAGTTGATGGTGACGACCGGGCCCATCGCCCAGGTCGGGTGCGCCAGCGCCTCGTCGACGGTGACGCCCGCGAGCTGCTCACGGGAGCGCCCCCGGAACGGCCCGCCCGAGGCGGTGACGACCAGCCGGTCGACCTCCTCGGCGCGCCCGCCGCGCAGGCACTGGGCCAGCGCGGAGTGCTCGGAGTCGACGGGCACGATCTGGCCGGGCGCCGCCGCCCCCGTCACCAGCGCGCCGCCGGCGACGAGCGACTCCTTGTTGGCCAGCGCGAGCACGGCGCCCGAGCGCAGGGCGGCGAGCGTCGGGCCGAGCCCGACGGAGCCGGTGATGCCGTTGAGCACCGTGTCGGCAGGTGTGGAGGCGGTCAGCTCGGTGGCGGCACCCGGGCCGGAGAGGACCTCGACCCGGCGCAGGCCCATTCCGGGCAACATCCGGCGCAGCGCGGCCGCCGAGTTGGCGTCGGCGACCGCGACCCGGCGCACGTCGTGCTCCCGGATCTGACGTGCGAGCAGCAGGAGGTCACCACCGCCCGCGGCCAGCCCGGCCACGGTGAAGCGCTCGGGATTGTCTCCGATCAGCTCCAGGGCCTGGGTGCCGACCGATCCGGTGCATCCCAGTACGAGTGTGCGTCTGCTCATCGTCCACCATCATCCACCTCCCCGTGTTGTGCGACGATGTGGCGGCACCAGGGAGCGATCACAGGAGGACGGCGTGGCGAGGAACTCGCGCGATCTGGAGAAGCGCTCGGAGATCGACCCGCAGGACGAGCCGTCGGCCGAGTGGGGCTGGCACGGGAGCTTCCCGAAGGCCAAGGCGGCCGCGGGCGTCGTCTCCGCACTGATCCTCGTCTCGTTCATCTTCGGGCCCTACCAGACCAGCACGCAGGACCTGTGGATCGCCGGGATCGTCGTGCTGATCGCCCTCGGCCTGATGGCCCAGGCGGTGCGCCGGCGCAACGCCTGGCGGCGCTGAGAGTCCCGCGCACGTGGCCGGGCCCGCGATCGAGCTCGAGGTCGGTGACCACACCGTCCGGCTCAGCAACCCCGACCGGGTCTACTTCCCGGCCCGGGGCGAGACGAAGCTCGACCTGGCGCGGTACTACCTCTCCGTAGCGCCGGGGATAGTCCGAGCCCTGCGCGACCGGCCGTGCATGCTGCACCGCTTCCCCACCGGCGTCGAGGGCGAGAAGGTGCACCAGAAGCGGCTACCGCGCGGGGCGCCCGACTGGGTCGAGACCGTCCGCATCCACTTCCCCCGCTGGAACCGCACCGCCGACGAGCTGTGCGTGCAGCACCCCGCCGACGTCGTGTGGGCCGTGCAGATGTCGACCGTCGAGTTCCATCCGTGGAACAGCCGCCGGGCCGACACGGAAAGGCCCGACGAGTGGCGCATCGACCTCGACCCCATGCCGTCGGCCTCCTACGACGACGTGCGGAACGTGGCGCATGTGGCGCACGAGGTACTCGACGAGCTGGGCGCGACGGGCTGGCCCAAGACCTCCGGCGGCAAGGGCATGCACATCTACGTGCGGATCCCGCCCGAGCACGGCTTCGCCGACGTCCGGCGCGCGGCCCACGCGTTCGCCCGCGAGGTGGGGCGGCGCTCCCCGCTCGTGGACCTGACGTGGTGGCGCAAGGACCGCAACCCGGCGTCGATCTTCGTCGACTACAACCAGAACGCCCGCGACCACACCATCGCCGCCGCCTACTCGGTGCGCGGCGTGCCCGACGCCGTGGTCTCCACCCCCATCCGGTGGGACGAGATCGACGACGCCGACCCCCGCGACTTCACCATCGCCACGGTCCCGGCCCGCTTCGCCACCCTCGGCGACCTGCACGAGGGCATCGACGATGTGGTCTTCCCGATCGACGAGCTCCTGGACTGGGCCGACCGCGATGCCGCCGACGGCGCCGACCCCCCCGACGACGAGGACGTCCAGAACCTCGACGCCGACTGACCCACGGCTCCACCGGCCCGTTCCCCCTCCCGCGCCGCCCCCCTCCCGCGCCGCCCCGTCGCGGCCGCATCGGCCCAGCCGCGGGGCGAGGGGCAGGATGGCCGGCGTGCAGCTCCCCGTCATGCCGCCCGTCAAGCCGATGCTGGCCAAGCCCCAGCCGGCGATCCCGCCCGGCCAGCTCTACGAGCCGAAGTGGGACGGGTTCCGGTCGATCGTCTTCCGGGACGGCCCGGACGTCGAGATCGGCAGCCGCAACGAGAAGCCGATGACGCGCTACTTCCCCGAGGTCGTGGCCGCAGTGCTGGCGAACTTCCCGGAACGGGCGGTGATCGACGGCGAGATCGTCGTCCTCGACCGGGAGCGCAACTCGCTCGAGTTCGAGGTCCTCCAGCAGCGCATCCATCCCGCGGCGAGCCGGGTGAAGCGGCTCGCCGAGCAGACGCCGGCCAGCTTCGTCGCGTTCGACCTGCTCGCTCTCGACGACGACGACCTCACCGGCCGCCCGTTCGCCGAGCGCCGCACCCTCCTCGAGCAGGCGCTGGCGCACGCCGCCCCACCCGTGCACATCACCCCGATCACCGACGACCACGCGCTCGCGACGACCTGGTTCGACCGGTTCGAGGGCGCGGGGCTCGACGGCCTGATCGCCAAGCGCCCCGACCAGACCTACCAGCCCGACAAGCGCGTCATGACCAAGATCAAGCACGAGCGCACGGCCGACTGCGTGGTGGCGGGCTACCGCGTCCACAAGTCCGGTCCCGACGCCATCGGCTCCCTGATGCTGGGGCTCTACCAGGACAACGGGCACCTGGCGTCGGTCGGCGTGGTGGGGGCGCTGCCGATGACCCAGCGCCGCGCCCTTTTCGACGAGTTGGCGCCGCTCGTCACCACGTTCGACGACCACCCATGGGCCTGGGCCGCGCAGGAGTCGGGCGAGCGGACCCCGCGCAAGGCCGAGACCAGCCGCTGGAACTCCGGCAAGGACCTGTCGTTCGTCCCGCTGCGCCCCGAGCGGGTGGTGGAGGTGCGCTACGACTACATGGAGGGTGTGCGCTTCCGGCACACCGCCCAGTTCGTGCGCTGGCGCGACGACCGCGAACCGGCGTCGTGCACGTACGGCCAACTGGAACAGGCCGTCGACTTCGACCTGGCCGAGGTGCTGGGGTTGAGCTGATCAGCCCACCTGCGACGCCGCCAGCTGCCCGCAGGCCGCGGCGATCTCGCGGCCGCGGGTGTCGCGCACGGTGCATGCCACGCCGGCGGCCTGGACCCGTCGCACGAACTCGTCCTGGACCGGGCGTGGGGAAGCGTCCCACTCGCTTCCCGGCGTCGGGTTGAGCGGGATGAGGTTGACGTGCACGCGGTGGCGCCCGATGCGCCGGGCCAGCTTCTTCCCGAGCAGGTCGGCCCGCCACGGCTGGTCGTTGACGTCGCGGATCAGGGCGTACTCGATCGACACCCGGCGTCCGGTGATCGTCGCGTAGTGCCGCGCGGCGTCGAGCACCTCGTCGACCTTCCAGCGGTTGTTGACGGGCACGAGCGTGTCGCGCAGCTCGTCGTCGGGGGTGTGCAGCGATACGGCGAGGGTGACGGGCAGGCCCTCGGCTGCGAGCCTGTCGATGGCGGGGACGAGCCCGACCGTGGAGACGGTGACGCCACGCGCGGAGATGCCCAGGCCGTCGGGGGCAGGCTCGGTGATGCGGCGGACCGCGTCGACGACGCGCCGGTAGTTGGCCAGTGGCTCGCCCATCCCCATGAACACGACGTTCGACAGCCGGGCCGGGCCGGCACCGAGCGCACCGTCGCGGGCCGCCACGGCCGCCTGCCGGACCTGCTCGACGATCTCGCCGGTCGACAGGTTGCGCTCCAGGCCCCCCTGGCCGGTGGCGCAGAACGGGCACGCCATGCCGCAACCGGCCTGGCTCGACACGCACACCGTCGCCCGGTCGGGGTATCCCATGAGCACCGACTCCGCCCGGGTGCCGTCGTGGCCCTTCCACAGCGTCTTGCGGGTGGCGCCGTCGTCGCAGGACTGCTCGAACACCGGCGTGACCAGCGGCGGCAGCAGCGGGGCCAGCGACGCCCGCGCGGCGGCGGGCAGATCGGTCATCACGTCGAGGTCGGCGGTGAGGCGGCCGAAGTAGTGGCGGGCGAGCTGGTCGGCGCGGAACGCGGGCAGCCCGAGCTCGCCGACGGCCCCGCGGCGCTGCGCGGGGTCCAGATCGGCGAGATGACGGGGCGGGAGGGCACGGCGGGGCGCGTCGAACACGAGGGGAAGGGTCATGACCTCTCCATCATGCCAGCTGCTCAGCGCCGGACCCGCCCTCTGGCCTCGTCGATCAGGCCACTGCGGTATGCCGCGGCGGCCCACAGCAGCGCACCCGCGACCAGACCGACCACGCCCTGCGGGTAGAGCCGGCCCGCCGAGTCGAGCGCGAGCAACGCCCCGACCGCACCGAGCACCATGAGCGCGGCGCCGGCCGCGACGAGCGCGCGGTTGCCGACCACCGACGCGGCCGGCATCAGCGCGGCTCCGACGACAGCGCACGCGACCGGCGCTCCCAGCTCACCCCACCCGACGACGCCGAGCAGGGCGACCGACGCCACGACCAGCACGACGGCCGTCCCGACCAGCCGCAGCAGCCGTCCCCGCCCCCCGGGTGGCAGCGGGGCGCCGGCCCCGAACCGGCGGCGCTGTGCCACGACCAGGGCCGCGATGACGCCCAGGCCCGCCGCCAGCACGACGGTGCCCGGGCCGCCGCCCAGGGCGGACGCCCCGACCGTCCACCAGATGCCGCCCACAGCCGTCTCGAGGTAGGGCGCCGCCGGATCACGCATGCCATCACGGTAGCGCGGCGATCGTCACACCTGCGGTCGCGGTCGCCGCACACCCGGCCCACACCCCGTCGACGATGATCGTCGTGGACAACCACCGGGCGGACAACCACCGGGCCACGACCGTAGGAGTACACCGTGTCCGAGCAGTTCCCCACCCTTCCGACGTTCCGCGTCGGCTCCCGAACCGCCAGCCGACGGGCCGTGGTGATCGGCGCCGGAGCCGGCCTCGCGGCCGCGACGGTGAGCGGGTGCGCGAGCGGCATCGGATCGACCGACACCACCGCGGCGCCCGCCGGGACCGCACTCGGCCCGACATCGGCCGTGCCGGTGGGCAGCGCCGCGATCTTCGACGCCCAGGGTGTCGTGGTGACGCAGGCCACCACCGGGAAGTTCGCCGCGTTCTCCACGGTGTGTCCGCACCAGGGTTGCGCCGTGTCGAAGGTGGAGGGGACTGCCATCATCTGCCCGTGTCACGGCAGCAACTTCGCCCTGGACGGCAGCGTCGTCACCGGTCCGGCGAAGTCCGGACTGGCCGCCCGCGCGGTGACCGTGGCGGGCGACGAGCTGACGCTCGGCTGACCGACGCCCGCCCGCGTGGGTGGGCAGCAGGGGTGGACCACCGTTTATCCACGCACGAGCCGCCTGCGGCGGACGTGCAGGCGGTAGCCGACGGGAATCGTGGCGCCGGCGGTATCGGCCAGGGCCCGGTCGGCCACCGCCGGGGAGAACTCGATGCGCAGGACCGCCTCGCAGGTGGCGCGGTCGGGGAACCGCCACAGCGTGGGAATGCGGCGGAGCGAGAAGCCCCGACGGGCGAGGAAGCGCTCGACCCGCCGCGGATCGTATTGCGGTATGTCGGCGCGCATCCAGGCACCGTACGGCGCGACGGTCGCGTCGAGGTCGACGATCGCAATGGCCCCACCCGGCCGCAACACCCGCTGTGCCTCGGCCAGGCCCGGCTCGCAGCCCGGCCCGAAGAAGTAGGCGGTGCGGGCGTGCACGAGGTCGATCGACGCGTCCGGCAGCGGCAGCGCCGCAGCCCCGGCCTGGAGGATCCGGCCGTCGCCGCGTCGGCGGGCCCGTTCCACCAGCGGCGGATGGGGCTCCACACCGGTCACCGACGCGGCCTCCGCGGTGAACCACGGCAGGTGGAACCCGTCCCCGCAGCCGACGTCGAGCACATCGAGCCCGGCCCACGGCGTGGCCTCCCGCAGGGCCGCCCAGATCGCGCCCTCGACGTCCTGGGCGGCGTTCTCCTGCTCGTAGACCTCGGGCCAGTTCCAGATGTTCGGGCTCGGGATGATGGATGGGCGGGGTGTGACGGGTGGGCGGGGAATGGCCGTCACGGCACGAGCAGGCCCAGCACCACCCACGCGACGACGGCGGTGGGCAGCAGCGAGTCCAACCGGTCCATCAGCCCACCGTGGCCGGGCAGCAGATGGCCCATGTCCTTGATGCCGAGATCCCGCTTGATCATCGACTCGACGAGATCACCCAGCGTGGCACAGGTGACGAGCAGCCCGCCGAGCAGCACTCCTTCCCACCAAGAGCTGCCCAGCAGGTACACCACACAGACCGCACCGACGACCATTCCGGCCACCTGTGAGCCCGCGAAGCCCTCCCAGGACTTCTTGGGGCTGATCGTCGGGGCCATCGGGTGCCGGCCGGCGAGCACGCCGACGGCGTACCCCCCGATGTCGGAGGCGACCACGCACAGCATGAACGTCAGTACCCGTCCCAGGCCGTCCGGTGCGACGACCATGAGAGTGGCGAACGAGCAGAACAGCGGGACGTAGGTGGCGGTGAGGATCCCGGCGCTCACGTCCCGGACGAAGTGGGCCGCCCCCTCCCGCATCCGCCACAGCAGCACGCCGAGCGCGGTCAACGCGAACGCGACCGCGAGCCCGGCCGGTCCGAACGGCCACGCCAGCCACACCATCGCCTGCCCACCGACGAGCAACACCGTGCGGGGCACCGCGATACCGGCGCCGCGGCGCAGCGCCCCCGCGAGCTCGATCGTGGCGACGGCGGTGGACACGCCCAGGACCCCGACGAAAACGTGTCGCTCCACCAACAGCGACGCCAGGATGACCGCCGCCATCGCCGTGCCCACCCCGATCGCCGACGCGAGGTCGCGCCCCGCGCGGGACGGCGCCTGCGGGATCACGACGCCGGCGTGATCGGAAGAGGAGGCGGTCACGGGCTCAGACTTCGAGGAGCTCGGTTTCCTTGTTCTTGACGAGGTCGTCGATCTGGGCGACGTAACGGTCGGTGGCACCCTGAAGCTCCTTCTCGGCGCGGCCGACCTCGTCCTCGCCCGCCTCGCCGTCCTTCACGATGCGGTGCAGTTCGTCCATGGCCTTGCGCCGGATGCTGCGGACCGTGACGCGGGCGTCCTCACCCTTGCCGCGGGCGACCTTCACCATGTCCCGGCGTCGTTCCTCCGACAGCTGCGGAACGATCACCCGGATGATCTGCCCGTCGTTGCTGGGGTTGACCCCCAGGTCGGACTCCCGGATGGCCTTCTCCAGCGCCTTGAGCGAACTCGCGTCGTAGGGCTTGACGACCACCATCCGCGCCTCGGGCACGTTGACCGACGCGAGCTGGTTGAGTGGCGTCATCGCCCCGTAGTACTCGACGGCGATGCGCGAGAACATGTTCGGCGACGCCCGGCCCGTGCGGACCGAGGAGAGATCGTCCCGGGCCACCGAGACGGCCTTCTCCATCTTCTCCTCGGCGTCGAAGAGCGTCTCGTCGATCACGGTGTACCCCTGCTTTCCGCGTACTCGGGCGTGTTCACCAGAGTTCCGATCCTCTCACCCCGCACGGCCCGGGCGATGTTGCCCTCGACGAGCAGGTTGAACACGATGATCGGCATCCGGTTGTCCATGCAGAGGCTGAACGCGGTGGCGTCGGCGACCTTGAGCCCCTGCTCCAGCACCTCGCGGTGGGTGATCTCGTCGTACTGCTTGGCGCCCGGGTCGAGCTTCGGGTCGGCCGTGAAGACGCCGTCGACGTTCTTGGCCAGCAGCAACACCTCAGCGTCGATCTCCAGCGCGCGCTGCGCCCCGGCGGTGTCGGTGGAGAAGTACGGCATGCCGACCCCAGCTCCGAAGATCACGACACGGCCCTTCTCGAGGTGACGGATCGCGCGCCGCGGGATGTAGGCCTCGGCGACCTGACCCATCGTGATGGCCGTCTGCACGCGGGTGTCGATGACGTGCTCGCGCTCCAGGAAATCCTGTAGGGCGAGGCAGTTCATCACCGTGCCGAGCATGCCCATGTAGTCGGCGCGGGCCCGGTCCATGCCGCGTTGCTGCAGCTCGGAGCCGCGGAAGAAGTTGCCTCCGCCGATCACGACGGCGACCTGCGCGCCGGTGGCGACGACCTCCGCGATCTGCCGGGCGACGGTCTCGACCACCCCCGGGTCGACCCCGACGGCCCCACCGCCGAACATCTCGCCGCCGAGCTTGAGCAGCACTCGGCGAAATCCGGGGCGGGTGCCGTCGGGGCCGATCCGTGGGTCGTTCATCGGTGGGGTTTCCTCCTGGCCGTTCAGGCCTGGCCGACCTCGAAGCGGGCGAATCCGCGAACCGTGAGCCCCGCCTCGTCGACCAGGGCCTGCACGGTCTTCTTGGACCCGTCGAGCACCGACACCTGCTCCAGCAGCACTGAGTCGGCATAGAACTTCTTGATCTTACCCTCGACGATCCGGGGGACGATCTGCTCGGGCTTGCCCTCCTGCTTGGCAGCGTCCTCGGCCTCCCGGCGCTGCGTCTCGATCACGTCGGCCGGCACCTCCTCGCGGGTGGTGTACCGGGGCCCGGCGGCGGCGATGTGCATGGCGACACTGCGGGCCGCGTCGGTGTCGCTGCCGTCGAAGGACACCAGGGTGCCGATGGCCGGCGGGAGATCCGTGGCCCGCCGGTGCAGGTAGATCACGACCGGCCCGTCGAGGCGGACATAACGCTTCAGCTCGAGCTTCTCGCCGATGCGACCCGCCAGCGTCTGCACGGCGTCCAGGACGGTGCCGTCGCCCAACGGGGCGGCCTTGAGCCCCTCGACGTCGGCCGGCGCCCGCTCGACGGCGACCGTCAGGATCGACTCCGCCAACTGCTGGAAGTCGGCGCTCTTGGCCACGAAGTCGGTCTCGCTGTTCAGCTCGATCATGGTGCCACCGGAGGCCGCCACGAGACCGTTGGCCGTCGTGCGCTCCAGCCTCTTGTCCACGGACTTCGCGCTCTTCTCGCGGAGCAGCTCGGTGGCCTTCTCGAGGTCGCCGTCCGACGTGTCGAGCGCCTGTTTGCAGTCCATCATCCCGGAACCGGTGAGCTCACGGAGGGTCTTGATGTCGGCGGCGGTGTAGTTCGCCATGGTGGTGCCTCTTCGTCCGTTCTGGTGGGGGAGATGCGCACGCAGCCGCCCGGGGTCCGGGCCCCGGGCCCCGGGCGGCCGGGGGTCAGCTCGTGGTCTGCGGGGTGCCGTTGCTGGTCGTGACCGGGGCGGCCTCCGACGGCGCGGGGGCGACGGCGGTGTCGGGGAGGCTGGCGCCGTCCGATCCCGCCCCGACCGGCAGCAGCTCGCGCTCCCACTCGGCCAGCGGCTCGTCGACGGCGCCCTCGGCCTTGTCGCCGCCGCCGCCGCTGCGGGCCGAGCGGGCCATCAGGCCGTCGGCCGCGGCCCGCGCGATCACCTTGGTGAGCAGCGCGGCCGAGCGGATCGCGTCGTCGTTGCCGGGGATCGGGAAGTCGACCTCGTCGGGATCGCAGTTGGTGTCGAGGATGGAGACCACCGGGATGCCCAGCTTGCGAGCCTCGCCGACGGCGATGTGCTCCTTCTTCGTGTCGACGATCCAGACTGCGCTCGGGACGCGGGTCATGTCCCGGATGCCGCCCAGCGTCTTCTCCAGCTTGGCCTTCTCGCGCGTGAGCATGAGGATCTCCTTCTTGGTGCGACCCTCGAAGCCCCCCGTCTGCTCCATCGTCTCCAGCTCCTTCATGCGCTGGAGGCGCTTGTGCACGGTCTGGAAGTTGGTGAGCATCCCACCCAGCCACCGCTGGTTGACATACGGCATGTTGACCCGCCCCGCCTCGTCGGCGATGGCCTCCTGCGCCTGCTTCTTCGTGCCGACGAACATGATCGTGCCGCCGTGCGCGACGGTCTCGCGCACGAACTCGTAGGCCCGGTCGATGTAGGACAACGTCTGCTGCAGGTCGATGATGTAGATGCCGTTGCGCTCGGTGAGGATGTAGCGCTTCATCTTCGGGTTCCATCGTCGGGTCTGGTGCCCGAAGTGCACACCGGAGTCCAACAACTGCTTCATGGTGACGACGGCCACGGCCGGTGCTCACCTTTCGCTCGGGCGCGGCCACCCGGGAGGGCGATCCACGCGCGGTTCTGCGGAGCGCCGGTCGGCGGTACCGCCCTGGCGTCGCACCGGTGGCCGGACCCGGACCATCGAGGGGCTCGGGACCGCCCGTCCACCGTTCCGCCTGCCGGCCGAGACGAGGCCTGCCATGCGGGTGCGCGAACGCGCGAAGTCACATCGGCCACAGCCGAAGTGCGTAGCTAAGTGTACGCGGGAGCCCGACCCCGACCCGCGTGGGCATCGCCGGTTGTCCACATCGGGATGCCGCGGTCCACAGGTCAGGAGCTGGGGGTGACGCGGCCCGGTGCTCAGCGGGACGCTCGGGACGTGGACCCGAGGCGGGATCGGCAGGCGTGGGGGTGCCGATGGACAGCGCCCGGCGAAGAGGGAGCGCTCGGCCGGAGAGTTGCAGGAGCGGTCGTCGTCGCCGCACTCCTCACAGCGTCGACGTCGGCGTCGACGGGTGCCGCGTCGGCGGGTGCTGCGTCGGCTCGCCCGGTGCCCGTGGCGGGTGTCGTGCCGTCGGCCGGCGTTGCTCGGGCGTCCGGGCCGGGTTCGGCGGTGCGGACGCCGGCGCCGGCCGGTCCGGAGGCCCCCGCCCGGCCGGCGGGGGCCGCGGTGCCGGCACCGGGGGCCGGGTACACGTGGCCGCTGCTGCCGGCACCGGCAGTACTGACGCCGTTCCGCACTCCGGAGCAGGCGTACGGGCCGGGTCACCGGGGCGTCGACCTGGCCGGCGCCGTCGGGCAGCCGGTGCTGGCGGCCCGGGCCGGGGTGGTCGTGTTCGCTGGGCCCGTGGGCGGCCGAGGGGTGGTGTCCGTGCAGCACGACGACGCCCTGCGCACCACCTACGAGCCGCTGCGCCCCGCCGTGCGAGCGGGCGTACGGGTGCGGGCGGGCGAGGTTGTCGGGCTGCTCGAGGGCGGCCATCCCGGCTGCCCGGCGCCCGCATGCTTGCACTGGGGGGCACGCCGGGACAGGCTCGTCTACGTCGACCCGCTCGTCCTGCTGCGGCCTGCCCGGGTGCGGCTGCTGCCGGTGCCGCAACCCTGGCCGCTCCGCTCGGCGCTCCTCGGGAGCGCTCTCAGCCGGCTGCGAGCTCCTCCAGCCGGCCCCGCAGCCGCGCCACCAGGCGCGAGTGCAGCTGGCACACGCGCGATTCCGTCACCCCCAGCGTCCGACCGATCTCGGCCAGGGTGCGGTTCTCCAGGTAGTAGAGCCGCACCAGTGTGCGGTCCCGCTCCCCGAGCTGCCCGACCGCCGCCGCCAGGTGGCGCGAGGTCTCGCCGGCCTGCACCACGGCGCCGGGATCGGGCGCTTCCTCGTCGACCAGCAGCTCCGATACCCCGCCGCCGTTCTCCTCGAGCGCCTCGACACTGATCAGCTGCACCTGCCGGGTCAGTCTACGCAGGTCACGGGCCTTCACACCGAGCTCGGCGGCCAGCTCGCGGTCGGTCACCCCGCGCAACAGCGTGGCCTGGAGCCGCTCCCGGACACGTTCGAGCTCCCGGGCCCGCCCGCGCACGCTACGGGGCACCCAGTCCTGGGCGCGCAGCTCGTCGAGGATCGCCCCGCGGATGCGTTGGGAGGCGTAGCTCTCGAACCGGGGGCAGCGCTGCGGGTTGAAGCGCTCGACGGCGTCGACGAGCCCGAAGACGCCCGACTGAACGAGATCCACGTGCTCGACGTAGGTCGGGAGACCGTAGGCGACCCGCTGCGCCACCGAGCGGAGCAATGGGACATAGAACACCACGAGTCGATCGCGCAGCGTTCGCGACGGTTGCGCCAGGTAGCCGCTCCACGCCTCGGCGACCTCGGCGTCGATCGCCGGACCCGAATCGGGCCGGCACGTATCGTCCGGCAGAACGGCGAGCCGCCACGACGCTGACACCGTCGGGCTGAGCTGCGTCGATCCGATCGGCACAGGTTCCAGCACCGGGGCGCACGTGCTCATGAACCACCTTCAGCCGCTCGACGGGTCCCCGAGGTGTGGAGTCGAATGGACGCTAGCCTAGCGTGATCGATCGATTCCTTTGAGTAACCAGTCGACGACGCGTCGATATGGCCGCCGTTCTCGGCCTCAGGCGCGGGGGTGGGCCTGTCCGTGCACGGCACGCAGCCGCTCGACGGTCACGTGGGTGTAGAGCTGGGTGGTGGCGAGCTGGGCGTGGCCGAGCAGCTCCTGCACGAAACGGAGGTCGGCGCCGCCCTCCAGCATGTGGGTGGCAGCGGCGTGTCGGAGGCCGTGCGGTCCGACGTCGGGGGCACCGGGCACCGCCGCGAGGGCCCGATGTACCACGGTCCGCGCCACCCGGGTGTCGAGCCGCCGGCCGCGGGCGCCGAGCAGCAGCGCGGGCGGTGAGTCCGGCCGAACGAGGCCGGGTCGTCCGTCGTCGAGCCAGCGGCGCAACGACGCCGCGGCCGGCACGCCGAACACCACCGTCCGCTCCCGGTCGCCCTTGCCGATCACCCGCAGCGTCCGGCGGCCGGCGTCGACGTCGAGCAGGTCCAGCCCGCACAGCTCAGCGACGCGCACCCCGGTGGCGTAGAGAAGTTCCAGCACGAGCAGATCTCGCAGGGCGACCGGATCGTCCTGTTCCGCACCGACCACGGCGGCGGACAGCAGCGCCGACGCCTCCCCCGTGTCCAGCACCGTCGGCAGGCCAGGTCGGGGCCGCGGGGACATCAGCCTGGCGCCGGGATCGCCGCCGGTGCGGCCGGTCCGGCGGGTCCAGGCCGTGAAGGTGCGGGCGGCAGCGGCGCGGCGGGCCAGAGTGGACCGGCCCGCCCCGGCGGCGTGGCCGGTCGCGAGCCAGCGGCGCAAGATCGGCAGGTCCAGCTCGGCGAGATCGGACAGGCCGGCGAGCAGACCCGTGAGGTCACCCCGGTAGGCCCGGACGGTGTGCGGCGACCGGCCACGTTCCAGCGCCAGGTGACGCAGGAACTCCTCCAGCACCGCTGCTACCAGCGGTGCCAGCGGCGGACCTTGCATGGACGGCATGGCGCCACCGTCGGACGTGTGGGGCCCTGGGTCAAGCACCGTCGCGCGTGTCCAGTGCGGCGGAGGCCCGTACCGAGGCGACACCGTCGTGCAGGGCCAGCCGGAGATCGGCCAACCCGCCGGCGGCGCGACCGCGCAACCGGGCGCTCGTCCGCACCTGCAGCTCGGCGGGTCGCGCGAGGGCGGAGCCGCCGTCCTGCAGGCGGCGCCACAGGCCGTGGGCCGGGAAACCGCCGACGGCCAGGTAGGCGTCGGCCCGGACGCCCAGGTTGGCCCCGTAGACGTGGCGGTGCCGGTCGCCGTCGAGCCCATCGCGCAGGATTCGCGGGTAGCGACGCCGAGCCTCCGGAGAGAGCTCGTCGGGTACGTCGAGGTGCGCGGTGCCGGCCACTCCGCAGGCGGCGGCTGCGGCATGACGCAGGTGCGCGAGGGCCCAGTCGGGTGGCACCGTGGTGTCGGCGTCGGTGTGGAGCAACCAGGTGGTGTCCGGCGGGTGCCCGGCCAGATGGTCCAGTACGTGATGGACGCCGAGGTGGCGCAGCGCACCGACCCCGGTTCCGGCCACGATGCGCGCCGGTTTCCTACCGTGGGCGGTGCCGGCTCGGACCCCACCGACCGCGGCAACCCGAATCGACCCGAGCTGCGGCCAGCCGGCGGCGGCGTCGGCGACGATCTCGGGCCAGCGCAAGATCGCGGCCACCCCATGCGGCGAGCGCCGCCCAACGCTGCGCGGTCGCCGCCGCCGTCGGGGCGCGGCAGGTCGAGGGCGCCCGAGAAGAGCATCGCGCGGAGTTCGCCCGCCGGCGGGCGGGGTGCCGTGAATCCGTCCGGGTCGAGTTCGGTCTGCACGATCGGCGGCACGACAAAGATGTTCCCCGCGCCCGAAGTCGAAAACCCGTCGGGCACCACGCGTCCGGATGTCACGTCCGCACCGCCCGGCCCGGCCCGGCCCGGCGTTGCCACCGGCCGTCCGACCCGACCGCCAGTCCCCGCCGTTCCAGGTCGACCAGCGCCGCCCGGACCGCACCGATCGGTACCCCGGCCTCCATCGCGAGCCACCGCGTCTCGCGTACCGAGCGGGCCGGCAGGGCGTCGTGCACCGCCGCGGCCACGGCCGAGAGCCCGTCGGTGGGCCGCAGCTCCTCAGCCGCGGGCTCCGCCACGAGGTGGAACCCGATCCGCCCGACGGCCTCCAGCACGTCCTCGGTGCGGGTGACCAGCAGGGCGCCGTCGCGGATCAGCCGGTGACAGCCCGCCGAGAGCCCGGACGTGACCGGTCCGGGCACGGCCATCACCGCCCGTCCGAGGGCGCGGGCGTCGGCGGCCGTGCGTCGCGCACCGCTGCGCAGCCCGGCCTCCACGACGACGGTGCCGCCGGCGAGCCCGGCGATGAGCCGGTTGCGCACGAGGAACCGGTGCCGCCCCGGCACGCAGCCGGCTGGGTACTCGCTCACGACCAGGCCGGTCTCGCCGATGCGCGCCAGCAGGGCCTCGTGTGCGGCCGGGTACGCCCGGTCCACCCCACACGCCAGCACCGCGATCGTCGGGCCCTCGACGGCCAGCGCACCGCGGTGCGCTGCGGCGTCGATGCCGAAGGCCGCGCCGGAGACGACGGTCAGTCCGTGGTCGGCCGCCCCCGCCGCCAACTCGCCGGCGATGTGCGTGCCGTACCCGGACGCGGCCCGGGCCCCGACAACGGCGACGGCCTGCTCGCAGAGCGTGTCCAGCCGGCCGGGGCCGCGCACCCACAGCGCCGGCGGCGGCGCGAGATCGGGGTTCCCGGTGAGCGCGAAGGCGGCGAACGGCCAGTCCGGCCACTCCGGGTGCTCCGGCGTGACCAGCCGCGCGCCGCACGCCTGCGCGGCATCCAGATCGGCTTCGGTGCGGTCGACCGCGCGGCGCGCAGCAGTCTGCCGCGCCACCGGCTCGGACACCCGCCCGGCCCGGACCCGATCAGCCGCCTCCACCGGTCCGACCTCCTCGACGAACGCGACCAGCTCCGCCGCCGGTGCCTCGGCCACCCGGGACAGGTAGGCGCGGGCACGCAGCACGTCAGCCGCGACGGACCCCGGCCCCGGCCGCGGGGCGGTCATGCCGCCCTCCGGTCCCGGAAGTACAGGGCCGTCTCGACGAGCTCCCGGTCGGGCCGATCGGCACCGGCCAGGTCGCTCAACGTCCACGCCACCCGGAGTGCGCGGTCGGCGCCCCGGGCCGTCACTTCCCCCGAGCGCAGCGCCGCGTCCAACGGGGCGACGGCGCTGCGCGGCAGTGCGAACCGGGTTCGCAGCTCCGGGCCCGGTACCTCCGCGTTGGTGTGCCAGCCCTGCCCGGCCCAGCGTTCGTCGGCCGCCGCGCGCGCCGCCAGTACGCGGGCGCGTACGACGGCCGTGCTCTCCGACGCCCCCACCGCCGACAGTGCCGTCACCGGGTACATCCGCGCCCGGAGATCGACCCGGTCGAGCAGCGGGCCCGACAGTCGTCCCAGATAGCGGCGACGGACCAGCGACGGGCACACGCAGTCGCGGTCGTGGGCGGGTGCGCACGGGCACGGGTTGGCCGCGAGCACGAGCTGGAACCGCGCCGGGTAGTGCACGGTGCCCTCGGCACGGGCGAGGCGGATCTCGCCCTCCTCCAGCGGGGTGCGGAGCGCGTCGAGCAGGCGGGGTCCGAACTCGGGGGCCTCGTCCATGAACAGCACCCCGCGGTGGGCGAGCGACACCGCACCCGGCCGCGGGATCCCGCTGCCTCCCCCGAGGAGCGACGCCATCGAGCTGGAGTGGTGCGGTGCCACCAGCGGCGGCACGGTGCTCAACCCTCCGGAGGCCGGCAACCGTCCCGCGACCGACCGGACCGCGGCGAGCGCCAGCGCCTCTTCGGGCGCCAGCCTTGGCAGCAGCCCGACGAACCGTTGCGCGAGCATCGTCTTGCCCGTGCCGGGAGGGCCGACGAGCAGCAGGTGATGACCACCCGCGGCCGCGACCTCGAGGGCGTGCCGGGCGTCGTCCTGCCCCACGACGTCCGCGAGGTCGGGCGGCGGCGGCCCGTCGAGGTCGGCGACGGGCCCGGGCCGCGGCAGCGCCCGGGTGTCGGCGAGGAACGCGAGCACGTCGTCGAGGGTGGCGGCGCCGAGGATCTCGATGCCGCCGACCAGCGCCGCTTCCTCCAGGGCCCCCGCGGGCACCACCGCCCGGCGCATCCCCGCGGCCCGCGCCGCCAGCAGGCAGGGCAGCAACCCGCGGACCGGCCGCAGCCGCCCGTCGAGCGCCAGCTCACCCAGCAGCACCGTTCCCGTCAGGGCTGCCTGCTCGACGACGTCGCTCGTGCCGAGCACCGCACAGGCCAGCGCGAGATCGAAGCCACTCCCTGCCTTCCGCAGGGTGGCGGGCGAGAGGGCGAGCAGGATCCGCGCGTTGGGCCAGTCCCGCCCGGAGTTCAGGATCGCGGCGCGTACCCGGTCCTTCGACTCGGCGAGCACCGCATCGGGCAGGCCCACCAGGTGTAGCCCCGGCAAGCCGCCGCCGACGTCGGCCTCGATCTCCACGACATGCCCCTCCACGCCCACCAGCGCCACCGACCACGTGCGTGCGAGGCCCATCAGAACGCGTCCCGGTGGTGCTGCAAGGTGACCTCGCGGCCCGGCTCCGCCACGATCGCGACGACGTCGAACCGCACGGTGCACCAGCGCACCCGGTGGGCGGCGAGCCAGGTCTGCGCGACGCGGCGGAGACGCGCGACCTTGCGCGGTGTGACGGCCTCGGCCGGCTCCCCGAACCGGCTGCTGGACCGCGTCTTGACCTCGCAGACCACGAGCTGGCCCGCATCCGTGGCCACGACGTCGAGCTCGCCGTGGCGACACCGCCAGTTTCGGGACAGGACCACGAGGCCCTGCCCTTCCAGGTACTGCACCGCGAGGTCCTCACCGCGGCGTCCGAGCACGTCCTTCGCTGCCATGCCGTCCACGATCAGCGCTCACGCCATCGCCCGACAGGACGACTCGGAAACTGTGGACAGCTCGGCCACGATGTGGACAACTCGCGATGTGGACACGCTCGCGCGAATCAGCCGCCGAACTGGTCGCTCTCGGGCAGGCGCAGGTCGGGCTTGTCCAACTCCTCGACGTTGACGTCCTTGAACGTCAGCACCCGCACGTTCTTGACGAACCGCGCGGGCCGGTACATGTCCCAGACCCACGCATCCGACATGCGGACCTCGAAGTAGATCTCGCCGTCGGAGTTGCGGGCGGCGACGTCCACGGAGTTGGCGAGGTAGAACCGGCGCTCGGTCTCCACGACGTAGGAGAACTGGGAGACGATGTCGCGGTACTCCCGGTAGAGCGTGAGCTCCATCTCGGTCTCGTACTTCTCGAGATCCTCGGCGCTCACGGTGTCACTCCCCCTACAGCAGATCCGGAACGGCTGAGGTCTCATTGTGGACCAGGCCGTCGGGCACCCCCACAGCGGCAGTGCCGGGTGACCCAGCGTGACCATCGCGGGCAGCGCGGACGTTGACGAACGAGAACCGGTGCACCCGGCTCGGCCCGTGCTCGGCCAGCGCCGCGTCGTGCACCGGCGTGCAGTAGCCCTTGTGCTCGGCGAAGCCGTAGCACGGCAACTCCCCGTCGAGGGCGGTCATGATCCGGTCCCTGGTCACCTTGGCCAACACCGACGCGGCGGCGACGCACGCCGCCACCTGGTCGCCCTTGGGGACGGCGAGGGCAGGGCTGCCGAACCCGCGCACCGGGAAGCCGTCGGTGAGCACATAGCCGGGCCGGGCCGAGAGCCCCGCGACGGCTCGTCGCATGCCCTCGATGTTGGCGACGTGCACGCCGCGCCGATCGACCTCCTCAGGCGGGACGACCACCACGGCGTGGTCCTGCGCCCATCGTGTGATCAGCCCGAAGAACCGCTCCCGCTGACCAGGGGTGAGCAGCTTGGAGTCGGTGAGGCCGTCTAGGCGCCTGGCGTCGCCCGACCGCAGCACGCAGGCGGCGATCACCAGCGGGCCCGCGCAGGCCCCGCGGCCGGCCTCGTCGACGCCGGCGACGGGTCCGAGCCCGTGGCGGGTCAGTGTGGTCTGCAATGTCCAGGTGCCGCTGCGGCGGACCACGGCTCGGCCGGGACGCAACTCGGGCGGTAGCCGGGGACGGGCGGGACGCGCAGCAACGGGACGTGCGGGCATCGAGGGACGGATCTCCGGGGGACGTCAGCGGCGGGGCAGGAAGGGATCGTCGGCGGCGAGTGTCCGGCGCCGTCGCACGAGGTGGGGCAGCGCGAGCAGCCCCAGTGCGCCGGGCAGCTGGGTCACGGGATCGGACGAGGCGCCCATGCTGACGGCCTGCGTCTGCGGGTCGTCCGAGGGGATCCAGCCGAAACGGGTGAACGGCAGCACGATGAGCCGGGCCTTGCCGATGACGTTGGCGAGCGGGATGGGGCCGTGACCGGCGACGCGCGAGTCAGCGGAGTTGTTACGACTGTCACCCATCATCCACAGCTGCCCGTCGGGCACCCTGATCGGGCCGAAGCCCTTCTGAGTGGCCGTTCCCTCGGCGGGGAGGAAGTAGACGTACGGCTCGTCGAGCGGCTGCTTGTCGACAAGAACGCGGTTGCGGGAGTCGCAGCACTGCACGGTCTGCCCGCCGACGGCGATCACCCGCTTCACGAAGTCCTTCTCGTCGGGCGGGGCGAGACCCACCAGCGAGCCGAGTTGCTGCAGGCCGGAGACCAAGGCATTGCTCGGCGGCTCGGCGTCGAACTCGCTCTTCCAACTGTCCGGTCCGCGGAACACGACCACGTCACCGGGCTTCGGGGAGGTGAAGCGGTAACTCACCTTGTCGACGAGCACGCGGTCGTTGTTGCAACCGGAACAGCCGTGCAGCGTGGTCTCCATCGACCCGGACGGGATGACGTAGACCTTCGCCAGGAACGTCTGGATGCCGAACGTGAGCGCCAGCGCCACCACGATGAGCAGCGGCAGTTCCTTCCAGAACGTCGGCCGCCGCCGCCGCCGCGGGCGCTCGCGGCCGCCGCCGGACTCGGCCTCGGCGCGGTACTCCGACGCGGCTCGCGCGTCGGTCGACTCCCCCGCCCGCCGACGGTGCCGACCGGGCACCTCGGAAGACAGGGACTCGTCGCTGGCGCCGATGGCCTCCGAGCCCCGTGCCGCGGGGATGACGTCGGTGGGCCGGTTGTCGACGGGACGGCCGGCGCGCGGGCCGACAACGCCTCGCACGGCGGAGCCATCGACCGGGGGCGGGCCGATCCGTCGGGTCCCGCCGTGGGGAGCCGCTGACTGGGGTACCGCTGACTGGGTGGCCGCTGACTGGGTGGCCGTGCCGTTGCGGTCGCGGGGCAGGGCGGGCGATGGGCCACCCGGCCTGGCGACCTGATCGGCCCGCAGGGGCACCCTGGGCGGGCCCGGGAAGGGTCCGGGGCCCGGACCGCCGGTCACACGCCGGCTGTCCGGGACGGCCCGGTCCGGTCCGGCCGCAGGCGCTGGTGGCCTGCTCTCCGGCTCGGAACCTGCGTGGCCGGGGCCATTGGGGTCCGAGCTGACGGAAGCGGAACCGGCGCCACCGGAACCGCTCGCCGGGGCACCATGCGGGCGAACCGTGTTCCGGGGCGGCGCCGCCTGACGACGGTCGGTCAACGGCAGGTCACGCCGGGGTGCGGCCCGCCGGTCGTCAGGGAGCTCGGGTGGGGCCACGTCCACAAGGCTACGTCAACCGACCTGCTGGTTCAGGATCCCGACGGTGTATCGCGCTTCTCCTTGATCTTCGCGGCTTTGCCACGCAGGTCACGGAGGTAGTACAGCTTGGCGCGGCGCACGTCGCCGCGGGTGAACAGCTCGATCCGATCGAGGTTCGGAGAGTGCACGGGGAACGTGCGCTCGACGCCGACCCCGAACGAGATCTTCCGCACGGTGAAGGTCTCGCGGGCACCTGCACCGTGGCGCCGGATGACGACGCCCTGGAAGATCTGCACCCGCGACCGGCTGCCCTCGATGACCTTCACGTGCACCTTGAGCGTGTCGCCCGGCCGGAAGGCGGGGATGTCGGAGCGCAGAACCTGCGCGTCCAGTGCGTCCAGGGTGTTCATCGCGAAGATCCGTCCTCGATCGTGACTGCGGGGGCCTGAACGGTGTCAGGCGCGGGCGCGGCTGGCGCCGGCAACCCGCCCATAGTGCCAGACGCGACACCGGCGCCGTGGGGCAGGGCCGCGAGGAACGCCCGGTCGGCCGTGTCCAGGCCGCCCGCGGGCAGCGCGGCAAGCAGGTCGGGGCGCCGGGCGGCGGTGCGCTCCAGTGCCCGGTCGCGTCGCCAGCGGGCGATGGCAGCGTGGTTGCCGCTACGCAGCACGCCGGGCACCTCGTGCCCGCGCCACACGAGCGGGCGGGTGTAGGCGGGTCCCTCCAGCAGGCCGTCGGAGAAGGAGTCCTGCCGGGCGGACTCGGGGTTGCCGAGCACCCCGGGCAGCAGCCGCACCACCGCCTCGGCCATGACGAGCACGGCCGCTTCGCCACCGACGAGCACGTAGTCGCCGATGCCGATCTCCTCGACGGGCATCCGGGCGGCGTACTCGTCGACCACCCGCTGGTCGATGCCCTCGTAACGCCCGCAGGCGAACACCAGCCGCGGCTCCTGTGCCCACCGCTGCGCGAGCTCCTGGGTGAACGGACGACCCGCCGGAGTGGGGACGACGAGCCGGGCGGGCGCGTCGCCGAGAACGTCGTCGAGCGCGTCCCCCCAGACCTGGGGCCGCATGACCATTCCGGGCCCCCCGCCATACGGCGCGTCGTCGACCGCCTGGTGGACGTCGTGGGTCCAGGCCCGCAGATCGTGCACGGCCAGCTCGACGAGCCCGCCCGCGATCGCCCGCCCGACCAGCGCCTCGTGCAGCGGCGCGAGGTAGCCGGGGAAGATGGTGACGACATCGATCCGCACCGACCCACGGTAGAGGGCTGCTCAGCGCCTACCGAGGACCGGTCACCCGACGTCGAGCAGGCCCTCGGGCGGGGTGATCACAACGCGCCCGCCGGGTACGTCGACGGTGGGCACGATGGCCAGGACGAAGGGGACCAGGGCGTCGGGCAGGTCCGGGCGCGCGACGACGAGCAGCTCGCCGCCCGGCCCGTGCACGATCTCCCGCACGGTGCCCACCACGCCGCCGTCGTCGAGCTCGACGCGCAGGCCCTCCAGTTCGTGCACGTGGAACTCGTCGGGATCGTCGAGGGGTGCCAGCTGCCCGGTGTCGATGAGCAGGCGGGTGCCGCGCAGCGCCTCGGCGGCGGTGCGGTCCGGCGCCTCGACGAAGCGGACCAACAACCGGCCCGAGTGCGGGCGGACGGCCTCGATCGTCAACGTCCCGTCGGGGACGCCCTCGCGGCGCGACCACAGCACCGCGCCGGGCACGAAGCGCTCGTCGGGCGAATCGGTGCGGATGTCGACGGTGAGCTCGCCACGCAGGCCGTGGGCCCGCGTGACGACCCCCACGAGGAGTTCGCTACTGGTCGGTGTCGACGACATCGACCCGTACGCCCCGACCGCCGATGCCGCCGATGACGGTGCGCAGCGCGGTGGCTGTGCGGCCGCCGCGGCCGATCACCTTGCCGAGGTCCTCGGGATGGACCCGCACCTCCAGTGTGCGACCGCGCCGCGAGATGACCAGCTCGACCGCCACGTCGTCCGGGTGGTCGACGATCCCCCGGACCAGGTGCTCCAGTGCATCCGCGAGAACGGTCACGACTCGGCGGGTGCCTCGGTGGCCGCCTTGGCGGGCGCAGCGGACTCGGCGGGCGCAGGAGCCTCGGCGGGCGCGGCGGCAGGTGCGGCTGCCTCGTCGGCCTTCGGGCGGCGGTCGGCCTTCTTCCTCGGCGTGGTCGCTTCGGTGCTGGGCTCCTCGCCCGCCGCCGCCAGGGCCGCCTGGAAGCGGGCCAGCTTGTCGACCTTCTCCTTCTGCGGCTTCAGCGTGCCCTCGGCGCCCGGCAGGCCCTTGAACCTCTGCCAGTCACCGGTGATCTCGAACAGGTGCTGCACCGGCTCGGTCGGCTGCGCGCCGACACCCAGCCAGTACTGCGCCCGCTCGGAGTCGACCTCGATGAGGCTCGGCTCCAGCTTCGGGTGGTACTTGCCGATGGTCTCGATGGCCCGGCCGCTGCGGCGGGTGCGGGCGTCGGCGACGACGATGCGGTAGTACGGCTGACGGATCTTGCCCAGACGCATCAGCTTGATCTTGACGGCCACGCTGCTTGGTGCTCCCTGTTGGATCGGTACTTCGGCGGTGAGGTCGTGCCGCTCGCGTGGGGTTACGGGCAGCGCGTCGCTCGACATGTGGTGACCGCGGCCCGGTAGAGGGCCGGCCGCGGAGCCGACATCTCATTGTGCCAGACCGCGCGCCGAACGGCACACGGGCCGGTCAGGCCGTGGGCATCGCCCCCAGCAGCCCGAGCAGCAGGACGACGCCCGGCAGGAGGTTGTTGACCTGGTGGGCGACGATTCCCGCGAGCAGCCGCCCGGTGTACAACCGCGCGAGAGCGATCGGGATCGAGGCCACCAGCAGCAGCGGTGCGCGGGTGAACTCGAAGTGGGCCAGCGCGAACACCATCGTGGTGACGCCGAAGGCCACCCACCGGGGGGCCCCCAGCCGCAGGACCGCACCCCACAGCAACCCGCGGTAGACGATCTCCTCACACAGCGGCGCGACGAACACGACGATCAGGAACACCGCCGCGGCCGCCGGTGGCCCGGCCCGGACCCCGCCGAAGATGTCGCCCAGCGCCGCCGTGGCGTCCGGTCCGACGATCGACGCCCAGATCACCGCGGCAGGAATCGTCAGCACGAGCCCACCGAGACCGAACGCCAGCCCCAGGCCCACGTCGGGCCACGAGAACCCGAGGTGCAGGTCGATCCGCGGCCCGTTGCCGCGGAGACGGGTGATCAACAGTGCGGTGCCCGCGGCGAGCACCGTCGGCACACCGAGCGCGACCGCCAGCCCGCCCGCCGTGGGCGGCCCCCCGCCGAGCACGAGGGCGCCGGCCAGCACCGAGGCGAGCAGGAACACCGCCTCCACCAGCAGGTACGCGCCGAGACCCCAACGATGGGCCGGGCGGGCCGGGGTGGCGGTTGGCGCCTGGACCCCCGCCGAATACGGCGACCCCGGATAGGGCGGGTGCCCGTGGTCGGGCGGCAGCTGCGGGGAGGGCGGGTACACCTGGTCGTCGGATCCTGCTGGCACCCGCCCGACGCTACCGGCCGCGGACGGGGAGCTCGGCCTGCGAGATGAACGTCATCGGGTCAAGGGACGGGGTCGCGCCGGATGTAGAGGCCCTCGGCCGCCAACAGCCCGGGCAGCTGCCGGACGGCGTCGACGTCCTTCTGCCGGCTCTCCTGCGACAGGTCCGGCCAGTCGCGCATGTCCGGGTGCAGGCTCCCCTCGCGCCGAGGCCCGTATCGGACGCCGCGGCCGTGCCGTTCCCGCATCCACCGGACGTGTTCCAGGCGGGCCAGTTGCTCGACCTCACATTCGTCGAACACGAACGGCACCGCCGGGGGCCGGGTGGTGAGGCTCGCCCCGATCGCCTCCAGCTTGACGCCGATGCCCTCGGCCTGGGCAACGTTCGACTCCTGTAGGCCGCCGGGCAGATCCGGCCACGCCACCATCGACGGGTTGGTTACCGCCGTCTCGCCCCGCGCCGTCCCGGCGGCCCGGTAGTTCTCGTGGATCGCCCGCGCGGCCCGGCTGACGATGGAGTCGGCCTCGATGGCGTCCCCGCGGCAGGCCTCGTCGAGCACACCGAAGATCTTCAGGCGGGCCGCCGCGTCGAGCGCCTCCCGAAACGGTGACGCGCGCTGCAGGCACACCACCACGTCGCGGTCGTCCGCCCGGCCGAGGCGCAGCCCGT
>JAYSXW010000054.1:0-2071 GCA_043716935.1 Pseudonocardia sp.
GTCCTGGCCGGCTGGACGGCCAGCGGATTCCGCACCGCCACCGACGACCAACCGGTGTCCCCCGCGATGAACGGCACACCTGGTTGCAGGGCCGGCGACGCCGACATCGCCTCGGGAGACGGCACCCCCCCGGGCGGCGATGGGGTCGGCTCGACCCTCGGCCGCTCCGCGCCGACCGGTGACTCGTTCGGCGGCAGCGGAAAGGTCCAGATGTCGTTCTGCAGGTCCACCTCGGGGCGGTCGGGGAAGGTCTCCGGACCGCCCCACGATTCCGGGACGACGAATGGCCTCTGGCGCTGGGCCCAGTTCGGGTCGAGCTCGTCCGGGTCGGCCGGACGCCCACCCGGGGTGTTCAGGTCCGGCAGCTCCACCGGCGGCCGGTTGGCCCAGCCCCCCGGTAGGTCGATCAACCCGAGACCGGCCTGCTCCTCCGGTGTCAGGCCCGGATCCGGCCGGATCACGACACCCGCCGAGGATCCTCCGGGTGCGTTGCCGGTCGCGGGCTCCGACTCCTTGCGGTCGGACGGGGCCGGCACCGTCGACGACGGAGCGTCGCTGCCGCCGACCTCCGGATCGACCGACTGGTCGGCTGCACTCGCCGGCAACGGCAGATCGATGCTCGACGCGGGCGGAGGAACCACCAGACCGCGGCTGCGCAGACCCTCGGTCGTCCAGACCTCGGGCGGGACGACACCGGGGCCGTACAGGTCCGGCGGGTCGGCCAGCGCCGTCGGGCCGAGGTCGACCTCGGCCGCCCGTCGGGCTGCGGCGTACCGCTGTTCACTGACCCCGGGCGCCTCTATCGCGTCGGCAAGCGAGTAGTCGAGGGTTCCGGTGTCGGCGACTTGGATCTGGATGTCACTGCTCACCGGGGACCCGGGGCTGCTGGGCAGGACCCGGACACTCAGCGGCCCGCGCACGCCCCCTTCGGGCTCCTCCACCGAACTCGACGCACCGTCCGGCACCGAGCCGCGACGCGCGACGGTGACAGTGCCCTCGAGCACCGAGACGGACGCCACGGCGGGGTCCACGTGGGGCGCCAGCCTGGGCCCGGTCGTGTCCAGGAACTTGATGTCCCCGGCGGACAGCCCGGATGTGTCATAGCTCCGATCGGCGCCCACCAACAGCGGATGGGTGTGCACCAGGACGGCATCGGTCACGTCGGACAGGTCGCGCTCAGCCACGGTCGACGCGCCCCCGTCGACGTAGGAGTTCCCGCCGATGTACAGGTCGGGCAGGACGCGGCTGGTGCCGTCACGGTGACAGACCACCCAGCAGGCGAGCTCGGGTGACTCGAAACCCGAGCGACTGGCCATCGCCTGTTGCGCGTCCGCAGCGTTGATCTTGTCGTAGTGGTCCTGGAATCCGGGCTTCATCGCCTCGGGCAGGTTGACGAGTGACGGGTGCTCCGGTGCGGGAACCGGGTAGAACAGGTTGGCCTGCTCCTGGGTCAGGGGTGTGGAGTTGACGGCGACCCCGCGGAGCTGGCCGGCGACGTCGGCGACGAACAGGTCCAGCTCGTCGCGGTCGGCGACGACCCGCTCGGTGGACAGCAGAGTCTGCAACCGGCGCCGGCCCGGCTCGGTGTAGAGCGACGCCACCATCGCGCCCTGCTCGGGACCGCCGAGCGTCACGTCGGCCAGCTCGTCGTCGGCCCCGATCCGCACCGTCGAGATCATCGAGCCGGAGCCGGGGGAGGACTGTTGGGCCTCGTCGACCGAGCCGAAGAGCCCCGGCCCCTGCGCAACGGCCGCATCCGCCCCGGCGAACGGGGTCTCCGAACCCCGCAGATCGGGCATCCACCGGGCGACCGGCACCCGCTCGGCACTCCACATGATCGGACTTTCCGCCGGCAGTCCAGCATCGTCCGCGACCGCCGACGGTGGAGTCGTCAGCGGGACGACGTCATCCCTCCCGGCGAAGGACGGTGCACCGCTGTCGGGGACCTCCGTCGCGGGAACCCCGGTCGACTTCGGGACGCCGGAGGTGGTGGCCAGCAGGTCGGCACGGGTGTCGGGCGGCGTCGGAGCATCGTCCACTCCGTGCTCCGCCTGCGGGAGCCGGTCCCACG
>JAYSXW010000531.1:0-7962 GCA_043716935.1 Pseudonocardia sp.
GGCTGCACGTCGACTGGCTGCTGATGGGGGTGCACGGGATGGACACCGAAGCCGGCTTCACCACGCCGAACCTGGTGGAGGCCGAGACGAACCGCGCACTCGTGGCCAGCGCGCGGCGGGTGGCCGTGGTGGCCGACAACTCGAAGTGGGGGGTGGTGGGGTTGAGCACGATCGCGAAGCTCAGCGACGCGGACGTGGTGGTGACCGACGACGGGCTGGAGCTCGACGCCCGCACCGCGCTGCGCAGCAGCTGCGGACGGCTGGTGCTGGCGGCATGAGCGAGCCTGCGAGCGAATCATCACCACAGCGCGAGCCTGCGAGCGAATCACCATCACAGCGCACTCCGGTCCGCCGCACCGACGCCCGGATGGCCGACGGCCGAGAGCTGTTCTACTTCGACGACGTCACGCCCGGCCCGCGCCGGGTCCTGCCCGACACCCGCGACCTGCCGACAGTGCAGCACGGCTCGACCATGCGGTTCGACGTGCTCACCGGGGAGTGGGTGGCGATCGCGGCGCACCGGATGGACCGCACGTTCCTGCCGCCGGCCGACCACTGCCCGCTGTGTCCCACCCGGCCGGGCCGGGAGCCGTCGGAGGTTCCGGCGCCCGACTACGACGTCGTCGTGTTCGAGAACCGGTTCCCCAGCTTCGCCATGAACGGGCCCGCGGACGTGCCGACGGAGGTCGACGGCAACCCGCTCTGGCCGCGGCGGCCCGCGACCGGTCGCTGCGAGGTGGTGCTGTTCACCAGCGATCACGACTCGTCGTTCGGGTCCCTCAGCGTCGAACGCGTCCGGACCGTGATCGACGCGTGGGCCGACCGGACGGCGGCGCTCTCGGGCCTGCCCGGCGTCGAGCAGGTGTTCCCGTTCGAGAACCGCGGCACCGAGATCGGCGTGACGCTGCAGCACCCCCACGGCCAGATCTACGGCTACCCGTTCGTCACGCCGCGCACGGCGGCGCTGCTCACCCGCGCCGGCGCCCACCGCCAGCGCACCGGACGCGACCTCATGGGCGACGTGCTCGACGCCGAGCGCAAGGCCGGCACCCGGATGATCGTCGACGGCGAGCACTGGAGCGCGTTCGTGCCCGCGGCGGCGCGGTGGCCCGTCGAGGCCCATCTGGTGCCGCACCGCGCCGTGCCCGACTTCGCCGCCCTCGACGACGCCGAGCGCACTGAGCTGGCCGAGCTCTACCGCGACCTGCTGCGCCGCCTCGACCGCTACTTCGGCCCCGACGCGGGCTCGCCGCCCTACATCGCCGGCTGGCACCAGGCGCCCGTGCACACCGGACGCGACCTCACCCGGCTGCACCTGCAGCTGTTCTCGCTGCGTCGGGCGCCGGGCAAGCTCAAGTACCTGGCCGGTTCGGAGTCGGGCATGGGGGCGTGGGTCAACGACACCTCACCCGAGCGGATCGCGGAGCAGCTGCGGTCGGTGGGTCCATGACGCCGCCCGCCGGGCGGTGGGCCGCCCCTGGGCGCGTCAACCTGATCGGTGAGCACGTCGACTACGCCCAAGGCCTCTGCCTCCCCTTCGCGATCGCCGAACGGACGGTGGTGGAAGCAACGGTGCGGGACGACGGGCGCGTTCATGCCCGGAGCCTCGTCGAGGACGGCGTGTTCGACGGAACCCTCGACGACGTCGGCCCCGGCTCACCGGCGGGGTGGCCCGGTTACGCCGTCGGGGTGCTGTGGGCGCTGCGGGAGGCCGGTCACCCCGTCGGCGGGCTGGACCTGCTGATCACCGACACGGTCCCGCTCGGCGCGGGGCTGTCGTCGTCGGCGGCGCTGGAGTGCGCGGTCGCCCTCGCCGCCGACGAGCTGTTCGCCCTGGGCCTCGACCGGCGCGAGCTCGCCACCGCGTCCATGCGGGCGGAGAACGACGTCGTGGGCGCGTCGACGGGCGGGATGGACCAAGCCGCGGCGCTACTGTGCACGGCCGGGAACGCCCTGCTCCTCGACACCCGCGACGGCTCCACCCGACAGGTGCCCTTCGCCCCCGCCGACCACGGCCTGGTCGTGCTGGTGATCGACACGAAGGTTCGCCATCACCTCGCCGACGGCCGGTACGGCGCCCGCCGCGCGGCGGTGGAGAAGGCCGCCGCCGCGCTCGGGCTCTCGAGCCTGCGCGACGCCACCCTCGCCGACCTCGACGCACTCGACGGGCCCGGCGGTTCCGGCGGTTCCGGCGGTTCCGGCGGTTCCGGCGGTGAGCTGCACCGCCGGGCGCGGCACGTCGTCACCGAGATCGAGCGCGTCCGGGAGGTGGTGGCCCTGCTCGACGTGGGGCGCCTCGCCGAGATCGGGCCGCTGCTCGACGACTCGCACGCCTCGCTGGCCGGCGACTTCGACGTCTCCTGCGCCGAGCTCGACCTCACCTGCGGCACGGCCCGGGCCGCCGGGGCGCTGGGAGCACGGATGGTCGGTGGCGGCTTCGGGGGCTCGGTCATCGCGCTCGTGCCCCTCGACCACGTGGACGCCGTGACCGCCGCGGTGCGCGACGCGTTCACGGCGGCCGGACTCGGGGCGCCCGAGATCCGCGCGGCGCACCCGTCGGCCGGCGGGTCCCGTCTCGGGTAGCGCGCGGGAGATCCCCGGTTCGTGATCACCGGTCCCTCGCTGACAACACCGTCGGTCAGGCGGAGCCGATCGTGTCCAGGTCCGCCAGCACGTCGGGCGGCAGGTGCAGGTCGGCGGCTGCGATGTTCTCGCGCAGGTGGGCGCGGCTCGATGTGCCGGGGATCAGCAGGATCGACGGGGACCGGCGCAGCAACCAGGCCAGTGCCACCTGCATCGGGGTGGCGTCGACCCGCTTGGCGCAGTCGTCGAGGACGCCGGACTGCAGTGGTGAGAAGCCGCCGATCGGGAAGAACGGCACGAACGCGATGCCCTGCGCGGCGCACAGGTCGACGAGCGGGTCGTCCCCGCGGAACGCCACGTTGTACTGGTTCTGCACGCACACCACGGGCGCGATCTGCCGCGCCTGCGCGAGCTGCGCGGCGGAAACGTTGCTGACGCCGAGGTGGCGGATCAGTCCCTGCTGGCGCAGCTCCGCCAGCACCCCGAACGGCTCGGCGATCGACGCGTCGTCCGGCCCCGACATCGACCCGCCGACCCGCAGGTTCACCACGTCCATGGCGTCCACGCCGAGATGGGTGAGGTTGTCGTGCACCGCGGTGATGAGCTCGTCGCGCGTGAGTGCCGATGGCCACGACCGGTCCGGCGCTCGCAGCGCCCCGACCTTCGTCACCAGTCGCAGCGACTCCGGGTAGGGGCGCAGGGTCTCGCGGATCAGCTCGTTGACGGTGTACGGGCCGTAGAAGTCGCTGGTGTCGATGTGGGTGATGCCCGCCTCGACGACCTCGTGCAGCACCGCGGCGGCCTCGTCCGGGTCGCTGGGCGGACCCCACACGCCCGGTCCGGCGAGCTGCATCGCGCCGTACCCCATGCGCGTGAGCACCAGGTCATCGGCCGGCTGGAACGTCTCCATCATGGTCCTCTCGGTTGGGTCCGCTCAGGGCTCCGTGACGGGGAGCAGGACGAGGAAGGTGGTGCCCTCGGGCGAGGTCTGCACCTGGACGTCACCGTGATGGCGGCTGACCACGACACGGTAGGTGACGTCGAGGCCCAGCCCGGTGCCGCGTCCCACCGGCTTGGTGGTGAAGAACGGCTCGAAGATCCGCTGGCGGACCTCCGCCGGGATGCCCGGGCCGGTGTCGCCGATCGCGACCTGCACCCGGTCCTCGACGCGGGACGTGGCGACGGTCAGCGTGCCGCGTCCCGCGTCCGACATCGCGTCGATCGCGTTGTCGATGATGTTGGTCCACACCTGGTTGAGCTCGGCGGGGTAGGCGGGGACCTGCGGGAGCGTCCGGTCGTAGTGCTTGACGATGGCGATACCTGACTGCTCTCCGAGCTTCCGCCCGAACATCACCAGGGTGGCGTCGAGACCCTCGTGGACGTCGACCCAGCGGAACGGGGCGCGGTCCATCTGCGAGTACTGCTTGGCTGCGCCGACGAGCTGGGAGATGCGGGCGGTGGCGTCGAGGATCTCGCGCAGCAGGCTCTCGGTCTCGACCGTGTAGGCCAGCCAGCGCACGGCGCCCTCCAACGTCGTGTCGTCCGACGCGGTCAGCACCGCCTCCAGGTCCTCGACGCCCAGCCCGCCCGCCACGAACACCGGCGCCAGCTCCCAGCCGCCGGGGACCTCGTGCTCGTCGAGCCAGTCGCCCAGCTCGTCCTCACGGTCCGAAGCCTCCAGCGGCGAGAGTGTCGGGGCGTGCCGGACCTTCTTGACGAACTCCTCCTGCGCCATCACCAGCTTCTGCAGCTGCGGGCCCGCGAGCTTCCCGGACGCGATCATCGCGAGCTTGTGGCGCATGCCGGCCACGCGGTCGCGCAGCGCGTCGGCGGCCCGGCCCGCGGCGGCGGCCGGGTTGTTCAGCTCGTGGGTGAGCCCCGCCGAGAGCTTGCCCAGCGCCAGCAACCGCTCCCGCTCCGCCACCTGCGCGTGGCCCTTGCGCAAACCCATCAGCATGCCCTCGAGCAGGTGGACGGCCATCGGGTACCAGCGGGCGAACTGCACGGCGAAGTCCCGGGCCGGCAGCGCCAGCACCACGGCGTCGGTGATCGCGCGCACCGACACCGAATAGTCGCGGGCCGAATCGTCGTCGAGGTAGAACTGCACGGCCCCGAAGTAGACGCCCCGCTGCTCCGTGCGGGTGGTCTCCACCGGGTCGCCCCCGATGATGCGGCTCATCGCGATCGTGCCGGACAGCAGGACGTGGAAGCAGTCGGCGGGCTCGCCCTCCACCACCACGTCGGCCCCGGCGGGCACCTCGACCACGTCCCCGTGGGCGGCGACCCAGGCGAGCTGCTCGTCGGTCAGGTCGGCGAAGAGGAAAAGCCCGCGCAGCTGCTCGGGCGTCAGCGCGCTCGCCTGCCCGCTCAGCACCGATGGTTCGCGGGGCCCGCTCAGCTCCGATGGTTCGCGGGGCCCGCTCACTGCTCCGCCAGGTACCGGTGCACCAGCGTCACCGCCATCGCACCCTCGCCGACGGCCGACGCGACGCGCTTGACCGACTCCGACCGGACGTCACCGGCCACGAACACCCCGGGCACGCTCGTCTCCAGGTGGTAGGGATTGCGGTCCAGCGGCCAGTCCTTGGGCCGCCGGCCGCCGACGACGAGATCGGGCCCGGTCTGCACGAAGCCGCGCGCGTCGCGCTCGATGACCCCGTCGAGCCAGTCGGTGCGGGGGGCGGCCCCGATGAACACGAACATCGATGCGGCCTCGACGGTCTCACGCTCGCCGCTCGCCCGGTCCCGCAGCACGAGCCGCTCCAGGTGCCCGTCCCCGCAGGCCTCCGCGACCTCCGTGCCGGTGCGGACGAACACGTTGTCGATCGCGTCGAGCTGCTTGATCAGGTAGTGCGACATCGACGCCCCCAGGTTCGGCCCCCGCACGAGCACGGTGACCGTCGCCGCGTGGCGGGAGAAGAACACCGCGGCCTGACCGGCGGAGTTGGCGCCCCCGACGATGTAGACGTGTTCGCCGGTGGTGGCGCGCACCTCGGTGGCGGCCGAACCGTAGAAGACGCCGCGGCCGGTCAGCTCGGCGACGCCCGGCGCGTCGAGGTTGTTGTAAGCGACTCCCATGGCGAGCACGACGGCGTGCGCCGCGATCTCGGAACCGTCACCGAAGGTGACGACGCGAGCCGAGCCGCGGACCTCCACGCCGACGGCCTTGCGCGCCGTCAGCACCTCGGCGCCGAACTTCGCGGCCTGCCGGCGCGCCCGCTCGGTGAGCTGCGCGCCCGAGACGCCGTCTGGGAAGCCGAGGTAGTTCTCGATGCGGGAGCTCTGCCCGGCCTGCCCCCCGGTGGCCTGGCGCTCCACCAGCACGGTGCGCAGCCCCTCCGACGCCCCGTACACCGCACTGCCGAGCCCCGCCGGGCCGCCCCCGACGACGATCAGATCGTAGAAGTCGCCGGTCGGCTGGGTGGTGAGCCCGACCGCCGTCGCGATCTCGCCGTCCGTGGGGTTGCACAACGCCGTGCCGTCGGTGGTGATCAGCACGGGCACGTCGTCGGGGGTGGCGCCGGCGGCATCCAGCAGGCGGGCGCCCTCGGGCTCGTCGATGGAGAAGTAGCGGTAGGGCACGGAGTTGCGCGCGAGGAAGTCTCGGGCCGCGAAACACTCGGCCGACCACCGGTGCCCCACCACCCGGATCTCGTCCACCGGGGTGTCGCCGACCGCGCGCCAGGTCTCCACCAGGGCGTCGATCACGGGGTAGAGCTTCTCCTCGGGCGGATCCCATGGCTTGAGCAGGTAGTGGTCGACGTCGACGACGTTGATCGCCTGGATGGCGGCGTCGGTGTCGGCGTAGGCGGTGAGCAGGGCCCGACGGGCATGCGGGGCGACGTCCATCGCGGCCTCGAGGAACTCGATGCCGTTCATTTCCGGCATCCGGTAGTCCGCGAGGATCGCGGCCACCGGCTCGCCGCGCAGCGTCAGCTCGCGCAGCGCCGCCAGGGCCTCGCGGCCCGACTCGGCGCGCACGATCCGATAGTCCTGGCCGTAGCGTCGCCGCAGGTCGCGGGCGACCGAGCGGCTCACCCCGGGGTCGTCGTCGACGGTCATGAGGACGGGCTTGGGCATGCAGGCTCCCGGGAAGTGACGGGTGACACGCCCGAACCTAGTCCCGGGGGGAGCCCGGCGCCCGGCCGTCGATCTCAGTCGCCCTTCACGTTGAGGATCTGCCGGAGGGTGTGGTCGATCCGCACCAGGTCCCGCGCGTCCGCCATGACCTGGTCGATGTCCTTGTAGGCGCCCGGGATCTCGTCGAGGAACGCCTCGGCGTTGTCCGAGCGCCACTCGATGCCCGCCATGGCGTCCGCCAGCTGCTCGACGGTGAACCGCTCACGGGCCGCCCGCCGGGAGAAGTTCCGTCCCGCGCCGTGGGGTGCGGAGTGGAACGACGCCGGGTTGCCCAGACCCGTCACCACGTAGGAACGGGTGCCCATCGAGCCCGGGATCAGCCCGCGACGGCCGACCGACGCGTCGATCGCCCCCTTGCGGGTGAGCCAGACGTCCTTCCCGCCGTGGTGCTCGCGGGCGGTGTAGTTGTGGTGGCACTGCACGTCGTCGGCCCGCTCGATCGGCCCGCCCGCCCAATCCGCCACGCAGCCCACGATCCGGTCCAGCATCTCCGCCCGGTTGAGCAGCGCGAAATGCTGCGCCCAGGTCAGCTCCCGGATGTAGCGCCAGAACTCGTTGGTGCCCTCGGGGAGGTAGGCGAGGTCGCGGTGCGGCAGCGGCACCCACCACTGCTCGCACAGCTTCTGGGCCACCTTCACGTGGAACTGCGCGATCCGGTTCCCGACGCCCCGCGAACCCGAGTGCAGGAACACCCAGACCCGGTCGGCCTCGTCGAGGCACAGCTCGATGAAGTGGTTGCCGGAGCCGAGCGTGCCCAGCTGCAGGCGCCAGTTGCCGGCGTACGAGGCGGGGTCGAAACGCGCCCGCTCCGCCTTCGCCTCCAGCTCTGCGATCTTCCCGACCGCGGACTCGCCGATCGACGTGTGGTAGCCGCCCTTGGACACCGGCACCGCGCCCTCGATCGCCTCGCGCAGCGCCACGAGCGGGAGCGCGTCGACGTCCTCGCGGGTCAGTTGCGTCCGGACCGCGGCCATCCCGCACCCGATGTCGACGCCCACGGTGGCGGGCATGACGGCGCGGACGGTCGGGATCACGCTGCCGACGGTGGAGCCCATCCCGAGGTGCGCGTCGGGCATCAGGGCGACGTAGGGGCGGACGAAGGGCATAATGGCCGTCTGTAGGGCCTGCTCGCGGGTGTTGTCCTCCAGGATGGACGCCCAGTTCAACAGGCCCTTGGCGATCTGATGCATGCGGCATTACTACGGCACCGCCGCGGCCGGTGCCCCTGAATTGCGGCGG
>JAYSXW010000532.1:0-2691 GCA_043716935.1 Pseudonocardia sp.
CCCATCGCCGCGAGCGTCAACGAGGTGTCGCGCAACGACTCGCCCTTGCCCACCGACGAGCCCGACGCACTGACGTTGACCGTGTCGGCGCTCATCCACTTGCCGGCGATCTCGAACGACACCCGCGTCCGGGTGGAGTTCTCGTAGAACATCGTGATGACGGTGCGCCCCCGCAGCGTCGGCAGCTTGCGGACCTCGCGACCCAGCAGCGCCTGCTTGAGCCGCGCGGCGGTGTCGAGCAGCGCCGTGGCCTCGGCCGCATCGAGGTCGGCGACCGACAGCAGGTGCCTCACCGGGCACCGCCTCGGGCCGGCGCGTCGGTTGCCCGGCGCAGGCGGACAGCGTCCACCCCGTCGGTCTCGGTGAGCAGCACGAGGATCTGCTCGTCGCGGGCGGTCGGCACGTTCTTGCCGACGTAGTCGGCGCGCACCGGCAGCTCCCGGTGCCCACGGTCGACCAGCACCGCGAGCTGGACCGCGCGCGGCCGGCCGTGGTCGGACAGGGCGTCGAGCGCGGCGCGTACCGTCCGGCCCGACATCAGGACGTCGTCGACGAGGACCACCAGGGCGTCGTCGAGCCCGCCCTCGGGTACGGCGGTGTCCTCCAGCGGCCGGGTCGGCCGGCGGCGCAGGTCGTCGCGGTGCAGCGTGGGGTCGACGGTGCCCACCGGCGGCGCGCTGCCCTCGAACTCCGCGATCGCTGCGCCCAGGCGGCGGGCCAGCACGGCGCCGCGGGTGGGAATGCCCATGAGCACCACGTCGTCGATGCCTGCGGTCTTCTCGATGATCTGGTGCGCGATCCGCGCGATGGTGCGGGTGACGTCGGCGGCGCTCAGCAGCTCCCGGGCGGGAGCATCGGCGCCGGCCTCATCCCCACGACGGGGCTCCGCCACGAGCATCTCCTTCCCCGCCTCACCGGACGGGTTCTTAAAGGAAAAACCGGTCGGAATGTGACGTTACCAGCGCCCTTTCCGGCTCCCACTCCGACCGGGGTCGTCGGCATCACGTCGTCAGGTGACCGCCCGCAGCATCACGATCCGTGCGTAACCTTCCCGGCCCCAGCCCTCCCCCTCCCGTCACAGTGGGATCGCGACCCGATCACGGACCGATACCGACAACCCGCGGCGCGCCGGTAACAACGGCAGGCCACGGCGTGTCGATCAGCCGTTCGAGTGGTCTTGGGGGGGCAGTGACTTGACCGATCAGCGTTGGCGAGCGCAAGATTACTCTCCGTATTGATCGACCCTTCTCCGAGTCGCCGCGTCAGCGGGGGCAGCACTCGCGGAAGGGACAAGGCCGCTCCCACACCCCGCCCCACCCGATACGGGGTGCGGCCGACGAACCAGCAAGTGAGGAGGTCGCCAGATGGGCGACTACGCCAAGGCGCTCGGCGGCAAGCTGCGCGCGATCCGGCAGCAGCAGGGGTTGTCGTTGCACGGAGTGGAGCAGAAATCGGGCGGTCGCTGGAAGGCGGTCGTCGTGGGGTCCTACGAACGCGGCGATCGCGCCGTCACCGTGCAGAAGCTGGCGGAGCTCGCGGACTTCTACGGCGTCCCCGTGGCCGAGCTGCTCCCGGAGGGCCGGGTTCCGTCCGGCTCCGAGCCCGCTACCAAGATCGTCATCAACCTGGAACGACTCCAGCAGATGCCGGCCGACAAGGTCGGGCCGCTGGCCCGATACGCCGCCGCCATCCAGAGCCAGCGCGGCGACTACAACGGCAAGGTTCTGTCGATCCGCGCCGAGGACCTGCGCTCCTTGTCGATCATCTACGACATGACGCCCGGTGAGCTGACCGACCAGCTCATCGACTGGGGCGTGCTGCCCATCGAGGCCCGGCCGGTCCAGTAACGGCGCTCCGGCCGGGAATCGGGGCACCCGGGGAAGGGTGCTCCGGCCCGGCCGGGGCGGCGTCAGCGCCGGGCCGGCGGTGCCGTACCCGCGGCCACGGATGCGGGTACGGGTTGGATGCCGGTGTGCCGGGCGCCCGCAGCGCGGCGGGCCTGCAACACCGCGGCCACCGTCAGCGCCACTTCCCCGGGCGCGAGGGCCGAGCCGACGGCGGCGGGCGCGGCAGAGCCGAAGCCGGCCCCGATCACCGCTCCCCCGAGGGCGGCACCGAGCGCGTTGGCCAGGTTGAAGCCGGACTGGATGGCGGCCGACGCGAGCACGGGAGCCGCGCCGGCCGCGTCCATCACCACCGACTGCACGACCGGGACGAGGGCCCCCCGATCGCCCCGATCGCCCCGATCGCCCCGATCAAGGAACACGACGACCGGGGCCAGCACCGGCGACCGCACGGCGGGGACCGCGGCCAGGAGCAGTACGGCCTGCGCGGCGAGCAGCCCAACCACGGCGCGGCGCCCATCGACGTGGTCCGCGAGCCGACCGCCCAGCACCGTGCCGATGGTCATCCCGAGCCCGAACACCGCGAGCAGCGCCGGGACCACCGTTCTCGGAAAGCCGGCGACCTCGGCCATCATCGGCGCGATGTAGCTGTAAAGGGCGAACAGGCCGCCGCAGCCGAACGCCACCGCCGACAGCACGAGCAACACCGCGGGCGAACGGAGGACCGCCAATTCGGCGGGCAGCAGACCCATCACGGCGAACTCCGTGAGCCCGATGGCGAACGCTCCCAACGCCATCGCGAGGATCGCGACGGGCACGGTAGTACTCCCTGCGGTGGACGGGACGG
>JAYSXW010000533.1:0-7881 GCA_043716935.1 Pseudonocardia sp.
GGGGCCGGGTGTCGACCTGGCGCACCTGCCCAACGCGCTGCCCGGCGAGTGCGCCGTTTCCCTCGACGAAGGCATCGTGCGCGACGCGGTGCGCGCCCTGGGCTGGCTGTCATCGGCCCCCTGATCGGCACGGCTGCCTTTCAGGACGCCTTCGAGACGGCCACACAATCGATCTTCCGGTTGGAGACGCTGCAGCACTATGCGGGCGACCCCAACTTCGATCGCTTTCTGGCCGGCCAGATCTCGCAGGAGACCGATTCCAAGCGGCACTGGGTCGATCTCGTCCAGCGCCGCGTCGGCCAGGGCGTCTGCACGCAGCGCGTACATGTCGTGACCGAACCGTGGTCGGACTACCTCCGTTTCGAGCTGACGTGGTCCTACCCGCCCAACGCCGCAGCCGGCGAGGAGGTCCGGATCCTCACGGTTCCAGCAGCGTGGGACGGCCCGGACTTCTGGATGTTCGACGAGCGCGAGGTCTGGCTGATGCACTACGACTCAGACGGCACGCTGGGACGGGTGGAGAACGCCTCGGCGTCCGGGCCGACACTGCGGGCGTGTCTTGCGCGCAAGGAGCAGGCCCTCGCCGCCAGCACGCCGCTTCTCGCGGAAGACCCAACCCGTTGACGACGCGGGATTGGTCGTGACCGATCCCCGCACGCGCCTGGCGGAGCGCCTGCGCGCAGTCCGTGCCCCACGCCTTCGATCCGGGTCGGCCCTTGCCCGTCATCTGGGTTGGCCGCAGAGCAAGGTCTCCCGCATCGAGCTGGGACGACAGCTTCCCTTCCGTCAAACAACCGCGGCCGGTGCGCAGGACACCGTCGACGAACTGCACCAACTCCTCGATGACGCGCACGTGGAGACGGTGTCCAACCGCGTGGCCGCCCGCAGCGCCGGTGGCCTGCCCGGCGCACAGCTCGACCTCGCCCTCCTGGAACGCAGCGGCTGGGGGGCCGCAGGTTCCTGGGGGCCCGATCCGCACGATCCGGGACCTGATCGTTGTCCCCCACAGTCGGCGACCCGGGCCCGTCCGCAATAGGGTGCGCGCGTGGATCTCGAGGAGAACACGACCCGAACGATCAGCCGGAACGAGCCGATCAAGCCGGACTCGACGACAGATCGGGACGACACGATCAACCGGAACGAGCCGATGGATCCCGACGAGACGACCGGCCCCGCGGTCGACGCCTGCCCGCCCGACCAGCAGACGATGGACCGGGTACTGAGCGGTACGCACCACGACCCGCACTCGGTGCTGGGCGCCCACGCCCATCCCGACGGCACGGTGGTGCGCGTGCTGCGCCCGCACGCCGACGAGGTGCACGTGGTGCACGAGGGTGGGGCAGGGTTCCCGCTGGTCCGGGTGCACGACGCCGGCCTGTGGTCGGGGGTGGTTCCCGGGCCGCCGGCCGACTACCGGCTCGCGGTGCGCTACGGCGACCGGGTGGATGTCGTCGACGATCCCTACCGCTGGTTGCCGACGCTCGGCGAGGTGGACCTGCACCTGATCGGTGAGGGCCGGCACGAGCGGCTGTGGGAGGTGCTCGGCGCGCACGTGCGCCACTACGACACACCGTCGGGTCCCGTCACCGGCACGAGCTTCGCCGTCTGGGCGCCCACCGCGCAGGGTGTCCGTGTCACCGGTGATTTCGACGGCTGGGCCGGCTGGGCGCACCCGATGCGCGTGCTGGGCAGCACCGGAGTGTGGGAGATCTTCGTCCCGGGCATCGAGCCGGGCACCCGGTACAAGTTCCGAGTCCTGGGCCGCGACGGCCGATGGCGCGACAAGGCCGACCCGATGGCCTTCCGCACCGAGATCCCGCCCGCCACGGCGTCGGTGATCGACGTCGCCGGGCACGAGTGGGGCGACGACGACTGGATGACCGCGCGGGCGCAACGGCAGGCCTACGCCGAGCCGTTGAGCGTCTACGAGGTGCATCTGGGCTCGTGGCGCCAGGGCCTGGGTTATCGGGAGATGGCCGAGCAGCTCGTCGCGTACCTCGACGAGACCGGCTTCACCCACCTCGAGCTGCTGCCGGTGGCCGAGCACCCGTTCGGCGGATCGTGGGGCTACCAGGTCACGTCCTACTACGCGCCGACCTCACGCTTCGGCACTCCGGACGACTTCCGGTGGTTCGTCGACCACCTGCACCGCCACGGCTACGGCGTGATCATCGACTGGGTGCCCGCGCACTTCCCGCGCGACGAGTGGGCGCTGGCGCGCTTCGACGGTTCCCCGCTCTACGAGCACGCCGACCCGCGCCGCGGCGAGCAGCCCGACTGGGGCACTCTCGTGTTCGACTTCGGCCGCAAGGAGGTGCGCAACTTCCTCGTCGCCAACGCCCTCTACTGGCTCGAGTCGTTCCACGTCGACGGCCTGCGCGTCGACGCGGTCGCCTCGATGCTCTACCTGGACTACTCCCGACCCGAGGGTCAGTGGCTGCCCAACGTGCACGGTGGCCGCGAGAACCTCGACGCCGTGGCGTTCCTCCAGGAGATGAACGCCACCGTCTACCGTCACCACCCCGGCGTGATGACGATCGCCGAGGAGTCCACCGCATGGCCGGGCGTCACCCGGCCCACACACCTCGGCGGCCTGGGCTTCGGGTTCAAGTGGAACATGGGCTGGATGCACGACACGCTCGACTACGCCGGGCGCGACCCGATCTACCGCGGCTACCACCACAACCAGCTGACGTTCTCGCTGATGTACGCATTCAGCGAGAACTTCGTGCTTCCGATCAGCCACGACGAGGTGGTGCACGGCAAGGGTTCGCTGTGGGAGCGCATGCCCGGCGACGGGTGGAACAAGGCCGCGGGCGTTCGAGCGCTGCTGGCGTACATGTGGGCGCACCCGGGCAAGCAGCTGATCTTCCAGGGCAGCGAGTTCGGGCAGGAGCGGGAGTGGTCCGAGCAGCGCTCGCTCGACTGGCATCTGCTCGACGATCCGCTGCACGGTGGCATCAAGCGGCTCGTCGGCGACCTCAACCGCGCCTACCGTGCCCACCCCGCGCTGTGGACCACGGACGTCTCGCCCGACGGGTTCTCCTGGATCGACGCCAACGACGCCGGCGGCAACGTGCTGAGCTTCCTGCGCCACGGCGTCGACGCCGACGGGAAGCCGGCGGTGCTGGCCTGCGTCGTCAACTTCTCCGGCACCCCCAAGCCGGACTACCGGGTGGGGCTGCCGTTCGCCGGTCGCTGGCGCGAGGTCCTCAACACCGACGCCGGGGTCTACGGCGGTTCCGGGGTGGGCAACCTCGGCGGGGTCGACGCCGAGCCGGCCGTCTGGCACGGGCGGCCCGCGTCCGCGGTGCTGCAGCTGCCGCCGTCTGGGGTGCTGTGGCTGGCGCCCGAGCCGGGCGACGGGGCGGTGAGCCGGCTGGGTCTCGCCTCGGCCGCGCCAACGGACCAGACCATGTCCGTCGTCGACCAGGCCCCGGCCGCACCCGTCGGCGAGGAGGTGCCGATCGTGGCGCCCGTCGAGCCCGCGGTCCTCGGCGGGCCCGATGAGGACGAGATCACCCTGACCGGGCCGGCCTAGGACCTACCGGTGCGCCGGTTCCCGATCGGGAGCCGGCGCGGCGCGTAGCAGCACGACCCAGTGCGCGAGCAGGATCAGGAAGTACAGCGACCGCGGCACGTCCCCGCCGACGCCGTCAGCGGGCCAGTCGGCGTTCCACGACACCGGGATCACGGCGACGGCGAGCGCGGCAGCGGCCACGGCTCCGCGCCCCAGGCTGATCAGCAGCAGCACCCCGGGCAGGAGCAACATCAGATAGTTGTGCCAGGCGATCGGTGCGAACAGGAGGCTCGCAGCCAGCACCGCGAACGGCGCCGTACCGGCCGGGTCGATGCGGTCACGACGGCGCCCGATCCATCCGAAGGTGCCGACGAGGACCGCCAGTCCGACCGCCGTGCCGAGCGTCGAGACCAGCCCGAACCGAACCGCCAGGCCCGGGAAAGACGCGTTGTCGACCGTGTCGGGCGTCGGCTCGGCCAGCGCGATCCGCAGCCACTCGAAAGCCGTGGACGGCCCCGCCACCAGCACGCCGACCAGGCTCGCGGCGGCCGCCGAGGCGAGGCCGGCGCGCAGCGGAACCCAGCGCCGCTGCACAGCGGGGAGCAGCAGTAACGGGGCGAGCGAAGGCTTGAGCGCCACCGTGACCCCGTAGAGCACCGAGGCGAGCACCGGCCGGCCGCGGCGCTCGGCGATCCAGCCGCCCACGAGCCCGACCAGCAGCACCGGATAGATCTGGCCCAGCACGAGCGTGCCGTGCAGTGGCGACGAGACGAGCACCGCGAGCAGCGCACCACCGGAGAGGAGCCGCGACAGGCGCAGCTCGCCGGCCACCGCCAACACCGACCCCACCACCATCAGCAGCGTGAGCACCATCCAGAACCGATACGCCGTCAGCGCGTCGAGCAGCGCGAACGGCGTGAACAGCACCGTGAGAAGCGGCGGGTTGAGGTTGGTGAGCTTCGCGGGGGTGTCGTAGATGTCCTCGCCGCGGGTGAGCGCGACCGCCGAGTGCCAGAACGTGTCGAAGTCGACGTGCAGCTCCCGCATGTCCGACGACGGCAACAGCCGCACCAACACGTCGGGGTGGCGGACGTCGAGAACCACCGCCGTCACCACCGATGCGAGCACCAGCACCGCGGCGACGACCCACCGCACCCGGGGCGGGGAGGACACGGTGGCAGGCACGGGACCGGACGCTATCCCGATCGGAGGAGTTCGTCCGAACCGCTCCCCCGCGACCGGCCTCCGGGGCACGATGGGACGGTGCCGTGCGTCCGCCTGCCGTCGATGCTGCGGGTGGCCACGGTCGGGGTGGTCGGCGTCTTCCTGGCCGGGTGCACGTAGGTGGTCACGGGACGGACGAGCGCCGCGGCCCGGCACGTCGGCCGCGGTGCCCGGGCCGCCCGCGACCCGGCAACTCGGCACCGGCGAGCTGACGTCCTCGGTCACCGACTCCTTCCAGCGGTTCTGGCGGAAGGCCTACCCGCGGCGTTCGGTCGCGACTGGCGCGACGTCACCTCGTTCGTTCCCGTCACCTCCAACGGGCCCCGGCCCCCCTGCGTGGACCGGCCGGCCGACGGCGCCCACCACGCGTTCTGACACGGCGATGGCGCCCGGCGGTGCGCGGACACGAGCGTTGCCACTCGCCCGTTCACCCAGCGGAGGTTCGGCTCCGCCGCCGATGCCGCCCGCGGGGGCAACCTCCCCCTCGACTCCCTCCTCGATGCCGTGCAGGCCGACGCGCGCACCTGGTTCCCCGACGTCGTGGGCCGGCCCGCCTGGCAGCCAAGGGCACTGCCGGCCACCGGCGCCTGCCCGGTCGACGCCCTGGCCGCGCAGGCCCGGTGCGGTTCGGCGACGCGTTCAGCCCCTGCCCGGCGACCTCGACGAGGCCGTGCAGGTGCTGCTGAGCGGGGACCGGGCGGCCCGCGACGCGCACGGGCGGATCGACCCCGACGAGACCGGTTTCGACCACGTCGCGCACTTCCGCACGGGCCTGCTCGGCGGTCCGGCCGGCTGCCTGTCCGGGGGCGGTTGAGCCCCGCGACAGTGCCGTGACTGCGCCGGAGCCGATCCTCGACGGCATCGGCGGCAGGGGGCGCTGCCGAGCAGGAGTGTCAGCGACGACCACGCAGATCCAGTTCCCGGCCGAGCTGCTCAACCCCGGCGCCTTCACAGCCACCGTCGTCGACAACAAACGACGCCCCGGCCACGGTCCTCGAGGCCGGCTCGCCGATCGACATCCAGGTCGGGTGGACCCTCAGCCCACTTGCCGCCCTCCTGCTGGGCGCGCAGTGGGAGGTCGCCGCCTACGTCGAGTCGATGAGGTCCCGGCCCCGAGCAGCAGATCGGCGCTGCGTTGGTACGGGTGCTCGACGGCAGCCAGGCCTACCCGGGCACCATCACCGTGCCGGCCACCACCACCCACAACCCGGCGCCGTCCGCGTCGGGCGTCTACAAGATCGTGGTGGTGGTGCCGGCGTCCCTCCGCCGACGCCGCGTGGTGTCAGGTTCGGTGCGTGTCCGGGACGTCAAGGGAGACCGCCCGATGCGGCCGCTGTGGCGGGCCATCCGATTGCCGGGGTGCAGGACGGTGAGCGCGCCACTGACGCGGTCGATCTCCATCGCCCGGCTGCACGAGACACAACGGAAACCAGGACGTCATCAGCCGGTGTGACCTCCGTACGGTCGCGGTCGCGGTCGCGGTCCCGGGCTCGCCACGAACCACGGCTCGTCTCGCGTCGGCCAGCGCGCTCGCGAAGTCGTCGACGTCGCACCGGACGTCGACGCCGGGGGCAATCGTGACAGGTCGTCGCGCCGGACGACCACCGGCTCGGGCCACGCCCGCCGCAGTTCCGCGCCTAGGCGGGTGAGCGCGACGTGCAGGCTGTTACGCGCAGCGTCGGGCCACGAACGCGGCCAGAAACTGGTCCATCAGCACGTCCCGGGCGGCGACGCGGTGGACGAGCAGGTAGGCGAGCAGGGGGCGGGGGCGGCAACTCGCCGTCGTGTCCACCGGGCATCCGGCCAGCGTGATCGAGCAGCCGCCCAGCAGCGCGGCCGCCCACTCCGGTCGCCCGCACACCGGGGCGTGCCACGCCTCGGGTGCGAGCGCTCCCGTACCCGTCATCAGCTCTCCTCGCTCGCACCGGCGCCCTCGGATTCGAGCCGTGCCCTCGGATTCGAGGAAGACCGCGGGCCGCCCGTGATACCTGCGAGGCGGGAAACGCCGGTCAGAACAGAGCGCGGGCGAGCGAGCGGCGGGCCCCGGCGACCCGGGGGTCGTCCGTGCCGAACAGCTCGAACAGGCCGACAAGGTGCACGCGGACGCGGTCGCGATCGTCCCCGGACGTGCGGCCGACGGTGGCGACCAGCCGCGCGAACGCCGCCTCGACCCCCTCGGACGCGACCTCGGCGTCAGCCGCGACGAGCTGGGCGTCGATGTCGTCGGGATCGGCGTTGGCGCGGGCCACCGCGCCGGGGTCGGCGTTCTCGGCGCGCGACAGGAACCGCACCTGCAACAGTGCCGCCGCCGCCTGCTCGTTGGCCGGCTCCACATCGAGGATCTGCTGGTACGCGGCCGCCGCTGCGGACCAGTCTCCCAGCTCGAGGGCATCCTCGGCAGCGGTGAAACGCGGGTCGTCGGGCTCCTCGACGGGCGCCACAGCGCCGCCGGTATCGGCCTGTCCGATCCCCGGCATCTGGTCGTGCACCTTGTCGAGCAGCTCGGTGATCCACTCCCGCACCTGGGGTTCGGGCAGGGCACTGCTGAAGACGCTGGCCGGCCGGCCGCCGACGATCGCGACGACGGTCGGGATCGACTGCACCCCGAACGCCTGCGCGATCCGCGGGTTCGCATCGACATCGACCCTCGCGAGGACCCAGGCGCCGTTCGCCGCCGCCGCGAGCCGCTCGAGCACCGGCGAGAGCTGCTTGCACGGACCGCACCAGGTGGCCCACAGGTCCACGACCACCGGGAGCTGCATCGAACGCTCCAGCACCTCGGCCTGGAACGACTCCTCGGTGACATCGATCACCACCGTGTCGGCAGGGCCGGCCGAGCCGGGGGCCGGACGTGGCCGGGTCGACGCCTCGGTGCGGGCCTTCAGTGCGGAGAGGTCGACCGCACCGGCCATGGGAGCCGACATCGCGGCCGTGGCGGTCGGTCGACGGGAATCAGGTCGGGACACACCGCTCATCCTGGCACGCGGCAACGGCGGCGTCCGCTCCGACCTGCGGATTACCACCCGTCAGCCGGTCGGCACGAGCGGTCGCAGCCCCATGGGGTTGGTCGGCAGGAGTCCGCCGGCCTGGTCGGCGACGATCGCCGCCACCAGGGGGGAGACGAGCTCCACCGGCCG
>JAYSXW010000534.1:0-2665 GCA_043716935.1 Pseudonocardia sp.
TTCTCCTCCTCGTAGGGCTTCTCGTCCCAGCCAGTGACCTGGAATTTAGCCTTGCTTTGAGTGGTCATCTCGTCCCCTATGCCGATGTCCTTGATCCGCACCATCAACTGTCCCGTGCGAGTGCCGGAGTCAAGTGGTGCGACGCTATCCCGGACGTGCGCACCCCGCATGGCGGAGCGGGCCACTCGGTCCGGACGTCACCCGACGATACCGGTGCGTGCCCCATCTGGGTGCGGGAGCCGTGCTCAGTATTGGGCAGACGGACGTTACGCAACGCGCCCACGCTGCGCGAGTGACCGAACAACTGTTGCCATTGCCGGATGACTGGACGCGGGCGCTGGCCGTCGTGGCGCACCCCGACGACCTGGAGTTCGGATCGTCGGGCGCCGTGGCGTCGTGGACCGAAGCGGGCAAGTCCATCAGCTATGTGCTCGTCAGTCGCGGTGAGGCCGGAATCGACGGGCTGGCACCCGAGGACGCGGTGAAGGTGCGGGAGATGGAGCAGCGAGCCAGCGCCGAGATCGTGGGCGTGAACTCCGTGGAGTTCCTCGACTACGCCGACGGATCCATCGAGCACAGCCTGAAACTCCGTCGCGACATCGCGGCCGCCATCCGCCGGACCCGGCCCGAGCTGGTGGTGTCCTACAACCACCACGACACCACGTTCAGCGGCAAATGGAACACGCCGGACCACCGCTACGCCGGCCGGGCCGTGCTGGACGCGATCGGCGATGCCGGCAACAGATGGATCTTCCCCGAGCTCGGTCAGGGAGTCGACCCGACCGAGCCCTGGGCCGGCGTGCGCTACGTGGCCGTTGCCGCCTCGCCCCACCCGACCCACGCCGTGGACGTCAGCGACACCCTCGACAAGGCGGTGGCGTCCGTCGAGGCCCACGCGGCCTATCTCGACGGCCTCGGCCTGCCGCCGGGGGCCGCCCGGGCCGGGCTGAAGGCCTACACGGAGAGCGTCGGTGACCGCTTCAACGGCCGGCCCGCCGTCGCATTCGAGCTCGTGGACCTCTGAGCCGACCAACGCGTCTCGTCCCGAAGGAGTGAGAACTGTGAGCACTACCGAGATCAGCGGGGGAGCACCCCCCACGCCGGAGTCGATTCCATCCCGCCAGCGGATGATCGCGACCGTCGGAGCGCTGCTGGCTCTGGCGTTGGCCTCGATCGACGTGTCCGTGGTCGCCACCGCGTTGCCGAAGATCGCCGAGGACCTCGATGGTCTGGCCCTCTACGCCTGGGTCGGCGTGTCCTACGCCGTCGCGGCGGCGGTCGTCGTGCCGATCGCCGGCAAGCTCGGTGACATGTTCGGCCGGAAGCCGTTCCTTCTCGTCGGTCTGACGGGGTTCATCCTGATGTCGTTCCTGTGCGGGATGGCTCAGAACATGGCCCAGCTGGTGATCTCGCGCGGTGTGCAGGGATTGTTCGGCGGCATCCTGATGGCCAGCATCTTCACGCTGGTCGCCGACATATATCCGGCCGAGAAGCGGCCCCAGATCATGGGCGTCTTCATGAGCGTCGCCGGCCTGAGCATGGTGATCGGGCCGCTGATGGGTGGGATCATCACCGACGTCTGGGACTGGCGCTGGGTGTTCTACGTCAACGTGCCGATCGGTCTGCTCGCGATCGCCGCGGTGGCGGTGGCGGTGCCGATAGCGAAGGCCACGGCCACCTGGCGGGGCATCGACTTCCTGGGTGTCCTGACGCTCGTCGCCGGGCTGGTGCCGATCCTGGTCGCTCTCTCACTCCCCGGCGGTGGCGGGTTGGCCTGGAACTCCCCCATCGTCCTGCTGTTGTTGGTCGGCGGGTTCATCATGCTCGTGGTGTTCTTCCTCGTGGAGACCCGCGTCGCGGACAACCCCATCCTCCCGTTCGGCCTGTTCCGCAACAACCAGGTCGCCGTCATGGTCGTCGTCGCGTTCTTCTCCGCGTTCGCGATGATGGGCGCGATCTTCTACGTGCCGCTGCTCTACCAGGGCGTGCTCGGGGTGAGCGCCACCTATGCGGGCAGCCTGATCATCCCGTTGACCCTGGCCCTGATGATCGTGCCGGTCTTCGCGGGCAAGGCGTTGTCCGCCATTCCGCGTTATCGCTACCTCGGCACCTTCTCCTTCGCCCTGATGGTGGCGGGCCTGTTCCTCCTGAGCACGGTCGCGCCGGGCAGCGGACCGATCGTCCCCATCCTCGCGATGGCCCTGATCGGTGTGGGTATCGGCATCGCGTTCCCGATGGCTTCCACCGTGGTTCAGAGCGCGGTCCCGATGGAGCAGGTCGGCGTGGCCACGAGCCAGATCCAGTTCTGGCGCATGATTGCCGGACCGGTTGCGCTGGCGGTGCTGGGCTCGATCCTCACCACCGGGACGGGTGCCGGCAGCGGAGCCGGCTCGCCGGAGAACCTGAGCGGCGCGCTGCACAGCCTGTTCCTCGTCGCGGCCGCGATCGTGGCGGTCGGCCTCGTTGCCACCTTGTTCCTCAGAGAGATCCCGCTGCGCGACATGTCGCAGATGATGAAGTCGATGAAGGACAAGAAGCCCGAGGGTGACGGGAAACCGGCACCCGCCGAGTCCGAGGCCGAGGCAGCCCGGACCTCATGACAGAGCGGGACGGCACGTCGGGCCCCCCCACCACCGCGGGGCCCGACCAGATAGCCCGCCGGGTG
>JAYSXW010000535.1:0-7844 GCA_043716935.1 Pseudonocardia sp.
CGGATCTCGGTCCGCCGTGGCCGGGCGCATCACCGCGTGAGGTCCGACCGCTTTCCGTAGTCGCAAGCTGTTTGCGATTGCCTACGGTCGCTCCTAGCCTGTTCCTGAACGCCCGTTCGGGTCGGCCGGACGGCGCCCATGGCCGGCCTCGTCACGGGGTTCGTGTTCGCCGTCCAGATGATCAACTTCCCGATCCTGCCCGGGGCGAGTGGCCACCTGCTCGGGGGGCGCTGGTCGCGATCCTCGTCGGGCCGTGGGTCGGCTCGATCTGCATCGCGATCGTGCCCGTCGTACAGGCCCTGCTCTTCGCCGACGGCGGCCTCACCACCCTGCATCTCCATCATGCCGCTGATCAGCTTCGCCACCGGATGGATCATCACGTGACCGCCGTCGGCAGGTTGGAGCACCGCAACCGCTCCCCGCTGCACCTCTCGGGTGGCCAGCGCAGACGCGTGGCACTGGCCACCGTCCTCGCCTGCGAGCCCGAGATCCTGGTCCTCGACGAGCCCTCGTCCAACCTCGACCCGGTGGCGGCGCGAGCTGGCCGAGCTGCTGCGCCGTCACCGCCTCGAGCTGCCCTACGGGTTCACCCTGTCCGGCGGACCCGGCTGAGCTACGGCGGCGGCGAGGGGTAGCCCGGTCGCGGGGCGTTCGACGGAACGGCCGGGATGCCGCGGGGCGGCGTGGGCACCGCGCTCTCCCGCTGGGGACGATCCGGGGCCGGCGGCAGGGACGCGGGCACCGGCGGGTGGGACACGGCCTGGTTCCCGGGCGGCGGGGTGTCGCCGGCGGGCCGCGGGAGATGCGCCGGCAGCTCCGGTACCGGGACCGGCGCCACCGGGGTGCCGATCGGCGGCACCTCCTGCCGGGCGGCTGCCTCCGCGTCCGCCACGGCCCGGGCGATCGCGGGGTCGCCGGTCATGTCGAACCAGTCGGCGATCGACTCGTCGTCCTCCTCCGGCGCGGTGCGGACCTCCTCGTCGCGGGAGGGCTCGAAGCGGTACACGCCGTCCTCGCCGGGCGCGCCGAGCATGCGGGTGAAGCCCTCCAGCGCCTTCCCGAAGTCGGACGGCACGATCCACACCTTGTTCGCGTCGCCCTGCGCCATCTGCGGCAGCGTCTGCAGGTACTGGTAGGCGAGCAGCTCCGGGGTGGGGCGGCCGGCCTTGATCGCGGCGAACACCTTCTCGATGGCCTTGGCCTGGCCCTGCGCCTGCAGGTACCGCGCGGCGCGCTCGCCCTTGGCCCGCAGGATGCTGGACTGCCGGTCCGCCTCGGCACTGAGGATGGCGGCCTGCTTGGCGCCCTCCGCGGTGAGGATCTGGGCCTGTTTGTTTCCCTCGGCGTTGCGGATCGCCGCCTCCCGCTGACCCTCCGCGGTGAGGATGGTCGCCCGCTTCTCGCGGTCGGCCTTCATCTGCCGTTCCATGGAGTCCTGGATCGAACGGGGCGGGTCGATCGCTTTGATCTCCACCCGGGCCACGCGGATGCCCCATCGGCCGGTGGCCTCGTCGAGCTCGCCGCGCAGCACGGTGTTGATCTCGTCGCGGGAGGTCAGGGTGCCCTCGAGGCTCATGCCGCCCACCACGTTGCGCAGTGTGGTGGTGGTGATCTGCTCGACGCCGACGATGTAGTCGGAGATCTCGTAGACCGCGGCCTTGGGGTCGGTGACCTGGTAGTAGACGACCGTGTCGATGTTGACCGTCAGGTTGTCCTGCGTGATCACCGGCTGCGGCGGGAACGACACCACCTGCTCGCGCAGGTCGATCCGCTCGCGCACCTTGTCGATGAACGGCACCAGGAACGCGATGCCCGGCTCGGCCGTGCCCTTGAAGCGTCCCAGCCGCTCGATCACCGCGGCCGTGGCCTGCGGGATGATCTGCACGGCCTTGACCACCGATACGACAACCAGCACGACGAGCAGCACGACCACGATCAGTAGCAGCGTACTTGCGTCCACCGGCACTCCTCCCCTGAGCTCCACCACCGGACCTCGGCGGCAGCAGATCCTTGCGCACCGGCCGGAGCCGCCATGTTCCGGCCCGTATTAGCGCTGGGACACGACGACGGCCGTGGCGCCCGAGATGTCCATCACGGTGACCTTCTCGCCCGCCTCGATGACGTCGTGTCCGTCGAGCGAGCGGGCCGACCACAGCTCACGTCCGATGGTGATCCGGCCGCCGCGACCGTCGACGGTGGCGACCACGATGCCGGTGACCCCGATCAGCGCCCTGTGGTGCATCGCCGATCCGTCCAGCCCACGCTCCAGTCGGCGGCGCAGCGCCGGGCGCACGGCGAACACCAGCAACCCTGACGCAGCCGCGAACGCGGCCAGCCCGACCAGCGGGTTGTCCGAGAGCAGCGAGACCCCCGCCGCGGCCAGGGCACCGCCGCCGAGCATCAGTAGTACGAACTCGCCCGAGAGCACCTCGGCCGCGATGAGGACCAGGCCCACGGCCAGCCAGATCACCACGAGCGCCATGGGCTGATCCTGCCAGAGTTCAGCCGCCGGCCATCGGGTCGGTCACGAAATCGATGAGCCCTTCGACGGCGCCGATCAGTGGCGTCTCCAGGTCACGGAACGAACGCACCGCACCGAGGACCCGCCGGGCCCCGTCGGACGGCTCGCCCCAGCGCAGGGTCTCGCACACCCCGGTCTTCCAGTCGGTGCCCCGCGGCACGCGCGGCCAGGCCCGGATCCCGACGACCGACGGCTTCACCGCCTCCCACACGTCGACGTAGGGGTGGCCGGTGACGAGCACGTGCGGGCCCGTCACGCCGGCCGCCGCCCGCGTCTCCTTGGACCCCGCGACGAGGTGGTCGACCAGGATGCCCAGGCGCCGCTGCCGCCCGGGCCCGAACGCGGCGACGGCGGCGGCCAGGTCGTCCATCCCGTGCATCGGCTCCACCACCACCCCCTCGACGCGCAGGTCGTGGCCCCACACGGTCTCGACGAGAGCGGCGTCGTGGATGCCCTCCACCCAGATCCGGGCCGCGCGGGCGGTGCGCGCCCGATGGCCCCGCACCGCCACCGAACCCGAGGCGGAGCGAGCGGGCCCGGCGGGGGTCCGGGCTGGCACCACGAGCGTGGCGAGCGCGCCCTCGAACAGGAACCCGGCGGGCCGCAGGGGGAACACCCGCCGCGCTCCGCGCCGGTCCTCCAGCACCACCTCGCGGACGTCGACCCGCACCACCGCGCCGCAGAATCCGCTGGCGGGGTCCTCGACGACGAGCCCGTGCTCGGCCGGCAGCTCGGGCACGGCCCGCCGCGTCGCGGTGCGGACGCCGTCGGGACGGAAGACGCCGCGATAGTCGTGGGTGGACATGGAAGATGGTTCTACCGCCGGCCGGCGTACGGTCGTGGCACCGACACGCCGTCGACCGCAGGTCACCGCACGTGTCGGTGTTCACCCACACGGCAGGAGTGCCGAGCGACCCGGACGTGGCTAGCCTGTCGCCGTGCCCTGCCCTTCCGCCACCTTCACCGTGTGGGCCTCGGCCTGGCTCGCCGGAGTCGCGGCGCCTGACGACGTGCTCGACGCGCTCGGCCCCTGGGCGGACGCGCACGACGTCCAGGCCGCTGACACCGACGTCGCCGCGCTCACGACGCTGCCGCCTCCGGGCGCGCCGGTGTCGTCGCTGACATTCCTGCTCGCGGCCCTGCGCCGGGCCGGGCACGGCGGCCAGGCAGGCCCGGCGCGCCTGGTGCTACCAGCACCCGGGGACGTCCGCGGCCTACCCGGGCCGGGCGCGTTCAGCCGGGAGGCCACGGCCGCGGGCGAGGGCGTGCTGTTCGCCGACACGGGCCTGGGCATCGTGCCGACCTGGGTGGCCGACGGGGTTCTGCGGTGGACGGTGTTCCGGGTTGCCGATCCGGGGCCGCCCGCAGAGTTCGTGGCGCTCACCCACGCGGAGCGCGGCCTGCGCGACGAGGTGCGGCAGTCGGCCTCGGTGCTGACCTCCCTGGGCGTGGCGCGCCACCGTGCCGGCGTGCGGGAGGAGATCGCAGCCACCCTGCGAGCGCGGCCGGCGTCGCTGTGGCCGGCGGGGATGCCCGGTGGGGCCCTGCGGGTGCTGCAGCACGCCGACGAGGTCGAGGCGATCCTGGCGGCCGCGTCGGTTGACGAACCCGGCGGCGCACTCTCCGCGTCGGCTGCCACGGCCCGTCGCGCCGCCCTGCGGCCCATCGAGACCGCCGTCCGCGTGGCGCGCCGCGCCGCGGTCGCCGAGGCCGTCCGCGTGCTGGCCACGAGCCCGATGGTCTGAGGCCGATCACCGCTCGCCCGCCCGGGTGGGTGCATGCCAAACTCTCGAACGTGAGTGCCGTGTCCGGCAGGAATGCCGTCCCGTTGTTCGGTGGCGGTGGCGACCCCCTGTTCCGGGGCGGCGGGGAGATGGGCCGTGTCATGGCGGCCTGCGACTGGTCCGCCACACCGCTCGGCCCGTCGCCGCAGTGGCCGGAGAACCTGCGTAGCGTGGTTCGGATCCTGCTCACTTCGCGGTTCGCGATGTGGATGGGCTGGGGCCCGGAGCTGACCTTCTTCTACAACGACGCCTATCGGCGCGACACGCTCCGCGCGAAACACCCGTGGGCGCTCGGCCAGCCCGCCCGCGACGTCTGGGCCGAGATCTGGGACGACGTCGGCCCCCGCATCGACTCGGTGCTCAGCTCCGGCGTCGCCACCTGGGACGAGGACCTGCTGCTGTTCCTGGAACGCAGCGGCTACCCCGAGGAGACGTACCACACGTTCTCCTACAGCCCGGTCGATGGCGCGGACGGCGCCGTCGAGGGCGTCCTCTGCGTCGTCACCGAGGTCACCGACCGGGTGCTGAGCGAGCGTCGGATGGCGACGCTGCGTGACCTCGCTGCGACCATGGCCGCGACCCGCACGCGTGCCGAGGTGCTCTCCGCCGTCGCCCTGCTCGAGGGCAACCCGCGGGATCTGCCGTTCAGCCTCACCTACCTGCTCGACGACGACGGTACGGCCCGCCTCGCCCGGACCACCGGGATAGAGCCGGGCGGCCTCGCGGCGCCGCTGCGGATCCAGCCGGACGATCCCGACGGGATCTGGCCGGTCACCGCGCTGCTCGCCGGGCGCACGGTGGGTGTCCCCGACCTCGCCGAGCGCTTCCCGGGGCTGCCGACCGGCGCGTGGGACCGGCCGCCGACCGATGCCGCCGTAGTGCCGCTGCCCGCGACCCGGGGCACCGGCCGGGCCCCGGGCTTCATCGTGGTCGGCCTCAACCCCTACCGCGGGCTCGACGACCGCTACCGCGGCTTCCTGGAGCTCCTGGCCAACCAGATCGCCTCCGGCGTCGTCAACGCGGGCAGCTACGAGGCCGAGCGACGCCGCAACGAGGAGCTCGCCGAACTGGACCGCGTCAAGACGGCGTTCTTCTCCAATGTCAGCCACGAGTTCCGGACCCCGCTCACACTGATCATGGGCCCGGTGGCGGAGCTGCGCGCCGACCCGGTGCTCGACCCGGAGCGGTTGCGCGCCGAGCTCGATGTCGTGTATCGCAACGGGTTGCGCCTGGGGCGGCTCGTCAACACCCTGCTCGACTTCTCCCGGCTGGAGGCCGGCCGGGAGACCGCCAGCTTCCGTCCGGTGGACCTGGCGGCGGTCACCGCGGAGCTGGCCAGCATGTTCCGCGCCGCCACCGAGCGGGCCGGCCTGGAGTTGCGGGTGTCCTGCCCGCCGCTGCCGCAGCCGGTGTGGGTGGACCGCGACATGTGGGAGAAGGTCGTCCTCAACCTGCTGTCCAACGCCGTGAAGTTCACCTTCACCGGCTCCATCACGGTCTCGGCGCGCTTCGAGACCGCCGACGGCGGACCGGGTACGGCGGTCGTCGAGGTGACCGACACCGGGATCGGCGTGCCCGAGTCGGAGCTGGCCCGGCTGTTCGAACGGTTCCACCAGGTCCGGGGGGTCCGGGGCCGCTCGGCGGAGGGCAGCGGCATCGGCCTCGCGCTGGCGCACGAGCTCGTCGGGTTGCACGGCGGCACGATCTCCGCCCGGTCGCGGACGGGCAGCGGCACCACGTTCACCATCCGGCTCGAGATGGGCCGTGACCACCTGCCGTCCGAGCAGGTCGTCGAGTTGTTCGAGGACCTCGACACCGGCCCGTCGGGGCGCAGCGGGTTCGGCGAGGCGGCGGAGCCCTTCGTGTCCGAAGCCCTGCGGTGGCTCCCTGGTCCCGGTGACGCCGAGGCGACCGGCGCTGCGGCTGACGGGGACACCGGTGGCTCGGCCTCCACGGCGGCGCTCGAACGCGGCCGGGTACTCATCGCGGACGACAACGCCGACATGCGGGAGTACCTGGCGCGGCTGCTGCGCCCCCGCTACGTCGTCGACGTCGTCGCCGACGGGGAGTTGGCGCTGGCCGCGGCCCGGGCGGATCCCCCGGACCTCATCCTCAGCGATGTGATGATGCCCGGCCTGGACGGCATCGGCCTGCTCGGCGCACTGCGCGCCGATCCCGCCACCTCGACCGTGCCGGTGCTGCTGCTCTCCGCGCGGGCCGGGCTGGAGGCCGCCGTCACGGGCATGGCGGGTGGCGCCGACGGCTACCTCGCCAAGCCGTTCTCCGCTCCGGAACTGTTGGCGCGCGTCGATGCCCACCTGGAGCTGGGGCGGGTCCGACGGGCCGCGGAGCACCGCTTCCGCGCGCTTGCCGACGCCACTCCCGCGCTGATCTGGGTGGACGGACCCGACGCCCGGCGGGTGTTCGTCAATCGCGCATGGATGCAGTTCACCGGCGCTGCAGACCCCGATCGCGACCTGGGCCGCTCCTGGTGCGACCGGATCCATCCCGACGACCGGGCGCGCTACGACGACGTCCGGACCGCCGCCGAGCGGGCGGGCGAACCGTTCGAGCTGGAGTACCGGCTGCGCCGCGCGGACGGTCGCCACCGCTGGGTGCTCGACCGCGGTGCCCCGCTGCCGTCCGGGGGCGGTACGTGGGTCGGTGGCTGTCTCGACGTCGACGGTCGGCGCCGCGACCGCGAGCGGCAGCGACTGCTCTCGGTGGTCGGGTCGGCCATCGACCGGGAGACCACCGTCGAGGCCCGCCGTGAGGTGCTCCTGCGCACCCTGGTCGACCAAGGAGCGGTCGACGTCGCCCAGCTGATCGACGTCGAGGTCGACGAGGCCGGCACGCGACGGCTCGCCGGCGTCGTGGCCGTGGCCGGTTCCGGTCCCGCCCAGGAGCTGCTGCGCGAGATCCACGAGCCGTTCGGGTTGGGCCGGGACGTGCTGGCCGCCGGAGAGTCTCACCTGATCGTGGTCGACGAGGAGTTCGTGACCTGGGCCTCACCCGACCTGCGGCAGCAGGAGCTGCGCCGCCGCTCGGGCATGACCAGTGCTGTGCTGGTCCCGCTGGTCAACCGCAACAACGTGGTCGGAATGCTGACCGCCGGCCGAACAGGCGCCTCGCCCACCTTCACCCCGGCGGACCTGTCGCTGCTCACCGAGATCGGACAGCGGGCCGCGACCGCTCTGGACAACGCTGCGCTGCTGGCCAGTGAGCGGGACACCACCCGCCGGTTGAACCTCCTGCAGCGCGCGACGGCCGCCCTGTCGGCGGCGGCGAGCCCGCAGCAGGTGGCCGAGGCCACCGTCGAACAGTTCACGCAGCTCCTCGGGACGCCCGCAGTGGCGGTGTGGGAGCTGTGCGGCTCCAGCCTGGAGGCCGTCGCGACGGGGAGCTGGCCCGCAGCCGTGAACAGCGACTGGTCGACCCTTCCGGTGGACGACGCAACGCCGGTCGGCACGACCGCGCTGCACCATCGTCCCGTCTGGCTGGACCGGGCTCAGGACTGGCTGCGCGACTACCCCCACATG
>JAYSXW010000536.1:0-23773 GCA_043716935.1 Pseudonocardia sp.
GCTCGTCCATCACTCAGTCCGGTGTCGAGGCCGCCTCGAACTGCGCGTTGTAGAGCCGGGCGTAGGCACCGTCGACGTCGAGGAGCTGGTCGTGGGTGCCCTGCTCGACGATCCGGCCGGCCTCCATCACCAGGATGAGATCGGCGTCGCGGACCGTGGAGAGGCGGTGGGCGATGACGAAGCTCGTCCGGTCGCTACGCAGGGCGGCCATCGCGTGCTGCACGAGGACCTCGGTGCGGGTGTCGACGGAGCTGGTGGCCTCGTCGAGGATCAGCAGCGACGGATCGGCAAGGAACGCCCGCGCGATCGTGATCAGCTGCTTCTCCCCGGCACTGACGTTGCTGCCCTCCTCGTCGATCACGGTGTCGTAGCCGTCGGGCAGGCTGCGCACGAACCGGTCGACGAAGGTGGCCCGGGCCGCGGCGAGCAGCTGCTCCGCGGTCGCGTCCGGGTTGCCGTAGGCGATGTTGTCGCGGATCGTGCCGCCGAACAGCCAGGTGTCCTGCAGGACCATGCCGATACCCGAGCGCAGGTCCGAGCGCCGCATCCGCGCGATGTCGACCCCGTCGAGTGTGATGCGGCCCGAGTCGAGCTCATAGAACCGCAACACCAGGTTGACCAGCGTGGTCTTGCCTGCGCCCGTCGGCCCGACGATCGCGACGGTCTGCCCGGGCTCGGCAATGAGCGACAGGTCCTCGATCAGCGGGGTGTCGGGACGGTAGCGGAACGAGACGTTCTCGAACGCCACCCGGCCGCGGTGCCCGGTGCGCTCCTCGGGCGGGTCGGCGTCGGGCGTCTGCTCGGCGGCGTCGAGCAGCTCGAACACCCGCTCGGCGGACGCGACGCCCGACTGCAGCAGGTTGACCATCGACGCCGCCTGTGTCAGCGGTTGGGTGAACTGGCGCGAGTACTGGATGAAGGCCTGCACGTCACCGAGGCTCATCGAGCCCGACGCCACCCGCAGCCCGCCGACGACGGCCACCGCCACATAGTTGAGGTTCCCGATGAACATCATCGAGGGCATGATGATCCCGGAGATGAACTGCGCCCGGAAGCTGGCCCCGAACAGGTCGGAGTTGCGCTCGGCGAACGCGGCCTCCACCTCGCCGCGCCGACCGAACACCCGGACCAGCTCGTGGCCGGTGAACGCCTCTTCGATCAACCCGTTGAGCCGGCCGGTGTGACGCCACTGCGCCACGAACTGCTTCTGCGACCGTGCCGCGATGGCCCGCGTGAGCCACAGCGACAGCGGGATCGTGACCAGCGCGATCACCGAGAGCAGCGGCGAGACCACAACCATCATCACCAGCACGCCGACCACGGTGAGCAGCGAGACCACGAGCTGGCTCAGCGTCTGCTGCAGGCTCGTGCTGACGTTGTCGATGTCGTTGGTGGCGCGGCTGAGCACCTCGCCGCGCTGCTGGTCGTCGATGTAGCGCAGCGGCAGTCGGTTGATCTTGGCTTCCACCTCGCGGCGCAGCTCGAACACCACCCGCGCCACGATGCCGTTGAGCAGATATCCCTGGACGTAGCCGAACACCGACGCCCCGACGTAGATCGCGATCACACCGGCCAGCACCCCACTCAGGGCCGGGAAGTCGATGCCCACCCCCGGTACGACGTGCTGTGACACGATCAGGTTGGCAATCGTGTCGTTGCCGGCCGCCCGGGCGCCGTCCGCGGCCTGCGCGGCGGAGATCCCGGCCGGCAGTTGCCGGCCGAGCACACCCGCGAAGATCACGTCGGTGGCCGCGCCGAGGATCCTGGGCCCGATGACGTTCAGCGCCACGCTGATCACACCCAGGGCGAGCACGGCGAGCACCCCGAACCGCTCCGGCGCGAGCCGGCCCATCAGCCGCTTCGCCGACGGACCGAAGTCCGACGCCTTCTCCGCGGGCTGTCCCATGCCCGCCCACGGCGGGCCGCCGCGCCGGGCCGCCGCCATGCCGCGGGCGGCGCGGCTGGTCTCCGCCGCGTCGTCGCTCGTCCCGTTGCCGTTCTCCTGGTTGCCGTTCTTCTTGTCGTCGTGCTTCTGGGCCTCGGTGCTGGTGCTCATGCCACCGCCTCCGCGCTCAGCTGGGACTCGACGATCTCCCGATAGGTGGGGCAGGACGCCAGCAGCTCGTCGTGGCGGCCGATTCCGACGACCGCGCCGTCGTCGAGCACGACGATCTGGTCGGCGTCGGCGATGGTGGACACCCGCTGGGCGACGATCACGACCGTGGCCGCCGCCGTGACCGGCTTGAGCGCCGCTCGCAACCGGGCGTCCGTGCCGAGGTCGAGTGCGGAGAACGAGTCGTCGAACAGGTAGATCCGGGGCTTGCGCACCAGGGCGCGGGCGATCGCCAGCCGCTGGCGCTGGCCACCCGAGACGTTCGTGCCACCCTGCGCGATCGGCGCGTCCAGACCGCCGGGCATGGCCCGGACGAAATCGGCGCCCTGCGCGACGGTGAGCGCATGCCACAGCTCGTCGGCGGAGGCGTCGGGGTTGCCGTAGCGCAGATTGCTCGCCACCGTTCCGGAGAACAGGTAGGGCCGTTGCGGCACCAGCCCGATCCGCCGCCACAGCTCCTCGGGATCCATGTCCCGTACGTCCACCCCGTCGACGCGCACGGCGCCCGCGGTGGCGTCGAACAGGCGCGGCACCATTGACAGCAGAGTGGTCTTGCCCGCGCCGGTGCTGCCGATCACGGCGGTGGTGTGCCCGGGCCGGGCCGTGACGGAGACGTCGCGCAACACAGACGCGGCCGCGCCCGGATAGGTGAAACCGGCGCCGTCGAACTCCAGGACGCCCTCGGCTCGCAGTGGCGTGACGGGTGCCGAGGGCGGCGAGACGGAGGAGATCGTGTCGAGCACCTCGGTGATCCGTTCCGCGCACACCGACGCGCGCGGGATCATGATCGCCATGAACGTGGCCATCATGACGGCCATCAGGATCTGCAGCAGGTAGGCCAGGAACGCCGTGAGCGAGCCGACCTGCATCTGACCGGCGTCGATCCGTGCGGCGCCGAACCAGAGCACGGCGACGCTGGAGAGGTTGAGCACCAGAGTCACGATCGGGAAGATCAGCGCCTGCAACCGACCGGCGCCGATGGCGACGCCGGTGACCTCGGTGTTGGCGGACCCGAACCGCGCCGTTTCCTGCGGTTCGCGCACGAACGCCCGCACGACGCGGATGCCGGTGATCTGTTCGCGCAGGATGCGGTTGATGCTGTCGATGCGCTCCTGCATGAGGCGGAACAGTGGCACCATCCGCACGATCACCAGGCTGATGGCGACGACGAGGACCGGCACCGCCACGGCCACCAGCCACGAGAGGCCGGCGTCCTCGCGCAATGCCATGATCACCCCACCGACACACATGATCGGCGCCGACACGAGCATCGTGCAGGAGAGCAGCACCAGCATCTGCACCTGCTGCACGTCGTTGGTGCTGCGCGTGATCAACGACGGGGCGCCGAACCGGTTGACCTCGCGTGCGGAGAACTCACCGACGCGGTGGAACACCGAGCCCCGCACGTCGCGGCCGAAGGCCATCGCGGTGTGGGCGCCGTAGTAGACCGCGGCGATGGAGCAGGCGATCTGCACCAGGGTGACAGCGAGCATCCAGCCGCCCGCGACCATGATGTAGTCGGTGTCGCCGCGGGCGATCCCCTGGTCGATGATGTCAGCGTTGAGGCTGGGCAGATACAGCGCCGCGATCGTGCCCACCAGCTGGAGCCCGACGACGAGCAGCAGCGGCCGGGCGTAGGGCGCGAGGCCCTGGCGCAGCAGTCGGATCAACATGGTTCCTCCGTGGTGGAGTGGCCGGGCTGATCATCGGGTGGGCGCCGGTGATCGAGCCCCCTCGCCACGACGGCCCGCCTCGGCGGGCTCTCGTGGCCAAGAGTGCCAGCGTAGGTCGCCGCGCACTCATTGTGCATCGGAATTCTCATCCCAGCAGCTCCGCCTGCAGGGGCGCGGCGAACCGCACCGAGAACCGGGTCGTGCCCAGCAGTGATTCCACGGTGTGGGCGCTCCGTTCGATCGCCTCGCGCTGCTCGGCGCCGATATCGGTGAGCAGTCGCATCGCGAGGGTGCCGTCGCGGCGCTGCACCCATCCTCCGACGATCCGGCCGTCCGCCCAGACCGTCGGCCCTCCGTTGCCGTTGCGGTCGAACAGGACCGGGACGTGCCGGGGATCGAGGTGGAACGCGCGCTGCTTCCACCCCATCGTCGACGGATCGAGCCCGGGCAGCAGCAGCGCCGACGGCGGCGCCGGTGGCGGCTCGTCGACGTCGTCGGGCCTCAGGAAGCCGGGTGTGCCGTCGAGGTCGACCTCCACTGCGCCGACATCGGTCAACGCCTGCCGCGTCACGGCGACGGTCCACCCCGCCCACCAGGCCAGGTCGGCCGCCGTTGCCGGGCCGAACGTCCACAGCCAGCGCCGGGCGAGGCCCGCGGCGGCGGTGCGCCGATCCAGCGGCTCGCCGAGGCCCGCCGGGAGCCAGGTGTGCGCAGCGGCCCAGTGGTACTGCCCGTTGATCCAGGTGCCCGTCGGGTGCGCGCGCAGGACCCGACCGTCGAAGCCCAGCACCAGCAGCACTCGCGTGTGGGCGGGAGCCAGGGTGGCGCCCTTGCCGGTGCCGATCGGGACCGGCGTGGTCAGCTCCGGGAGAGCGGCACCGACCGCGCGCGCCGTCATGGGTCCGGCCTGGGCGAGCAGTGCGACTACCGCGTCCCCCGCCGCGTCCAGCCAGCCCTCCGGATCGTCGGCCACCTCGGCCAGCCCGCGCAGCAGGTTGCGCCGCTGTACGCGGCCGAGATCGACCGTGGCGGCCCCGTGGGCCAACCGTGCCGCCTGCGGGCCGAACACCCACAGCGTGCGACGCATCGCGTGGTGGCGGACCAGGCTGCGCTGCTCGTAGAGAGCGTCGGTGAGCGGCGCGAGCGCGGGCGCGCACATCCGCGCCGCCGCGGAGAGGTACACCGTGACCGGGTCGGTGGAATGCAGCGCCACCAGGTCGTCGGTGATCGCCACGACGTCGTCGGTCCGCCGCTCGGGCACGTGCCGATGGCGCACCGCGAGCCGGGCGCGGCGCTCCTGGACGGTGACCCTGCGGACGACCATGACGGCACTGTGGCAGAGACCACCGACAATTCCCGCGGCCTCCTCGTCTCAGGACTCCTCGAGATCCGACCCGCGGGCCGCCCGTCCGCCGTCGACGGGGACCACGACGCCGGTCAGGAAGCTCGCCGCCCGCGAGGAAGTGGCGCACCGCGGTGGGCATCCGACCACCGGCGGCGCGAGGTTCGGCACGATCAGATCGACGACGCCCTGCGCCGGGTCGCTGACCAGGTCGGCGTCGCGGAAGATCGCGGGTTGTTCACCCAACCGACCGAGGTGCCCGCCACCCGGGCCAGCTCCGCTGCCCGTTCCGTCACGTCCTCGTCGGCTGCGCTGCCCTCCAGCGGAGTGATGCGGGAGGAGGCAGGGTGGGTCGACGGCCCAGCTCAGCACGGCCGGGTCGGCCCTCATCACGACCACGTGCCCACCGTCGGCCAGGAGTCTCTCGACGATGGCCCGACCGACTCCACGACCGCCGTCGGTCACGACGTACGAGCTGGTCGAGACGTCCGGCGCGGCCATCGGCCGAACCCAGGCCTGTCCCGCGGATCATCCAACTGCCCGGCCCACCAGCCGGCAGCCGTGGTGTCCCTGCCGGCGACGTTCGGAGTAGTGCTCGGGAGGGTGATCTCCCGATCGGTATGTCCTGACCGGTGACGTGGCCGTCCTCTCGCCGTTGCAGGGATCTTCCCGACTGCGGTCCCTTCGGGATTCGAGGCGATGCGACTGGACGCGGGCACCGCCCGCATCGGCGGGCTGTCCGACGCCGAGTTGATCGACGCAACTGTGGCGTTCGAGCGGGTCACCGCATGGGCGCAGGCCCAGGCCCGGGTGCTGGCCGAGTTCGCCGCCCGCCGCCCCCCGGACTCGGCCCAGGCCGCGCAGTCCGAGCAGCCCTCACTGACCAGCCGGTTCGCCGCCGATGAGATCGGGTTGGCGTTGCGCCTGGCCCGCGGCACCGCGGTGGATCGGATTCTGCAGTCGGTGCACCTGACCACCCACCTTCCCGCGACCCTGCCGATGTGGGGGCGCGGGGAACTCGACGCGTCGAAGGTGCGGATGTTGTGCGACGCCACCGCCGTCCTGGACGTCGACGCCTGCGCTGCTGTCGAGCAGCGCGTCCTGAGCCGAGCCGCGGCCCAGACCCGATCCCAGTTGCGGGCCTGCACCCGACGGGCGGTGATGGCCGCGGACGGGGATGCGGCGAACAAGCGTCATCGGGCAGCGCGGCGGGACCGGCGGGTGGTGCTCAACCCCGACGTGGACGGCATGGCCACGCTGTCGGCGATGATGCCCGCCTCCGACGCGGTCGCCTCCTACGAGTGGCTCTCCCGCCTCGCCCGCTCCCTGGGTGAGAACGACCCGCGCGGCATGGACGCCCGTCGCGCCGACCTCGTCATCGACCTGCTGACGGGACGAGTCCGGTTCACCAACCAGATCACGGCGGGCCCGGCGGTCAGCATGACCGGCGCCGGCAGCATGATCGACAATGCGGTCGGCGACCCGGCGGGCGGCACCTCCGCCGGCAGGACTGCTGGTGGAGGTGCGGGTGACGGTCCCGGCATCTACTTCGGTGGACGTCTCGACAGGGTGCCGACTGCCCCGGCCCGCGCCGCCGGTAGGCCGTCGGTGCAGGTTGTGACGGCGCACTCCACGTTGACCGGCTCCGTGCCGTTCACCAGGAAGGGCTGGGCACTGCCTGCTCGACCCCCGCCTGCCGGGCGGCGCGGACCATGCGTTCGTGCAGTTGGGCGTCGGCGTCCGTGGCCACGGGGGCGGTGCAGTGGCCCTCCCGGCTGGCGAGCCGGCCGCCGACGTACACCTGCTTGAGGTTGCGCAGGCCGCAGGCCAGCACGTACGTCGCGAGGACGTCCCAGACCGGGCCGGTGGAGGGGGACCGGTGATCGACTACGACGAGGTCGGCGTATTTGCCCACCTCCAGGCTCCCGACGCGGTCGGCCACGCCCAGCACCTCAGCGGCGCCGAGGGTGTGCATACGCAGTACGTCCCGGGGGGCCAGCACCGCCGCGTCGGTGTGCAGGGCGCGCTGGGCGTAGAGGCCTGTGCGCATGTTGGCGAAGGGATCGGAGATGTCGGTGCACGACTGGTCGTCGAGCCCGATTCCCACCCGCACGCCCTGTTCCCGCAACCCGACGACGTCGGCGACGCCGGAGCCGAGGCGGCCGTTGGAGGTCGGCTGCCACACCATCCCGCATCCGGTGCGCACGACCTGGTCGACCATATCGGGGGTGGGGTGCACGAAGTGCCCGAACAGCATCGAGGGGCCGAGGGCGCCGGCGCCGGCGTACCAGGCGAACTTGGCACGCTGCTGGTCCAGGCCCTCCGCGGTCTCCACGAAGTGCGCCTGGTTGATCAGCCCGTGCCGCGTCATCGCCAGCGTCTCCAGCTCGGCGGTGCGGGGCCCGGCGGCCCACTGGACCGCACCGAAGACCGAGGCTCCGAGATTCAGCGCGGGGGGCACCCGGTCGGCGCACGCGGCCACCATGTCGTCGAACACGCGCAGGGCCTCGTCCTCGGCGACGGCCTCGTCGTCGAGCCGGATCGCGTTGAGCACGCGGAGGCCGGCGTCGGCGGCGGCGTCGAACTGGCGGATCGTCACGTCCACGGGATGTACAGCGCCGACCGAGTTCGTCGCGGTGACGGGGTCGTAGAGCCAGGTGACCCGCGACTGCTGGAAGTTGTAGGCGCTGGTCACGCCGTTGGCGAGGAAGTCCAGCGCGCCGTGCACGGTGCACCAGTAGAGGTCCTCGGCGTGGGCGTAACGGAAGATCTCCATCATCGCTCGCACCCATGGGTAGAGCGTCGCGCTCGCGGCGATGCCGCGTAGACCCGAGGTGAACAGGTGCGAGTGCGCCGAGACGAAGCCCGGTGCGACGATCGCGCCGCCGACGTCGAGGACGGTGGTCCCCGCAGCGGCGGTACCGGGAGTCGGCACGCCGCGACTGCCACCACCGAAACCCGGCCTCGGGTGCGCCGGATCGTCCACGAGCGGCGGAGTGCCGGGCCCGAGGCCGGTGATCCGCCCGTCGTCGCCGATCCGCACCCACCCCAGGAACCAGTCCGGGACGCCGTCCGCCACGGGGATGACGAGCGCATTCGTGATCGTCAGCATCTCTGTCGTCGTCAAGTCTCTGTTGTCGTCAGGTCGTCGGAGCCGTCCCAGCGTCGTGAACATCCCAGCGTGGTGAACCGCGACGCCTCGACGATCACCTCGACGAGCTGCCGCACGGCCGCGTCGAAGAACGCCTCGCCCTCGTCGGCGGAGGCGTCGGTGGGGTCGCCGATGTGGCCGTCGGGGCCGAAGTCGTCGCTGGTCCAGCCGAAGGACACGGGCTTGCCGAAGCCGATGAGGTCGAACTCGCGCAGCCGTGTCGGCACCCGTTCCCGGGCCCGGTCGAGGTGCACGAGTTCGGGCCGCAGGTGCAGCATCAGCGACGTCTCACCGTGGCCCCCGTGCACTCCCATGCCGAACTCCGACGGCGCCGAGCCGGATCCGCCCTGGTCGGTGGGCACGGACAGGTGCGCGAAGAACGTGCGTAGCCCGAACTGCCGTCGCAGCTCCCGGCACGCCACCTGGCCGAGCGCGGAGTTGCCGCCGTGACCGTTGACGAACAGCAACCGGCTGATCCCGGACGTGGCGAGCGAGCGGCCGATGTCGACGAGGACGCGCATGAGCGTGTCCCAGGAGAGCCAGATCGTGCCGGGGAAGCGGTGGTGCTCGTCGGACTTGGTGTAGGCCAGCGCCGGCAGCAGCACGACCGACGCCCGGGCGTCCTGCACCGCCTGGGCGACGGCGGCCGCGGCGGCCTCACCCGCGCACACCAGGTCGGTGGACAGCGGCAGGTGCGGGCCGTGCTGCTCGATCGCGCCGAGCGGGAGGACGGCGACGGTGTCGGGCGGCAGCGCTGCCACCTGGGCCGAAGTCAGGTCCTCGAAGCGCATCAGAGGACACCGATGTTGACGCGGGAGTCCACCGGCGGCTCGGGTGTGAGCTTGCCCGGGTTGAGCAGGCCCTTCGGGTCGGTGCGACGGGCCGTGGAGATGGCGAGCTCGACGTTCCGGTCGACGAACCACTGGTGCGGCGAGTGCACCCCCATGCCCAGCGCCTCCATCCGCGGGATGCCCGCGAGCAGGTCCGCCTCCCCGGTGTACTCCGCGACGACCATCGCGCCCGGCCCGTGGCCGAACAGCTCCAGGTGCAGGTGGACGGGCCCGTCGTAGCAGGCGCGGACGGCGTCGGGGTCGTCCCAGATCGGGTTGCCGCCGGTCTCCATGTGGAACCAGCTCGACGCCGGGTGCGCGCGCTGCAGGAAGTAGACGGGATGGTTGTAGGACATGCCCGAGAGCCGATCGGACTCGGCGTAGTCGTCCAACGTGGCGACGACGTCACCGCCGGCGGCGCGGACCCGGGACGACAGCTCGTCGACGGTGGGGGTCGCGGCGATGACGCGCAGGCTGAACCGTGCGGGGTCGAGCGCGACCGGCGCGGGCAGGGTGGGCACGAGCGCGGGGTCGTCGCCGGAGGCCAGGCGCGGCGCCATGTCGGCCAGCGTCCGGTGCACGGCCACGAGGTCGGCGTAGGAGTCGAATGCGGTGTAGACGGCGGTCCAGTCGCGCGCCGGGTCGCTGCGCACCTCCAGCTCAACGAGCACGCCGGTGACGCCGTAGGTGTGCAGGAACGGGGCGAGGTCGTCGCCGGAGACGGTGAACAGCTCGCCGCTGCCGTCCATCGGCGCCACCGTCGCCGAGACGACGAAACCGTCGGTGGTGGTGCCGTGCACGATCGTGCCCGTGCCGGCGCTACCGCCGCCGACGAACCCGCCGATCGTGGAGTTCTTCGTCGACGGGTACATCCAGACGTCACGGCCGGCGGCTCGGCCGACCCGGTCGATCGCCGTCAACCGGGCACCGGCGCCCGCGGTGATCGTGTCGCCGGTGACCGTGACCGTGGTGAGTTCGCGCAGGTCCAGCAGGATGCCGCCGTCGAACGGGGTGGCCTGACCGTAGTTGCCGGTGCCGGCGCCTCGCGGGGTGACCGGCACGTCGTGCTCGTAGGCGATCTTCAGCACCTGCGCCACCTGCTCGGGAGTGGCCGGGCGCACCGCGGCGTCGGCGACGTAGCGGCCTTCCGGGACCTTCTCCTGCAGGACCGGTGACATGCGAGACCAGTCCGAGGACACCTTGACCAGCTGCGCCGGGTCGGTGGAGCACGCCACCCCGTCGAGCGAGGCGAGGACGGCGGCCGTGCGGTCGGCGACGGTGCGGACGGCGGTCACGACGTCGCACCTCCGCCGGACCGGCCCGGACCGACCGGGGGCAGAAGCGGTCGGGGGAGGGCCCGGTGGGAGCAGGGGGACGTGAGCACGGTGGTCACCTCGTGACGGTCGGGCTGGGACGGTCGGGCTGGACGGGCGGGCCGGGACGGTCGGGCCGGGGAGGTTCAGAACAGGGAGGTCAGAACGTGACGGTCAGCACGTGGTCGGTGGGCCGCGTCCACGCCGAGGCCGGCAGGTCGACGGTGCGCTGCACACGCGTGTCGGCGACGACGCGGCCGCCGTGCAACACGATCCGGGCGGTGGTGGCGCCGGCGAGGACGTCGCCGAGGTCGCCGTCGGGTACCAGCACGAGGTCGGCCCGCTGGCCCGGCGCGGTGCCGGCGGGCGGCAGTCCGAGCACCGTCCGGGCGCCGGAGGTGACGGCGGTGAGCGCCTCGTCCGCGCGCAGGTGGGCGGTGGTGAGCAGCAGAGATGTCGTCTCGAACGGGTCGGCGCTGCCGGCGGGGTTGAACGGGTCGCGCAGGTTGTCGGCGCCCGCGGCGAGAGGGATGCCGTGGTCGAGGAGTGCCCGCACCGCGGTGAGCCCGCGTGGGGCGCCGTGGGTGAGGTCGCGGGCCTGCAGGTAGAGGTTCGTGATCGGGAGCGTGACGATGCCGAGCCCGGCCCGGGCGATGAGATCGAGCACCGGCGCGAGCCGCTCGGGCGGCAGTGCGCCGAGCCGCACGCAGTGGCTGGCCGTCACCCGCTGCTCCATACCGCGGGCGAGCACCTGCCGGGCCAGCTCCACGACGTCGAAGCCGTGATCGGGCAGGGTGACGTCGAGCTGCTCGTCGGCGTGCAGGTCGACCGGCAGCCCGTGGCGCTCGGCGGCATCGAGCATTCGGGTGATCTCGTGGTGGGGGTCGGGGGCGAGGTGCGGGCAGCCGCCGATGACGTCCACACCGCGGGCGACGGCCTCGGCGACCTCGGCGTCACCGACCTCGGCGCCGGCCAGCAGGCAGACCTGCAGCGTCACCCGCCCGCGCAGCTGCTCCCGCAGCGCGACCAGGGCGTCGACGCCGCGGAACGGGTCGCCGTCGGGCGGGATGTCGACGTGGGTGCGGATGGTGGTGGTGCCGCGGGCGACGTACCGCGCGATCGCGGCCAGGGCGCGCGTGTGGATGTCGGCGGCATCGATGGCGGGGAGAATCGCGCGCCACTGGGCGATGGCGGTGCAGAGGTCGTTGCCGGCGCCGGGGTCGGTGCGGGGCGCGGTGAGGGCCTTGTCCAGGTGAGCGTGCGGCTCGACGGTGGCCGGCAGCGCCCGCCAGCCGGTGGCGTCGAGGTCCAGCGCCGGGCCGGCCCGATCGCCCGCGCCACCGTTGCTCACGCCGCCGACGCCGATGTGGCCGCCGGAGATGAGGACGTCGGCGATCGTGCCGTCGAGGAGCCGGACTCCCCGCAGCCCACTCACCTGCTGCCCGGCCAGATGCGCGGCCTGGTGGGGCTCACCGATCGCGGCGACTTCGCCCACACATGCTCCTAGCTGCGCGTTATTGATCCAGCTACTATTGACGGTACCGTAGGCACCTCGTGTTACGGCTCTGTTTCCGACCCCGAGCGGACGTGTGAATGACCCTCCCCGAGGGTGACCCCAGCCTCGGCCGCGCGCTGCGTGCGCAGCGGCACGAGCGCGGCCTGACGCTGGTGCAGGTCGCGGCGGCGGCGGGTCTGTCGCAGCCGTTCCTGTCGCAGCTGGAGCTGGGGCGCACCCGTCCGTCCATGCGTTCGCTGTTCCGCATCGCCGGCGCCCTGGGCACCACGCAGCAGGCGCTGCTCGCCCGGGCCGCGGGGCCGGTCGGAGGATCGGCCGTCGAGGGGGAGGCGCGGCTGCTGCTGCACACCCCCGGTGCCGATCTCACCGAGCTCAGCGCGCTGCCCGGTGGGTTCGAGGAGTTCTACCGACACGACCGGCGCGAGCTGCTCTACGTCGTCAGGGGCACGGTCGAGGTGGAACTCGGTGAACCCGCAGCCAGATCCACGGTGCTCGTCCCCCGGGAGACGATGACCGTCGAGGGCGGGGTGCCGCACCGGTTCCGCCGGGTCGGACCGGAACGCGCGGTGCTGCTGATGGTGCACACGGGTGACACGGCCGGTGCCTGAGGAGCTGACCGGCCATCCCCTGCAGGTGCTGAGGCGCTGGATCGCCGAGGCCGGCGCTGTGCCTGTGACGACAGCCGCTGCAACGACAGCCGCTGCGACGACAGCCGCTGCGACGACGGTGAAGCCGACGGCGGCCGTGGTCACGACCGTGGAGCCGACGGCGGCCGCTGACTCGGTGGCCGTCACGATGACCCTCGCCACCGCCGACGCCGACGGGGTGCCGCACGCACGGACCGTGGTGATCACCACCGTCGATCAGGAGTCGCTGCGGTTCCACTCGTCGCGCCCGACGGGCAAGACGGCCGACCTGGTCGTGAACCCGCGGGTGTCGGGGGTGTTCCACTGGCCGGTGCCGGGCCGGCAGGTGGTGCTGCACGGCACGGCGGCCGAGCTGGACGATGCCGTGTCGCGGGCGGCGTTCCCGACCCGGCCGGAGCCTCTGCAACGGCTCGCGTGGGCCTACGAGGAGCTGCTCCCGGGGCTCGTCGGGCCCGACCGTGCGGTGGCACCCGGGGCGGTCGAGCGGGCCTTCGCCGCGGGCCGGGTGGGGGAGATGCCGCCGAGCTGGACCAGCATCCGGCTCCTACCCCACCAGCTGGACTTCTGGCAGGCCGGCACCGACCACACCCCGCCGACCCGCACCCGCTTCGTGAGGCACGACGACGGCTGGCACCGCTACCGCATCCTGCCCTGACCGGCTGCCGACGACCCGACCCCGAGCGGCCGCCACCACCCCGGGCTCGGCCGGAGTCCCGTGCGAGAGCATGCGGCCGGCGGTCGGGCGGCGGCTTGCCCGGCGGTGACATTCTTCTCACTCGGCTGCACCGGATGTGTCGCCTGCGTGGTGATGGTGCGAGTGAGCGTGCCGGCGGACGCTTCTCGCGTGGCACAGGGCCACCGTCCACCCGAGGGAGTGCGCCATGGACATCACCACCACCGCCCGTGATCGGGCCATCCTTCGTGCCGTAGCGGCCGGCGGGGCCGAGCTGACCTGCGGCGCCGGGGCCGACCTGTTCCTCGACGGCCGCTCGTGCTGCGACCAGCCCGCCGCGCACCGTCTCGCCTGCGTCGGCCTGATCGCCCCCGCGTTCGCCGGGACTGCCGGCCAGCGGGTACCGGCCCGGCTGACGTCTACGGGCCGTCTCCAGCTCGCGGCCTGAACCCGGCCGCGCCGGCCCGGTGCCACCCTCGACCGTTAGTTCGAGCGATCGGCCCCCGGCCACGGACCGCCTTCACGAGCATCGGTCAAATCGGCAGCGGCGGGTGTTGGCACACGGATCCGCGCTCCGCCAGCTACCCGATCTTCCGGCGGCAGCGCTTCTTCCAGGGGCGCCCGCTGCGCGGTCAGGGCATCGACGACATCGCGTGGCTGCGACCCGACGGGGAGCACATGACCGACGACGCCTGGGCAAGCGACGCCCGCAGCGTCGGGATCTTCCTCAACGGCCGCGGCATCCCCGACCGCGACCTGCTCGGGGGCCGGATCGTCGACGACTCGTTCCTGCTCCTGGTCAACGCCCACTACGAGGCGATGACGTTCACGCTGCCCGACGAGTCCTACGGCCGGCTCTGGGAGGTCGTCATCGACACTGCCGACCCCCTGCTCGCGAACGTCGCGGAGCCATCGGGGCCCGGTGAGAAGGTGGAGGTGACGGACCGGTCGATGCAGGTCCTGGGCTGCCGCTACTGAGCAGCCGCCAGGGTGGCGATGGTGCGGGTCGGGTCACCGGTGCGTGGCGCCAGGACCGGCGCGTGTGTGTGCTGAGGTGCGGCTGGGGCAGCCGCTGCACGACGGCGCGGATCGCGGTGGCGGGCCGGTCGAGCGCGGTGGCGCTCTCCAGCCGGGAGATGTCGTCGAAGGGCCGCACGGACGCAGGAATGCCCCTGGTGGTGGAGCCGAAACACGGTTCGCCACCGCGACCCCGGGTATCACATGACATGAGCGCACCCACTGTTTTCGCCGTCAACTGCACCCTGACCCCGTCGCCTGCCGACTCGAGCACCCAGCTCATGATCGACCAGATCGTGGACGCTCTCGGCGAGCAGGGCGTGACATCCGCGGGGACCGTACGGCTCGTGGACCTCGATATCCGCCCGGGCGTCGAGAAGGACATGGGGGACGGCGACGCGTGGCCGGGTGTCCGGGAGAAGATCATGGCGGCGGACGTGCTGTTGTTCGGCACCCCCACCTGGATGGGCCACATGAGCAGCGTCGCGCAACGCGTCCTGGAGCGGCTTGACGCGGAGCTCTCCGAGGCCGACGGGCAGGGCAGGCTGCTGACGTTCGGGAAGGTGGCGATCATCGCCGTCGTCGGGAACGAGGACGGCGCACACAAGATCACCGCCGATGTCTTCCAGGGCCTCAACGACGTCGGCTTCACGGTGCCGGCGAACGGCGGCGTGTACTGGAACGGCGAGGCCATGCAGAAGATCGACTACAAGGATCTCGAGAAGACCCCGGACAAGGTGACCTCCACGATCTCGACGGTGGCAGCGAACGCGGCGCACCTGGCCACGGCGCTCAAGGCCTCCCCGTACCCGCCGGCGGGCTGACCGTATCCGCCGGCGGGCCAGCCGGCGGGCCGACCCGTACCCGCCGGCTGGCTGGTGCGGCGTCAGCGGCCGGGGTGGAAGAAGCGCAGCGTCAGCGCCTCGAACCGGCCGGCCGCGACGCCGCTCGGGGCGCGGACCACCCCGTCGACATCCGGGGTGGGGGGCTCGGGCGGGTCGATCATGATCGCGGTGAGTCGCCGCAGGGCATGGCGGTAGAACTGCAGCCGCGTCTGCCGTCCGAACAGTCGGAACCCGAGCGCGAACAGCGGGTTGCGGATCTCCGCCCGCCGGGAGTGCGCGATGATCCGCAACTCGACGCGTCCGGTGTCGAGTTCCTTGGCGATCTGGTGGGTGAGCAGGCCCTGCTCCAGGTGCCCGCGCAGGGTCTGGTGGCTCCAGCCGATCCGGCTTTCGGGCCCGTTCGGGCCGTCGGCGATCTCGTCGTGCTGGCCGGTGATGCGCACGCCCATCAGGAACCGGAACCGCAGGAACCGGCTCTCGAGCAGCATGTCGCGCCGGACGAGGTCGCTGGGGTGATGGTAGGCCGCCCGCAGGATCCGGGGGTCGCAGAACTCGTAGCTGTTGACGAGGTCGTCGGCCGTGCGGACCAGGCCGTGCGGCTCGGGCTCGCCCGGGGCTTCGTGACCCAGCTCGACACACCACCGGTCCCGGTGCCAGCCGTCGGTGACGCGCGGCGGGCCGTCGGATTCGTCGTAGTTGATCGGACGTCTGCCGAGCTCGTCCCGATGACCTCGCCGCGTGAGCTGATGGCGGCCTTCGCCGGCGAGCCCAACCGCGGTGCCCCGTCGGACATGGCGGTGTTCGTCAAGACCCGCGGCGAGCGGGATCGATGACCGTCGGCGACGAGTTCGTCATCCACGTGCCCGGACCGTGGGACGGCCCGGTCCGGGTGATCACGGCGTCGCCGACGGCGTTCCGCCTCGCCACGTTGCGTGGCCACCTCGAGGCCGGGCAGATCGAGTGCCGGGCCCGCGACGAGGATGGTGGCATGCGGTTCGAGATCGAGTCGTGGGCACGGCCCGGCGACGTCCTCTCCCACCTCCTGTTACAACCGGGTGCCGCTGGCGAAGGAGACCCAGCTCAACCTGTGGGTCGAGACGTGCCTGCGGCTGGCCGACCGGTCAGGCGGGCGGCCGCGCGACGGCGTGAACGTGCACACCCGGCGCGTGGCGGAGCCGTTTCCCACCGGCTGACCTGCCAGGGTGGCGGCTGTGATCGACACCCTGCTCGACCGGACGATCCTCCCGGGCTGACCCCGCATCGGCTACCCGGTGCGGTCGCGGAGCTGGACCGGCCCTGCCCCGGACGCGGGAGGCGCCGGCGGACCGGGTGCGGCTGTTGGAGCTGACCGCTCGGCTCACGGCGTGGGTAGGCCGGATCACGCCAACAGCGCCCGCGCCGTCCGGAGGACGTGCTCCCGACTACGAGGGTCGGGGCCGGAGCCCGACAGCGTGCGCATCCACGTCAGCCCCAGCAGCCAGGCCAGCAGCAGCGCGGCGCGGGCCTCGGCGTCGCCGCGGTCGGAGGTGTCGACGAGGTCCGCGAACGCCGAGGTGTAGGCCTCGGCCAGCTCGGCGCGGACATGCGTGCCACCGGTGCTGCCCGCCCCGCGCAGCACGGCGAGGAACGGCTCGGCGGAGGTGGCGCCGCGGGTGTCGAGCACCGCGTCGACGACACGTTCGAGCAGGTGGGCGCGGGGTGTGTCGTTCAGCAGCTCCAGGGCCTGGCCGCGCACGGCCTCGGCGAACAGGCCCTCCTTGTTGCCGAAGTAGCGGAACAGCAGGGCCTGGTTCACCCCGGCCCGATCGGACACCGCCCGCACGGTGGTGGCGTCGAAGCCGTCGGCGGCGAACAGCTCCCGTGCGGCGGTGAGCAGCGCGTGGCGGGTGACAGCGGCGTCACGGGTGCGCGGAACGGTCATCGTGCCCCTCCCGGCCGTCGAGAAGCACGAACCTAGCGGGTGTGGCGTTGCGCCGGTCGGGGTAATCGAGCGTTCCGACCACACAGGAGGCCCCGGTGGCTCAGCGAGAAGACGAGAACCAGCCCGAGGCGCCCGACCTGGGCGCGTCCGTGCAGCTCGAGAACGACGAGATGATGGAGGGCCCGGCCGGCGATCTCGACGCTCTCGACGCGGGCTACGTGCCGCCGGACCGGCCGTTCGTGCTCGATGACGACGCCATGACCGGCCGCGGTATGCGTGCAGGCGACACCCTCGACGAGCGCCTGCACCGCGAGCAGGGCGAGGTGGCCCTCGACCCGGACCGGTCCGGGCGGATCACGATCGCCGACGAGGGTGCCGCGCTGGAGACACCCGACGCGCTGGCGGGGGTGGACGTCGGCATCGACGGCGGCGCCGCGTCGGCCGAGGAAGCGGCGGTACACGAGATCACCGACGACGGCTCGCCCGTAGAGCTGGAACCGTCCGTCGCCGACTCCCCGGCGCTGGCCGACCCGGAGCTCGACGCCGTGCTGGCGTCGGACCCGACAGCTGAGCTGGCCGTCGAGGAGGCGTTGCGGGACATCGAGGATGACGGCGAGTTCCTCGTCATGGGCGCTCCTCCGCTGGCGGAGGGGAGCGAGCCCCGCCACCGGTTGCGCGAGTCCGGCGACGAGTTGCGGGGCGGCGGGGTGAGCGGTGCCGACGCCGATCCAGCCCTGCCCGAGGACTGGGCCGACAGCGACCCGGCCGCGCGTCTCGACGCCAGCCGCCAGGCGGCGGGCACCGCCGCATCCGCATCGGGGCGCGGCGACACCGGCCCCGGTTCCGGGTTGTGACGGGGCCTACTCCGCGCAACTGCGGGTGAGCGTGGCGATCCCCCCGTCCAGGTCGATGTGGCGGGACTCGTCGCCCAGGGCCACCAGAGCCGTGCTGGACTCGACGAAGCGTTCCAGGAGGTCCAGGTCGACCTCCAGGACGGCCCGGCCGTCGGTGGAGCGGATCTCGATCTCGACGATGTCGTGGCCCTGCACGACCTGCGGGCTCATCCGGATGTCGCCCTCGCCGGCCGGTCCCGACAGCGACTCGACGACGATGTCGCGGGCGACCAGCCATTCGACCCACCGGTCGTCCTCGGTCCGCACGGTGAGGGCGACGGCGAAGGGGTCGTCGCGCGTGTAGGTCCAGCGGGTGACGACCGGGGCCGGCTGGCCTTGCAGCACGGTGAACATGTCCTGGCTGACGGTGGCGGTGGTCGGCCCGCCGTTCGTATCGCTGCTCATGTCGTGACTCCTTCGCCCTGGCGGCCGTTCGTGCGCCGCTCGTGGGGAAGATCGCCGCCCGGCCCCGCAACGCAGCACCTCAGCACGGTGTTCACCCGAAGCAGTGACCCCCTCACCTGATCCGAACGTGGCCCGCACGGCGTCCGGACGCCCGCCCGGCATCGTCATGGGTGTCCGGCCACCCCGGCCGCACACCGAACGGGAGGACACCATGCGCACGACCCGATGGATCGCCGGACTCGCCGCCACCGCCGCGACGGCGGGTCTGCTGCTCGCCGGCACCGCCTTCGCCGGCGCCGCGACCGCCGATGGAACTCCGACCCCGCGTGCCGCCAGCACGTTCTGCACCGTGCGGGTATCCGCCGTGCTCGACCGGATCGTCCGGCTCGTCGACCGCATCGGAGCCGGCGCCGACACCCGCGGCTCCACGGCGTGGCTCGAGGCCAAGGCCGACAAGGCCCGCGCGGCGGGGTACGCCTCCACCGCCGACCTCATCGACGCCCGGGTCCAGGCGCGTCCGGCGCGGCTGGAGCAGCTCTCGACGTTCAAGACCGACGTCGAGAACATCCAGGCGACGGACTGTGCGACGTGAGAGGGGTCGCCATCATGGCGGTACTGGTCGGTGCGCTCGCGCTCGGCGGCTGTCGTAGCGGGGCCGACTCCCTCCCGGGGGCCGACGCGCCGGTGTCGGTCGGCACGGTCGGCGCCCCCGGCCCCTCCGGCGATCCGCTGGGCGGCATCGAGACGAGCCTCGACCAGCTCGAGCGGGACCTCACCCAGGAGTCGGCGGGGTGACTCCGCTGAGGGTGAACGTCAGCGGAGCCACTCCGCTGCACGGGTGGCACGATCTGCGCACATGACCGGGGCCGGACCCGCGGACCCGGGATCGCGCGGGCCTCGCCGTCGTACTCGACGTCGGGTTGCCGGGGCTCGACGGCGTCGAGGTCTGCCGGCGGCTGCGCGCGGAGCAGGACTGGACGCCGGTCCTGTTCGTCACCGCCCGCGACGACGAGATCGACCGCATCCTGGGCCTGGAGCTGGGTGCCGACGACTACGTGACCAAGCCGTTCAGCCCGCGGGAGCTCGTGGCGCGGGTCCGGACGGTGCTGCAACGGGCCGGGAGCTCGCCGGGCGCGGAGGAGGTCCTCGTGGTCGGGGAGGTCGAGGTGCAGGTCGACCGCCGGCGGGTCCGGGTCGACGGCACGGAGGTGGCCCTGACCTCCACCGAGTTCGACCTGCTCACCCACCTCGTCCGGGCCCCGGGTCGGGTGTTCTCCCGGGGGCAGCTGCTCGCCGCGGTGTGGGGCTATGCGGCGGTGGCCGGGACCCGGACCGTCGACGTGCACGTCGCCCAACTGCGGGCCAAGCTCGGGCCGGCCAGCCCGCTGCGGACGGTCCGGGGCGTCGGGTACGCGGCGGAGGAGGGCCGATGACCGGGCGTGGTCCCGGCCGGCGGTCGTCGCTGGCCCGGCGGACCGCAGCCGCATGCCTGCTCGTGGCCATGGTCGCGGTCGGGGTGGCGGCGTTGGCGTCGTTGCGGCTGGTGTCGGTGACCGCCCGGGAGGTCACCCGTGACGTGCTCGCGCAGCAGGCCGACGTCGTCGCCGCACAACTGACGTCCGGCGATGGTCCCGTGCGGGGGACGGTCGGGCTGCGCCGGGTGGTCGACGTGCTGCAGGGGCAGGACATCACGGTCGCGCTGCTGGGGCGGGGCCGGCCGGCGGGTGATGTCGCGACGATCCTGGAGCGTGCGGGCGCGGACCGGGCGACGAGGGGGGAGGTCGTGTCGGCCGTCGTCGAGGTCGACGGCTCGGTCTGGCTCGTGGAGGCTCGGCCCACCGACTCAGGCGCGTTCGCGCTGCTGCGCACCTCCGACGCCGGCCTGCTGGGCAGCGGCCTGATCCGCCGCAACCTCGGGTTCTCGCTGCTCACCGGCGCGGTCGTGGCGCTCGTCGTCGGCACGGGCGTGGGCCGGCTGCTGGCTCGGCCGCTGCGGCGCACCGCGGCCGCCGCGCACGAGCTGCGGGGCGGGCGGCGGGACGTACGGATACCGGTGGAAGGGCCGAGCGAGGTGGCGGAGGTCGCCGCGACCGTCAACGAGCTGGCCGACGCTCTCGCGCAGCGAGGGGCGGCAACGGGAGTTCCTGCTGTCGGTCTCGCACGAGCTGCGCACGCCGCTGACGGCGGTACGGGGTAGGGCGTCGACGTCGCCCCGGCCGGGGCCACGATCCTCGCCGAGGCCCACCGGCTCGACCGGCTCGTCGCCGACCTGCTGGAGCTCGCCCGCCCCGGGGCCGACGACTTCCGCATCGACCTCGCGCCCGTCGACCTCGCGGCGTTCGCGGTCGACGCCGCCGCGGTGTGGCGCGACCGGTGCGACCGGGCCGGGGTGGCGTTCGTGCTCGAGGTGCCCGGCGGGCCGGTCACCGTCGTCGCCGATCATCGACGGCTGCGGCAGGTCCTCGACGGGCTCGCCGACAACGCGCTGCGCGTGACCCCGGCCGGGGCGCCCATGGTGCTCGCGGTGCACGGGACGTCGGACGGGGCGGGAAACGGCGCGGGAAACGGCGCCGCGCTGGAGCTGCGCGACGGCGGCCCGGGGCTCGACGCGCAGGACTACCCCGTGGTCTTCGAGCGGGGCGCGCTACACGACCGCTACCGCGGCCACCGGCCCGTTGGCGCGGGCGGGATCGGGTTGGCGCTGGTCCACGGCCTGGTGACGCGGATGGGCGGAGAGATCGTGGCGCGCCCGGCGCCCGAGGGCGGGGTTCGGTGCACCGTCACGCTACCCGCGGGTGTGATCAGTTCGGCTGCTCCGCCGTCACGACCCAGACTCCGTCCGAGCCCGTGCGGCCCGGCTGGGCGAGGACGAGGGTGGCCCGTCGGTCGCCGGTACCGTCGCGGACGTTCCCCCCGGGCCCGGGTAGGCCTCCGGGTCCGCCCAGCCGTGCACGGCGGTGGCGTAGGCGATCGCGACCTCCGACGGATCGAGCAGCCAGGGCCGGGCTCCACCGTCCACACCCCGCTGCCGGGCCGCGGCGTCACCGGGCGGCCAGGGCAGGGCTGTGGCGGGAACCTCGGCCGGTGCCTGTGACGGGGACGTGGGGGCAACGTGCGGGACGGCGCGGTCGGGTTCCCCGGTGCCACCGGCCGTGGTGCTGGCCCGCGACGTCGGGGTCGCCGTCGATGGAGACGCCGCGGGAGTCGCCGGCGCAGACGCGGGTGGGGCCGCCGCCGACGGCGCCCCGCAACCCAGCAGGAGCAGCGCGCCGGGAGTGGCCGCGAGCAGGGGGCGGACGGGTATCCGGATCACTCCGGAACCGTGGGGCCCGACCCGCGGTCGGCGTCGGCGTCCGGCGCGTCGGGGTGGTAGCGCTCGCTGTCCGGCGTCGGTGTCGCTCCCTGTCCGATCGGAGGTGCGACGGCGCCGCTGCTGATCACTAGGGTGCAGCACGGCAGAGCGGCTGATCGAGGAGGACGCATGAACCCGTCGGCGGAGGCCTTCTACGCGGCCCGCGAGTTCCTGGTGGCGCACCGGGAGGACTACGCCACGGCGTACCGCGATTTCCGGTGGCCGCGGATCGACGAGTTCAACTGGGCGCTCGACCACTTCGACGCCGTCGCCGCCGACCCGGAGCGGGGCGCCGCGCGGGCGTTGTGGATCGTCGAGGGCGACGGCAGCGACGCGCACTGGAGCTTCGCGGAGTTGGCGGAGCGGTCGAACCGGGTGGCGAACTGGCTGCGCGGCCACGGCGTCTCCCGGGGCGACCGGATCATCATGATGCTGGGAAACCAGGTCGAGCTGTGGGAGACGCTGCTCGCGGCGATGAAGCTGGGCGCGGTCGTCATCCCGGCCACGACGCTGCTGACGGCGTCGGACCTGCGCGATCGGCTCGACCGCGGCGCCGCGAAGCACGTGGTGGTGGGAGGGGCGGAGGCGTCGAAGTTCGACGGGGTCGACGGCGAGTACACGAGGATTGCCGTCAGGGGGGCGCCCGCGGGGTGGCTCGACTACGGCGGCGCTGATGCCGCCCCGGCGGAGTTCGTCCCCGACGGCGTCACCCGTGGCTCCGACACGTTGCTGCTCTACTTCACCTCCGGCACCACCGCGAAGCCCAAGCTGGTGGAGCACACGCACGCGTCCTACCCGGTGGGGCACCTGTCAACGATGTACTGGATCGGTCTGGAACGTGGAGACGTCCACCTCAACATCTCCTCCCCCGGGTGGGCCAAGCACGCGTGGAGCAATGTCTTCGCGCCGTGGATCGCCGAGTCGTGCGTGCTGGTCATGAACTACGCGAAGTTCGACGCCGCCTCGGTGCTCGCCGTCCTCGATCGCTGCGGGGTCACCAGCTTCTGCGCCCCGCCGACGGTGTGGCGGATGCTCATCCAGGCCGACCTGTCCGTGCTGGCCCACCCGCCCACCAAGGTCGTCGGCGCGGGGGAGCCGCTCAACCCGGAGGTGATCGAGCAGGTCGAGAAGGCGTGGGGCGTGCGGATCCGCGACGGGTTCGGCCAGACCGAGTCGACGGTGCAGATCGGCAACCCGCCCGGCCAGCCCGTCAAGCCCGGCTCGATGGGACGTCCGATCCCCGGTTACCCGATCGTCCTCGTCGATCCGGCCACCGGTGAGAAGGGGGTCGTCGAGGGCGAGATCTGCGTCGATCTCGCGGCCCGTCCGCTGGGGCTGATGGTCGGCTACTCCGGCGACCCGCAGCGCAACACCGAGGCGATGGCCGACGGCGTCTACCACACCGGCGACGTCGGTACCCGCGACGTGGACGGCTACATCACCTACGTCGGACGGTCCGACGACGTGTTCAAGGCCAGCGACTACCGGATCAGCCCGTTCGAGCTGGAGAGTGTCCTCATCGAGCACCCGGCCGTCGCAGAGGCCGCGATCGTCCCGTCTCCCGATCCGGTGCGCCTGGCCGTGCCCAAGGCCTACGTCGTGCTCGCCGCCGGGTACGAGCCGTCGCAGGAGACGGCGCGGGCGATCCTGGAGTTCGCGCGCGAGCACCTCGCGTCCTACAAGCGGATCCGGCGTCTGGAGTTCGCGGAGCTGCCCAAGACGATCTCGGGGAAGATCCGCCGCGTCGAGCTGCGCGGTCGGGAGGCCGACCTGCACGCCGACGCATCCGCGGTGCCGCCGGGCGAGTACACCCTCTGAGCCGGGGTGCACGCCTGCGCTACGCAGGCCCTGCGGCCGTTCGGACTCCAGCTCGGCCCAGCCGTCCGGCCCGGTGACCGACGCATCCGGTCCGGTGACCGACGCGCATCCGGCCCGGCGGATTCGCCTGTCCGGTCCTGCCGGGTCAGGCGGTCCGTCGGGCCGCCGCGCTCACGGTAGGGGCGAGCAGTCCCGCGAGCAGGGCCGCCAGAAGGGCCGCGGTCCCGCCGACCAGGCGGGAGAGGTGTGCGGCCCGGCGGAGGT
>JAYSXW010000537.1:0-2653 GCA_043716935.1 Pseudonocardia sp.
TTCGACATCCTCATGATCACGTCGAGCCTGTGCCCGCACTCGTACCTACACCCGCGTGTCGCCGCAGGTCAGCGTCCACTTATCGCGACCTTGCCGGGGGCCTGGTAGGCGAGCCGGTCGCGGACGGCCTCGGTGACGGTGTAGCTCGACGGTGCGAGGGCCACCCCGTCGTCGTGGTCGCGCAGCAGGTCCTTCAGCTCGGCTTTGGCGCCGGTCTTGGTGGTGCCGCTGGCCTTGCGGGTGATCCGCTTGCCACGGGCGTCGAACCCGGCGGTCATGGTGGCGCCCGGACACGCGGTTGTCGCCCGCTCCGGAGGCACCGGCACGTCCGGGTAGGCTGCCGCGCGCCGGCCGCGGTGGAGCAGGACGCTGAGCCCACCGCCGCGTTCGGCGGCGGCGGGCGGCGGCCCGGCAGATCGCCGACGGTCGGACCGAACCCTGCGGCCCTGCCGTCCGTGTTCCGATGTGTGATCCTGCTCAACGATGCGCCGCCACGTCGTGGAGGCGGGGAGGGGGCGTGGCAGGTGCGCGGGAGTGCAGCGTCCGACCTGGCCCCGTGCGTAGGTCCCCCCTGCGCACAGCGGTGCCCTGGCAGGACCCCCCCCTCATGGACGTGCTGTGCACAGCGCTGAGGGCGGGAAGACCGCGGAAGCGGGGCGGCGGCTGCTCGGGAACCGCTACCTGGTCCACGAGGCGATCGGGCGCGGCGGGTACGGCGTCGTCTGGCGCGGGCACGACACGCTCCTCGGACGCGAGGTCGCGCTGAAGGAGATCCGTCTCCTCCCGGCGCTGTCGAGCACCGGGGCGGGCGTGGCGCGCTCCCGGGTGATGCAGGAGGCGCGGGCGTCGGCGGTGGTGACCAACGCCCACGCCATCACCGTCTACGACATCATCCAGGAGGAGGACGACGGCGACCTTCACATCGTCATGGAGCTGCTGGACGGCCGCACCCTCAGCCAGCTGGTCGAGGAGGAGGGTGCCTTGTCCCCGCTGCGGGCGGCGACCATCGGCCTGCAGGTTCTGGACGCCCTGGAGGCGGCGCACGCCAAGGGGGTCGTGCACCGGGACGTGAAGCCCGGGAACGTGATGGTGATGGCGGAAGACCAGGTCAAGCTCGGCGACTTCGGCCTGGCGTCCCTGGCCGGCGACAGCGACCTGACCATGACGGGCGAGGTCGTGGGCACCCCGTCGTACATGGCGCCCGAGCAGGCGTCCGGCGAGGACGCCGGCCCGCCCGCGGACCTCTGGGGGCTGGGCGCGACCCTCTACTTCGCCGTCGAGGGGGTGGCGCCGTTCGGCGGCGGGTCGTCGATGTCGACCATGCTTGCCGTCGTCAACGCACCGCCGCGCCCCTACGCGCGGGCCGGCACCCTGACCGGGGTGCTCGACCGGCTGCTGGTCAAGCTCCCCGAGGAGCGACCGGGCCCGGATGAACTGCGGACACTCCTGGCAGAGGTGGCGGACGGCGGTGGGACCGAGGAGCACGTCTGGGCACGCGTCACGTCGGTACCGGCGCAGGGGTCCGGACCGGCGCACTCGTCCGGACCGCACGAGCCGCCCGACGCGTACGTGACGGCGCCCACGATCCGGACGGCGCACGTCGCGACCCGCACTCGGCGCAGGCGCCGCTGGGGCGTCGCCCTGGTGGCGGCCCTGCTTCCCGTCGCCGCCGCGCTGTGGGTGGTGCTCGCACCGGTCCTGGACGCGCCCGACACCGGCGGGCAGCAGTCGATCGTCGGCGCCGGCAGGCCGAATGCCGTGGTACCGGCCCCGACCACGGCGGCGCCCACGCCGACGCCGGCACCGGCCACGGCGGCGCCGACCACGACGGCGCCCACCACTTCGGCGCCCATCACGGCGACGTCGGTGGAGGACGCGGCGGCCGCGGCGACCACGGCCGGGACGGACCCGGCCCAGGACGACGACCGCCTGGCGGCGCCGCCGCCCCCTCCGCCCCCGCCCGCCCCGCCGCAGTTCGAGGTGGAGGCGCGCAGCGCTGCGGGTCAGGGCAACGCGGCGCGCCTCACCGCCGGGGCCGGCACCATCGAGCTCACCACGCAGATCGTCGACGGCGGCGGCCAGGTGGTGGCCGGGATGAAGATGTCGAAGTTCCGTACCTGGGACGGCGTCCGCGTGACCGACTCGCTGGCGGTGCAGCTCGAAACCTTCGACGACCCTGGCCGAGGAGTCACCTTCGTTGGCCTGGCCGGACCGGTGCTGGACGAGTCGAACCAGGGCGGCAAGACCCACACCAGCCGTGCCGTGGCGGTCTTCCGGGCCTGCGGGAAGGCCGGCGACTGCCGGGACCTGCGCGCGCTCGTGGAGATCGTCGCCTTTGGCGACGGCACCTTCGACACGCGCCGCGGCCCCGTCTGAGCGCTGTCCCGACCCCGCGGAATTTTGTCGTTCACTCCTCACGACGATGCGGTCGAGCAGCTCCTCGCGGGCGCGCCCCGACGTCGCGCAGTACGCGGGGTTGGCCGCCACGATCACGAAGTCCAGATTGAGCGACGGCTTCCGACGGGCGGGCGCGGCTGGTGACCTGCCGACACTTCAGCCGGACACCGCGCTCTACGCCTGGGCCGGGACGGGCGGCGTCGAGCCGACGCCGGTCACCGACCCCGCCGCGGGGGTGATCACCATCGACGTCTTC
>JAYSXW010000538.1:0-7812 GCA_043716935.1 Pseudonocardia sp.
CGGGGACAGTGCGCCCGAGGGGTCGAGGTTCTCGGCGAGTCGCAGTTCGTCCTTCTCCGACGTCATGGGCGTGGGGTGGCCACCGCGGTGCGCGTCCACCACGAGGAGGTGGACGGTGTTGGAGCCGACATCGAGCACACCCAGGCGCACCGGCTCAGGCTACTGCCCGTCGTGAGGCCCCGGCGACCCGGCCCGTTACATCCCGCAACTTCTGCCTACACAGAGTAGTAGCCCCCCGACCTCGATGGTGCTCAGGACCAGACGACGCGCGGGTCAGGCGTCGAACTTGTAGCCCAGCCCGCGGACGGTCACCAGGTGCTTGGGGACGCTCGGGTCGGTCTCCACCTTCGAGCGCAGGCGCTTCACGTGCACGTCGAGGGTCTTGGTGTCACCGACGTAGTCGGCCCCCCAGACGCGGTCGATGAGCTGGCCCCGGGTGAGCACCCGGCCCACGTTGCGCAGCAGGTACTCGAGAAGGTCGAACTCCTTGAGTGGGAGCGCCACCTCCGTCCCGTCCACGATGACGACGTGGCGCTCGACGTCCATCCGCACCGGCCCCGCCTCCAGGATGCCCGGGACGCCGTCGACCTCGCTTCCGGTCTCCCCACCGCGGCGCAGGACCGCCCGCACGCGGGCGATGAGCTCGCGGGCCGAGTAGGGCTTGGTGACGTAGTCGTCGGCGCCGATCTCGAGGCCCACGACCTTGTCGATCTCGCTGTCACGCGCCGTAACCATGATCACCGGGACGGCCGAGCGGGTGCGCAGGGCCTTGCAGACGTCGGTGCCGCTCATGCCGGGGAGCATGAGGTCGAGCAGTACGATGTCGGCGCCGTTGCGATCGAACTCCTCCAGGGCGTCCTGGCCGGTGCCGGCCACGGCGGTGGTGAACCCCTCCTTGCGGAGCAGGAACGCGAGCGGGTCGGCGAAGGACTCCTCGTCCTCCACGATGAGCACCCTGGTCATCGGTGTCCTCCTGGTCCCCCGACGCGGTCGGGGAGGTCGGCGGGTCGCCGGAAGCCGGCGGCCGGGGTGGCCGTGGCGTCGGGAGCGGCACGCGGGTCGGTGCGGACGGCGGGCCCGGCGTCCTCGGGGACGTCGACGTCGACGTCCGGTTCGGCGTACATCGGCAGGCGCACCGTGAACGTGGAGCCGGTGCCCGGGCTGCTCCACAGCCGGACCTCGCCACCGTGGTTGGCGAGGACGTGCTTGACGATCGCGAGCCCCAGCCCGGTGCCGCCGGTGGCGCGCGAGCGGGCCGGGTCGACGCGGAAGAACCGCTCGAAGACGCGCTTCTGGTGCTCGGGGGCGATGCCGATGCCGCGGTCGGTGACCGACACCTCCACCCAGTCGCCCGCGCGGCGGCGCGACACCGACACCGACGCGTCACGCGGCGAGTAGGCGATCGCGTTCTCCACGAGGTTGGACAGGGCCGTGACCAGCAACGTCAGATCACCCTCGACCTCGAGCCCGGTGGGCCGGTCGACGATGATCTCGATGCCGGCCGCCTCGGCGGAGATCCGGGAGCGGGCCATCGCCTCGCGCACCGTCTCGTCGACGTCGACGACCGACATCTGTGGCAGCCGCTCGGCGCCCGTCAACCGCGACAGCGCGATGAGCTCGGTGACGAGGTTGCCCAGGCGGTTGGCCTCGTTGAGGATCTTGGTGCCGAACCGGCGGACCTCGGCGGCGTCGTCGGCCGCGTCGAGCACGGCCTCGGCGAGCAACCCGATCGCGCCGACGGGCGTCTTGAGCTCGTGGCTGACGTTGGCCACGAAGTCGCGACGGGTGGCCTCCAGTCGTACGGCGTCGGACGTGTCGCCGGCTTCGACCATCGTGCAGCCCTCGCCCAGTGGGCGGACGTGCGCGAGTACCGCGGCAGGCTGGCGGCCCCGGTGGTCGACGGGCGAGAGGTCGACGGCCATCGCGACGCCGCTCTGCAGGACCTTCTGACACGCGGAGGCGGCCCGTGCGTCGAGCCGACCGGCGCGAACCACGCCCAGCTCGGTGGCGCGGGCGTTGTGCAGCACCACGTCACCGGACCGGGTGAGGACGGCCAGCCCGGCGTCGGCGGAGCGGAAGACGCGCTGCAGCAGGTCGGAGGCAGGAGCCCCCGGCGGGGGCTCCACCCGCGCCGGCGCGGGGGCCATGCGTCGGCGGCCGGCCCGGTAACCGAGCACGAGTCCGAGAGCCAGGGCCGCGACCCCGACCAGCCCGAACCACAACGCCATCACGTCCTACATCGTAGGCAGGCCAGGACCGCCGGAGGCCAGTTCGCGGGCTGCGGCGTGACCCTTCCGACGCGCTGTCCCGACACATTTCTGCCGCCGTTCACGCTCCGTTCATACACGCCGTTCCACGGGATGCCAGCGGGGTGGCTGTGCTGGCGTACCCGGCCGGCCCGTCAGCGGCCCTGCGCCGCTACGGCGGCCACCGCGGTGGCGGCCGCGTCGGGGTCGAGGTAGGTGCCACCGACGACGGTCGGGTGCAGGTCCTCGTCCAGGTCGTAGCGCAGTGGGATGCCGGTGGGGATGTTGAGCCCGGCGATGTCGGCGTCGGAGATGCCGTCGAGGTGCTTGACGAGCGCGCGCAACGAGTTGCCGTGGGCGGCGAGCAGCACGACCCTGCCGGCGCGCAGGTCGGGCACGACGGCCGACTCCCAATAGGGCAGGAACCGGGCGACGACGTCGGCGAGGCACTCGGTGGCCGGCACGGTGGTGTACCGAGGGTCGCCGTCCTGGCTGAACTCCGAGCCCGGCTCGATCGGAGGCGGCGGGGTGTCGTAGGAGCGGCGCCACAGCATGAACTGCTCCTCGCCGAACTCGGCGAGCGTCTGCTTCTTGTCCTTGCCCTGGAGTGCGCCGTAGTGGCGCTCGTTGAGGCGCCAGTCACGGCGCACGGGCAGCCAGTGCCGGTCGCAGGCGTCGAGGGCGAGGTTGGCGGTGGAGATCGCGCGGCGAAGCAGCGAGGTGTGCACGATGTCGGGCAACAGGCCCGACTCACGCAACAGCTCCCCGCCCCGGCGGGCCTCCTGCTCGCCGGTTTCGGACAGGGGGACGTCCACCCAGCCGGTGAACAGGTTCTCGGCGTTCCACACGCTCTGTCCGTGTCGCAGCAGCACCAGGGTTCCCATGGCATCCACCCTGCCAGTCGGCGACCCGGGCCGTGTCACCGACCGGTGAGATCCAGCGACTGCAACGAGGTGGCGAACGCCGTCTCGTAGGCGTCCCAACGCTCGGTCGGTGAGGTGCCGGTGACGACCACCGTGCTTGCTCCCGCGACGACGACGAGCTGCAGGTTGCGCAGGGCGACCCCGGTGCCCGGGTCGTCGAAGGTCCCACCGAGCAGGTGGGCGGGCGTGCCGTCGTGGAGCAGGCAGGAGCGGTCTGCGGTGGCGGAGTACCCGGCCAGGTCCCGCAGCTCCCGGCGCGCACCGATCACGGTGGCGGGCAGGTCGGCCGCGGCCGGCAGAACCAGGATGTTGATGTTGGAGGTGAACGCTCCTGCGGCCGAGCCGGCGGTGCCGGGCTCGAGGAAGATCACTGCGGTGCCCTGGGCGCCGCTGGTGTCGGCGGTCCAGCCCCGCGGCGGCGCGAGGCGGAAGCGACCGCGGCCGTCGGCGAAGGCATCGTCGGGCGGGAGGGGTCCGGCCGGGCCGGCAGCCACGGTGCACGCGGTCCCGCCCTCGGGGCTCGCCGTGCCGGCCACCACCGACGAGCAGCCGCTGATCAGCGCGGCACCACCCACCGCCGCCGCGAGCAGCACCGCGACCAGGCTGCGCATGTCCGTCCCCCGATCGACGCCGCCCCCATCGTCACCCATCCGTGGGGCCGGCACCAGAGCGCTCCCGGGACGCATCGAGCCGGCACGTCGGCTCCGGCCCGGGCTCCAGCCCGGCCAGCACGCTGCGGCAGATCTCGCGCAGCTGCCCGACCTGTTCGCAGGTCAGCCGGTCGAACAGGTGCTTACGGACGGTGGTGACGTGTCCCGGTGCGGCGGCGGCCAGGGCCGCGTGGCCGGCGTCGGTGAGCCGGGCCAGCGTGCTGCGCCGGTCGTCGGGACACCGGCTGCGCCGGACCCAGCCCTGCTGCTCCAGCCGCGCGACCGCGTGCGAGAGCCGGCTCTGGGAGCTCTGCGTCATCGCGGCGAGGTCCGACATCCGCAGGGTCCGGTCGGGGACGTCGGACAGCATCGCGAGGATCATGTAGTAGGCGTGCGGCATGCCGGAGTCGCGCTGCAGTTGGCGGTCGACCGTGCTTTCCAGGAGCGACGTGGCGGCCACGAAGGTCGTCCACGCCCGCAGCTCGTCGGGTTGCAACCAGCGTTCGTCGTCCACGGTGGCGACGATAGGGGAAGTTGAGCATTCATGCTTCGTGAAGTATGTTGATCGCTCAGGTAACTTCCGGGGGAGGAATCATGCCCGTCCAACGCCTCAACCACGCCGTCCTCTACGTCCGTGACGTCGCTCGCAGTGTCGCCTTCTACCGCGACGCGCTCGGTTTCCGGACCGTCGTCGACATTCCGGGGCGCGCCGCCTTCCTGCAGGCCGAGGGCTCGACCAACGATCACGACCTGGGCCTGTTCGCCCTCGGTGACGCCGCTGGACCGTCGGGCGCCGGCCGGACGACCGTCGGGCTCTACCACCTGGCCTGGGAGGTCGACACGCTCGCGGAGCTGAGCCGGATCGCCGACGTCCTGCGTGAACGGGGCGCACTGGTGGGCGCGTCGGACCACGGCTCCACCAAAGCGCTCTACGCCCACGATCCCGACGGCATCGAGTTCGAGGTGAGCTGGCTGGTGCCGGCCGACCGGCTGAGCACCGGTGTCGCCATGGCGACCGAACCGCTGGACCTCGACGCCGAGATCGCCCGCTACGGGGAGCAGACCCTCGGCGGTGTCGGCGTGTCCGTAGCGGCCCGCTAACCTCCCCCTCTGGAGTACGACATTCGGGCGCATCGCGCAGGGCACCGACGCGCGTACTCTCTGTACTCCCGGCGCGCCTTGAGGAGTGCGGTTGCCCGTCATCACCCCAGATCTCCCGGGGCGCCCCCACCTTCCTGGCGGGCCGGACGCCCTGCGGCACGACGCGCTGTTCTACACCGACGCCGCGAGCTACCGGGCAGGCCTGCTCGAGTTCGTCCGCGGCGGCCTCGACCGTGACGAGCCGGTGCTGGTGGCGGTGCCCCAGCCGGGGCTGGGGATGATCCGCTCCGCACTGACCGCCGCCGAGGAGAGGCGTGTGCGCACCACCGACATGTCCGTCGCCGGCCGCAACCCCGGTCGCATCATCGGCGGCGTGCTCACAGCGTTCGTCGCCGAACACGGCGGCCGGCCGGTGCGGATCGTGGGCGAGCCGATCTGGGCGGAACGCAACGACGACGAGTACCCGGCCTGCGCCGAGCACGAAGCGCTGATCAACCTGGCGCTCCACGACGTGCCCGCCCACATCCTGTGCCCCTACGGCGTCACACGGCTGCCGAGGCCCGTGCTCATCGACGCCACGCGTACCCACCCGGTGCTCGCCACGGGCGACGAGCGCTGGGCCAGCCCCGGCTACACCGACCCGACCGCCGTCGCGGCCGCGTTCGACCGCCCGCTCCCGCCTGCCCCGGGCCACGCCGAGGTCCTGGTGATCACGCCGCACACCGGTCCGTCCACCGCCCGGCGCTTCGTGCACGACCACGCCGTCCGCGCCCGCATGGCACCAGAGCGGATCGACGACCTGCGGCTCGCCGCCCAGGAGCTGGTGATCAACACGCTCGTACACGCCGGCGGGCGCGGCCTGCTCAACGTATGGACGGCCAGAGGGCAGGTCGTGTGCCAGGTGCAGGACAGTGGCCGGGTCCGCGACCCCCTGGTCGGACGCCGACTCCCGCTCCCCCAGGACGCCGGACACGGGCTCTATGCCGTGCACCGGGCCTGCGACCTCGTGCGCGTGCACCGTCGCTCCGACGGGCTGACCGTCCGCGTGTTCGTCGACCTGCACTGATCGTCGACACCATCTGGTCGGCGACCTCATCTGGTCGGCGACCTGCCCTGGTCACCGGCCGAACCGGTAGCCGTCGCGGGCGTCGAACCGGGCGGTGACGCTGAACCGGTCGGCGCGCACGAGCGTCTCACGCCATTCGACGGGCCGTTCCCCCGCTATGCCGAGCCGGTCGATCGCGAGCGCCGCCACTCCCACCGGGATGCCCAGCAGCTGACGCTCGGCCCGCCCGGGCACGACCGCGCGGATCCGCTCGCTGCCCCCCGTCACGCGTATGCCGCACCGGTCGGCGTACTCGGCGTAGAGCGCGGTGCGGCCGAAGTCGACCTCCAGCAGCGGTGCGGCCAGCGACTCGGGAAGCCACACACGGTCGACGGCGAGCGGGTCGGCGTCGGCGAACCGCAGCCGTTCCAGGTGCACCAGCGGCGTCGACTCCTCCAGGCCCAGCCTCGCGGCCACCACGCCGTCGGCCCGGACTTCGAGGGTGCGCACGACGCTGCGCTGCACCTGGCCGGTGGCCTCGACCGCGGAGAACAGGCTGTATATCTCCTCCAACGGCTGCTCGATCGGCACCGGCGCCGCTGCGCGCGGCACCCGGCCCCGGCCGGAGATCACCCGGCCCTCGTCCCGCAGCGGGCGCACGGCCTCCCGGACGGTGTGGCGGCTGACGCCGTACTCGGCAACCAGCGCCAGCTCGCCGGGGAACGTGACGGCGAACTCCCCGGAGTCGAGCCGGCCTCGCAGGTCGGCCAGCAACTGCTCCCACAGCGGGGGGCCGCCCGAGCGGTCTAGCGGTCTCGCGGTCACGGAGCCGAACCTACGACCGATGACGAGCACCATCGAGCCCACCACCACCAGCTCGACCGTTTACGAGCGGTGCGCCGGGTTCCGCCGGATCGCCGAGACGATCCTCGAGCCGTACCACGCCAACCCCATCCCCGAGGTGCGCTACGGGCACGCCCGCAAGAGCGACGACGAGCTCGCGCGACTGGTCACCGAGCTGCTCTGCTCCGTCACCGGAGGCAGCGAGACCTACACCGGCATGACCATGCTGGAGGCCCACCGGGGCATGAACGTGCACCCCGACGAGTTCGTCGAGGTGCTCGACGACATCCTCAAGGCGCTGGAGATCAACGGCGTCAGCAAGGCCGACCAGGACACCATCCTCGGGCTCGACTACGGGCTCAAGGGCGACATCGTCCGCGGCTGACCGCGCCGCGACGGGTCAGGCGGGGCGCTGCGCGGAGACGGCACGCAGCTGACCGGTGAGCTGCTGCAGCGTCGTCCGCAGCTCGCCGATCCGCACGTGGGTCATGCCGGTGGCCTCGCCCACCCGGTCCTGCACATCAGCGGTACGCGACTCCAGCGCACGCCCCGAGGGCGTCAGCGACACCAGCACCGACCGCTCGTCGTCGACCTGCCGCGTGCGCGTGATCAGGCCCGTGGCCTCGAGCCGCTTGAGCAGCGGGGACAGGGTGCCCGTCTCGAGCTGCAGCGCGTTCCCGATGCCCGTGACGGGCGTGTCACCGCGCTCCCACAGGACCAGCAGCACCAGGTACTGCGGGTAGGTGAGCCCCAAGGCGTCCAGCATGGGACGGTAGGCGCTCGTCATCGCACGAGACGCCGTGTACAGCGCGAAACACAACTGCTCGTCGAGAGTCGTGGTGGACCGCGCCGGCCGGGGCTCAACCATGCCGACACCGTATGCCGCTCGCCCGCCCCCCGGTCCGCCGCATCCCGGTGACCTCCCGGTTCGTCCGGCTGGACGGCCCCGTCCGGCTGTGGCCACGAGTCGGACGGCTGACACCGTCCGCGTGCCCTACGGTCAA